>JAHFBQ010000087.1 GCA_023249935.1 bacterium
GTCCACGGTCACTACCATAACAAAAAACCTTGCTAAGTATGCCCTGAACAAACAATGAGAAATAACCTAAAAGCTCTTCCTCAACAAAGAACTGCGGTTCGTACAGATTCGTGAGTATACCATACAAAATTTTTTGTTCTAGTTCAGATGCATCACAATCACTTATGGTAGATGCAGCCTCCGGCTCTGCCTGCACAGATTCACCATAGCGACGACCTGCGCATGTCCGAACATAATGAGCAAGCCCTTCTTTGAGCGATTGGAATGGTAAATCAATATCCATAGCGGCCTGCTGAACAATTAAATCGCGCTTAAGAGGATCTTTTATCCGCTGTAGGACGTCGAAAATTTTATGAATAGCTGCCAGTTTTCCAGCTAGAGGCTTAAGACGAAAATCTTTTACATACGTCGAAACAAAGAAGTTAACGATTGTCTGAGCCTTAGCTATGAGAGCGGCCATATCCCCTCCCTTACTCAAAAAAGAGGCTGGATCTTCTTTGAACGGCAACATCACAACCATAAGATCGATTTCTACCTCCCAGCACAGCTCGGTCATACGTAAAATAGCTGCCTGACCTGCATTATCCCCGTCATAAAGCACATACAACGTCTGAGCATGCCGGGAAAGCAATTTAAGATGTTCTTGGGTACATGCGGTCCCAAGCGTAGCAACCGTCGCAACAAATCCATGCTGCACCATCATCACACAGTCCATGTATCCTTCTACTAGAAAGGCTTTTCCGCTATCATGCATAGCTTTTTTTGCCACATCAAGGCCATACAAAGTCTTACCCTTGATAAACCAGTCTGATTCTTTGCTGTTGTAATATTTTGCCCGCTCATCCCCTTGCTTAAAAATACGCCCGCCAAACGCACAAACACGCCCAATCTGGTCCTTGATAGGAAAAAGAATACGTTCTTCAAACGGCGAATAAAAATAATTTTTCTTTTCAGCTAGTAACCCAAACCCAACTAGATCTTTTACCATGATCCCCTGATTGGCCATAGCGTTAACAAGCTGTTGCACCGGTTGCAGCCCTCCTGGAAAATACCCAATGACAAACTGATCAATGACTAGATCGGTCAAATCACGTTTTTTCACATACTCATAAGCGGCCGCATTTTTCTTTAGAGTATGATTACACCACTGTGCAAATTTTTCATACACCAAGTAATAACGATTCCGCTCATCAGCATCAAATCCTTGTAACGACTGCGCCCCCTTCAAAACCTCTTGCGGAACTGCCAAGTTGTATCGATCGATAATAAACTTTGCAGACTCAATTTGAGAAAGTTTTTCACGCTTAGCGATAAACGCAATCACATCTCCGGACGCATGGCAACCGAAGCAATAAAAAATCTGTCGATCAGGACTTACGGTAAACGAAGCATCTGTTTCGTTGTGAAAAGGACATGGACCTTTCCAATAATTGCCAGCGGGACGAACTTGTACAAAATCCTGCACCACATCCAAAATTGGTAGGGCATTCTTGAGATAGGTAAAAAGATCCATTAATCGACGTAAACCTTCTTCCCATATAGCGAGACAGCTATGAATCCAATAAGGCATATTACAAAAAATGTTGCCGAATATATTTGAAATTGCGACAGATCAAAACATAAAACGTGGCTAAGTGTACCACGATCTCCACGAAAAAAATCAACACCAAACCTGGCAACATTCTCACTGAGTAGATAAAAAAATACAGTCTGTCCAATATAGGTAAATTTTTTGCGCAGCAACAACATGAGAATAAAGATGAACGCTGATGCCATGGCCGCAAATAACTGCGTAGGCAATAATGGCACACCCAATAAATGTTGTGGAATATGCGCTTCTAAATTAGTAAAGGTGACAGTAAACCACGTCGGCGAGGAAACAATAGCACCATAGCAACAACCAGAGAACAAGCACCCAAAGCGCGCAATTGCTTGCATCAGTGGCGCGTACACAGCGGCAAAATCTAGTGTTTCAAATACAGGAATATTGTGTTTCCATAAATAAATCGGCATAACAGTAACAATGCCCAAAATAGCTCCCAGAACCACAAAGCCACCTACCCATGGGTAAAAAACTTCTATAGGGTTCGCACTAAACGATGGCCAATCGGCGATCACCCCCAACGTACGGCCGCCAAGCACACCAACAAGCAGGGCAATGAATACAGCATTAATATACGTATCCCCTGTCATAAGCTTGGCACGACGCGGATGAAAGTAGGTGAGACCAAGGAATACAAGCAGCCCTACAACGATCATAAAACCATAACTCTGTATCGCAATAGGACCATAAATTGTAAAAAGTCGTGGACACATAACACTCCTACACACCAATGAATTATTTTATGAGCAACATAATCCAAACAACAAGTACAACAGCAAACACTGAATCAAATCTATCTAAAAAACCACCATGTCCTGGCAGTAGAGTACCAGCATCTTTAAGATTTTTGCTTCGTTTAAGTATAGACAACAATAGGCCACCCAAAAATGCAATCACCGTAAGTATTGTTGAGAACGCGATGGACAACCACCATGGACTAATACTAACTATGCCAGCAAATTTTGCTCCGAGCTTTGGCAACATAAACCAGTTTAGTAAACAAACGCCAACGACACTACCAGCAAGTCCTTGCCACGATTTACCAGGACTGATACTTGGATAAATTTTGTGCCAGCCACAAATCTTACCTACGAGATAGCCAAAGGTATCCGCCGTCCAAGCAACCGCAAAGGGATAGAGCGGTAAATAAAAATCGGTTGCATAAAAAACACCATGCAAAGTAAGCAACCCTATCATGGGCAAACCAGGATAGAGCAAAGAAAGCAGCACCGCTTCAAGACCCTCTAGCGGCACAAGCCCCGGCCACTCCATCAACAGTACAATGAGAAATATTCCTAATAAAAGTAACATGAATAGCAACATTGAATGCAAGTAAGCGCCACCAAATGTTACACCTAGTAACAACCATGTAAAAACTCGTTTAAAAAAATCTTTCATTGGTACCTTTGTAGATTATCTTACGCAAACAAAGCCCTTTCCCATCAGCCTGAAAAAGGTTTTGTTGCGGATTTTTACTCTGTAAAACCTCTGCCAGGTAGTGTACTGGCAACTCAGGCCGCCTGGCAACATCCAAAGTGTACCCAATAATACGCCTAATCTGGTAACGCAAAAAAGACTTACCTTTAATCACTACACGCAGAACTCCCAGACGAGGAAC
>JAHFBQ010000088.1 GCA_023249935.1 bacterium
CTGGCTGAGGCACCGGTTGTGTTACTGGGCCGGGAGCTGGAACCGTTTGTAGTGGTGTTTGCTCGGCAGCTGGGCGTTGGCGAACTCTTGCTTTTACCACCGGCTCACCGTAACCAAAAAGGCCGGCAAAAAAGCGATATATTCCAACAATAAAATCTACAATACCACCATAAATTTTTTGAAAAAATCCCTTGCTCTCACTGGCTTTTACGCGCCGTTGTGTTTGTCGTTCTTGTTCAAGAAGTTGCTGAGCCTCTTTACCTTTTTTAAGATTGAGCTCATCAAGCCGTTTACTGCGGTCATTAATTAAAAAGCCTTTTGCTTCTAATCCCTTAGCTGATTCTTGAGCTTTTGTAATTTGTGCGTTAATCGAACCAGCAACTTTTTCAAGATCACCTAAAAGCTCTTGCTGTAGGTATGAATCGATTGTTTGTAGGCGACGGAGAATGCCATCTTTAAGTTCAAAATAAGCAGCTTTGGCAAGCTTATCGTCAAGCATATCCCACATTGATTGAACAATACTCTGACTGCGTATTGCTTCGCGCTGTGCTGTAGCGATTTGCTCGTCAGCTCGTTGTACGCGAGCGCTTACCGATTTATCAAGATCCTCAATAGACTTCATGTCATTTTTAAGTTGAGTCAACTCTTCTTTATTTGTCTTGAGCGTCTCTTCAAGTTGCTCGATAGCCATTTGTTGTTCGCGAACTTCAGTGATATCTCTTTTGAATCGGGCAATTCGGCGTTGTCTTTTTTGTTCTATATATTCTTCAAGCTGTGAAAAAAGTTCTTCAACTTTTCCTTGTTCAAGCCCAAGCTTTCTGTAGAAAATATCTAGTGTTTGGTCGATAGCATTAAATTTTTGTTGGTAGACGCTCTGATAACCCTGAATCTTGGCGGCTAAGGCACTAATCTCTTTTTGTATATCAAACGAGCGCATGAGAAAGTCTTTTTTCTTTACCCAGTTGCCATGAGTGCCGATTTTGGCATCGTCTTGATCAACGGTGTTGGGGCCTTCAGTAGAAAAAGACTCAACCGATCCGATCTTGTCTGCAGACTTATTCGTCGGTGCGCCAACGGCCACTCCTGCCAGATTATTTGGGGCTGAGACCTGCGCTGCTACAGGAGTTGGGGGTGCTGCAGTTTGTGCTTCTTCGTCATCATCGTCTGCCCGAGAAAGCCCGGGCATGGCAAAAAGCGATATGTGACACATTATAACAAGTGTCGTTACCCCTAACAGTAGCACCTGTAGCTGCTTCATAACTCCCTCTCTCCGTAGCTTTACAGCTTTACAGCGTTTTCGCCAAATCGCGTAATTCTTTAAATAATGCTTTGATGAGTTCTTCAGATTCTGGAGATGTGTATCCCCATTTCACACCATGCTCAACCTGAGTTAGAATCGAACGATCACTTTTGATATCAATGATATCGATGCGAATAACGTTCATGAGTGGATGGACAAGCGATGGTGCGCGTACGACGCCAGCTCGGCCAAGAACGCTGTATGCAACGTTGTTCTCGCCTAGGAAGCAGAGCATTACCTTCTTTTGCCAGACCATGTTTAGGTAACCGGTATGTTCTTTGTGAATGCTCATCAAAAGACTCTCATTGCCTTTTGGATACACGCACTGAATAGGCGTTGTGTTTGGTACACCTTTCTCAGAGAAAGTTGCCAAAACAGCGAGCGAATTCTCTTTTCTGAGAAGCTCTACTAGATCATCTGGTAACTTTACGCCAACGTGCTTTGCCATAAAACCTCGAATTTCACTTAGAAAACAGATCTATATAATGATTGGTCATTTTCAAAAGCAGTAGTATATCAAAAATTTTGGTAAAGGAAGATTAAATTAAGCGCAGTACAACCTCATTTTCAAGAATCATGCCTCGCAAAGTGAGCTTGACACGATTATTTTCTATCCGTAACAAGCCAGCTTGCTCTAGTTCAGCAAGGGATGCCAGTAGTGTTTTTTCTCGTTCAGTCCCAACACAGTATACCATGTCATGCAAGAGCATCCCGTTTGCCTGGCGTAAGCTGAGCATAACGCGCTCTAGCGTGACTTGGAGGGGAGTAAGGGACTCCTGTTCTAGGGGGGTGAACGTTCCATGCTGCCCATTATCAAGGTATCTCGTCAAGTTTTTGTCATTAACGGTTCTTCTGGTGCCGTCAAACGATGCAGCGCCAATGCCAAATCCTTTGTAGGGGCACCTATTCCAGTAGCCAATATTATGCGTAGAAGTGAAACCTGGGTTGGCAAAATTAGAGATTTCGTACTGCATAAATCCTTTGCCAGTTACGTAGGCGACGGTTTTTTCATATTGGTCGAGTAGGGCGTTCTCATCGGGTAGCACCAAATCACCCTTAGCTACTTTATAGTAGAGGGGGGTTTTTTCATGTACGGTCAAAAAATAGATTGAAACATGTTGTACTGGCCATGCGCAAATGGTTTCAATAGTTTTTGTCCAGGTAGCGTTGCTTACGCCTGGTAGGCCAATAATAAGGTCCATGGATATGTTGCTAAAATATTTGGGCAAGATGGAGGCTGCTTTTTGTACGTCTACAATGCGCTGTCTGCGATTGAGCTTTTGCAGCACGGTGTCATCTAGTACTTGAACGCCGCAGCTGATGCGATTGATGCCAGCAAGTTCCCAAGCATCTGCGCGATCTTCTGTTACATCGGCAGGGTTGGCTTCGAGCGTAATTTCTGTTGTCACTGATAAATCGAACGATGTACGTAGCAAGTCAAACAGCGCTTGTAATTTTTCTGGTGGGTAGAGACTTGGCGTGCCCCCGCCGATGAAAATAGTTTTGATTGCAGGTTTGCTTGTCAATGAGCTTGCATACGTAACAATTTCCTTCATCAAGATGTCGTGGTAGGCATCTTGAAAGTCGGCGTGTTGTTCAAGTGCTACAAAGTCACAATAGTAGCATTTGCTCGTGCAAAATGGCCAATGAATATAGAGAGACTCAACTGAGGGAGTGTCTTGCATGTATTATTGCTTTGCTTGTTGTTGTACTAGAATTTCTAGAGTTTCAATGATGTTTCGTGCCAGTGTCATATCTTGTTCGACCTGTGTCTTGATCAGGTCATAGTTAGCAAATTTTACCCATAAGGCGTTATGGTGAATCTTTTTAAAAGCCTCAAGAGCTAGTGTGTGAAAGTTTTTTTCTTCAAGAAAAACTATGAGTTCATCATCGGTTTTATCAAGCGCCC
>JAHFBQ010000057.1:0-3128 GCA_023249935.1 bacterium
GATTGTTGCAGCATCAGGATTTTGCATTGCGGCACTGCTTGCGGGGCAATATGGAGTATCGCTCCTTCTGCTTGCTTTTATTGGAGCACTCTTGGGATTTTTTTGGTACAACAAACCGGCCGCAAAAATTTATATGGGGGATGCGGGTTCACTGTTTATTGGGGGCTTTCTTGCCGCAGTACCACTTCTAATTAAGTGGAGCGCTATAAGATATGGGGCACTCTACGTAGCACTCATCATTCCCGCTATCCCGCTTGTGGAGGTTGCTTGTTTGGTAGTGATTAGAACCTGGAAGGGGATTCCGTTCTATATGGGCAGTCCACATCATTTTGCGATTTACTTACAGAACAAGGGGTGGTCACGTTGGTGGATTATAACTTTTAGTGTTGCTGCTGGTATCTACCTGAATCTTTTTTCTATTTTGTTTCTACAGCAAATAATTGGGGCTGCAGGTCTTATAGCTGCTGGCATTATTTTTTGTGCTTGCTGGTACGGAGCGGTCTTCTCTGCATTGTTTATCTATCCAGGAAGCAAGTTTGCAGCTGCTAGAGTTGTGAAAAAAGAGGACTCTATTTCAGAATCCTCTTCGGTTGAAAGCAAGAATTGAGACATCTTAGATCATTGTAGAAATCATTGCATAAAACAAGGACAACCGTCCTTTTTTGGTTTTGGTGGGGGTACGACTTGCTGAATTTTAATATGTCTTCTGATAAAATCGCGTAACTCTTCCACAACAGCATTAGAGTTTGTTGTAGTTTTGTAGATCCCAACTAATCGAACGCGAAAACAGGCACCATCGTCGTTTAGAACGAAATAACGTTTATAATCAAAAAATACTTGGGGAACGTTATCTGTTATTTGTAGTTGATGATTCAATGCTGCGTAGAGAGTAAAGGCTTCTTCGGGTGACGTAGGAAGGAATGCTTCTATGTCAGAGTAATGAGAACGTTCTATGCAATGCTTTCCCCATTGCTGCCCAAGCTTATCGGTGGAGGGTAAAGCACCGTGAAACAACATATCTGCCGTTGCACGGCCTTCCTTCCATGTCTGTGGTAATACTATGACATCTATCGTTACAATAAGATCAGAGCCAATGGGTTGAGTTCTCCAATCCTTAAGTTGATTTATATCTTTTGCAGATATTACTTTTGTGAAACAAGTTCTCAGGATATAAGGTTCTGAATTGCGGCTCTCTTCGTTTATAAAATGATATATTCCTCCGTACGTCGCACCTGGAGTGTCTGTACTTTGAAGTGCTGAAGAGGCTTCTAAGAAGAATGTTGCTGCACAACTTTCAATGCTATATCCAGACAGTACAGCAAATCCAAGTGTACCTATGCGCATTAGCTTTATGAAAGATGTTTTGCAAAAAATCATATAACTCCCTCCACCTCTGGTATGGAATTAAACAACTGCTTTTGACCAAACATAGCTCTGAGAATGTATTTTTGTATACAAATCGATTGCTTGTTGCTCTTTATCTATCTAGGCCGCAGATTTTGATTTGTTTTGATTTGTTAAGAAGAGTGCTCATAAGGAACCGTCTCCAGTGCAACATTAGTCCTGGCAAATGCTTGAATTCTCTCTAAGGCGAAAGATTCAGACATTTCTTCCGATAAGATAACTGCATATTGATATCCCGAACAACCTCGAGAGCCTGAATGGGATTCTATGCAAAATAATTCACGGTGTTGTTTATGGGGAAGATAATACACGACGATTAACTTTGTTGCTATTACATGACCATTAACTACTCTTATTGATGCCTCTATTATTCTGTGTGAATAGGTACTACAGACATAGTCTAGTACGTTTTGGCAAAATTCTGCAGCGGAGTACCCTGGACCCTCTTGAGCATCAATTATAATTTTTTCTGAATAACCCAATCCCGGTACGCGGCTTAGGGGGACATATTTAATAGTATTTTTTTCAAGACGGTCGTCTATTTCTGATTTCCAGTCATTTGATGGGATTGTTATTTTTAATTGTAATGTGTCAGATATATCTAATAGATGTAAAACAGAGCAGGGACTTTGGTGTGATGAAGAATGAGGAGAGCTAGGAATTACTCTATTGGTGAAAGATATAATAAGGCTAAGAAGTAGGGACAGTGCTTTTCTGATAACCATGTGATTTTCTCGTGATAATCATGTCGCAATAACGGTTGGAATTCAGATTCACTGGCCATCAGGTTATTTATAGAAAAAGGAAAGTCAACAAGGTTATGGTGTTAGTCGCTTTTGTATGACGGAACTGCTTAGCAACTTAAATAAGTCCATGACGCCCAAGCCTTTTGTGTTGCCTGTGAGCAAGAAGCGTATGGTTGTTAAAAGTTCTTTGGTGCTGATGCCGGCGCTCTTTGCTTGCGCTTTATAGACGTCAAGCATTTGAGTTGCTGGCTCTTGCCAAGAGGTTGCGTGGATAAGATTTTTGACGTTTTCAGCCTTGTCTTGTGCAACTTCTAAATAGAGAGTTGCAAAATCAAGTTCTGGTTCTTGTAGATAAAATTCAATTAATTTTGGTACTTCGACCAGGGTGCGAGTTTCTGGCTGGATCAATGCAAATGCTTGACGAACGCCGTCAGTGATGGTGATTGCTTCGCCGAAGTGTTGTTCAAGATATGGCAGAGAGCGAGCAATGAATTCATCTAAAGACAACCGGGTAAGCCACTTGTGGTTAAACCAGGTGAGTTTTTCAAGATCGTAATGAATGCCGCCATGGAGCCCAAACTTTTCAAAATTGATGATTTTTGTAAGGGACTCAAGCGATTGAACTTCTTCGCTGATGGAGATGCCCATGACTGCAAGGTAGTTGGTGATGGCTTCGGGAATAAAGCCAGCGTTGCGCAAGTCAGTCAGCGAGAAGCCAAAATCACGTTTAGAAAGCTTTTCGCCTTTACTGTTGCAGATGATTGGGAGGTGCCAAAAAATTGGCATGTCAACCATGAAGGCATCGTACAGTGCTGCTTGTACCGCCGTATTACTTAGGTGATCTTCGCCTCGGATGACGTGTGAAATTTTCATGAGCCAGTCGTCTACGAAATTGACGAAGACGAAAGTAAATGATCCGTCGCTACGAGAGATGGCGAAATCTGAAAAATGTTCCATGTTGAAATCGATACTCTCGTT
>JAHFBQ010000057.1:3138-8812 GCA_023249935.1 bacterium
TTGTTCGTTGAGCTTGAAGCGCCAGATAAACGGCATACCAGCTTCGATTTTTTGTTTGACTGAATAACCTTGATAGCGCATGCAGGTGCGGTCGTAATGGGGCGGCTTGCTCTGAGCGAGTTGTTCTTTGCGCTTGGCTTCAAGCTGCTCAGGTGTGCAGAAGCAGCGATAAGCGCGGTTAATGCGGATAAGTTCTGCAAGTTTTTCTTCATAAAGATTGGTGCGTGCTGATTGTTCATAAGGGCCAAAATCGCCGCCAACACCAGGACCTTCAGTGTAGGAGAGGCCGAGCCATGCAAGATCTTCGCTTATGCGTTGCTTTGCTTCATCAAAGTTGCGTTCCGCGTCAGTATCTTCTATGCGAAGAATGAAAGTGCCATGTCGCTGCTTTGCGAACAAATAGTTCATCAATGCTGCTCTGACATTACCAAGATGCATAAACCCAGTTGGGGATGGTGCAAAACGTACTCGAATGGCGTTCATAGCTCTTCCTCTGGCTAGATTTCGATTTTGGCCACAAGCTTAGCAAGATCTTTACAAGAAGTACAAAAATTAGTGACGTTAATCTGTGGTAAGAACCCAAAAAAAGATCTAGACTTGAGCACATTTTTGTAAAATACCAAAAGAGACAAAGGTGATACATGGAAGCAAATAAAAAGCAATTCAAGACCCTTCTAGAAAGCATTGGCAATACACCGATAGTACGCTTGGACCTTCCGGTTAAGCCGACGGTACTCGCCAAGCTTGAATTTATGAACCCAAGTGGCAGCTTGAAAGATAGGGCCGCGTTATACATGGTTGAAGAAGCAGAACGTCTTGGCAAGCTCAAGCCAGGGGGTACTATTGTTGAAGCAACTTCTGGGAACCAAGGTATTGCACTCGCTATGATTGGGGCAATAAAAGGGTATCGCGTTATCATTACGGTACCAGATCGTACCGCTGTAGAAAAAATCGCCATACTTCGTGCCTATGGTGCAGAAGTTCATGTTTGTCCAAATGCAGCGAACCATGACGATCCTCAGGGGTATCATGCGCGAGCTGAGCAGTTACTGCATGAAATCCCTGGTGCTTTTATGCCAAATCAATATTACAGCAAATCAAATGCTATGGGACATTACTATTCCACGGGGCCTGAAATCTGGCAGCAAACTGAAGGAAAAGTTACCCATTTTATAGCTGGTGCTGGTACATGCGGTACCATCTCTGGTGTTGGACAGTATCTGAAAGAGCAAAATCCTGCGGTGAAAATTATTGGCGTTGATGCTGCAAATTCGTTTTATTCAAGCAAGGAGCCAAAGACTTACACGGTTGAGGGTCTTGGTATCGATGTTATTAGTGAGACGTTTAATCAAGCGGTGGTTGATCATGTTATTCCTATCACCGATGAAGATGCATTTAATACGACACGTCGTGTAGCAAAGGAAAATGGGCTTTTGGTTGGTATTAGTAGTGGCGCTGTCTTGCACGTAGCGCTAAAATACGCTCAGCAGTTGACTGAAAATGATCTTGTTGTTGTAATTCTTGCTGATTCTGGCAGATCCTACTTGAATAAAGTTTTTATAGCGCAGCAGCCTGAGCCGCGTCAGGCAGTAAAGTCAACGCCGCATAGCCAAGAGCGCATTGTTTAACTTTCATGATGCGTGATTTTGTAAAATATCATTCGCTTGGCAATGATTTTGTAATCATTGATTGGTTCAAGAAGCCAGAATCATATCTGCACTCAATCTTGCAGCATGATGGTTGGAAGGCATGGGTTGTGCGTGTGTGCGCGCGGCATATGGGTGTTGGTGCTGATGGTGTCCTTGTCATCCATAACAACACGCAGGCTGGTGTGCCAGAAGTGTTGATATACAATGCAGATGGTTCACAGGGGCAAACCTGCTTGAATGGTTTGCGGGCAGTGGCACATCATTTGGTGGTGCATCGATTATTGCCAGCATCGCTGTCGATTAAAATGGGGCAGCGGCTCTATACCTGTGAAGTAACTAAGGGACAAGGACATGAGTTATCTAGGCTTGTAACAACAGTAATGCAGTCTCCGCAGATAGAAGAACCGCTATCACTCGAAGTTGAGCAAGAAATATTTGAAGGTTTTCGCGTTTCTGTGGGCAATCCTCATTTCATTGTCATGCGTTCTGCTGATCTACAGTTTTTGCATCGTTTTGGGCCGCTTCTTGAAAGTCATGCGGCCTTTCCAAACCGTACCAATGTTGAGTTTGTATGGCAGGATTGTCATCGAGATGATCTTTATCATCTGCTTGTCTATGAACGAGGTTGTGGTGTTACTCAGGCCTGTAGTTCAGGGGCTGCGGCAACGTTATGGTTGTTATTCTCACGCGGCCTTATTAAAGCGAATTTCAAAACTTCGATTGCGATGCTTGGTGGCAACGTTATTGCCTGGATTGGCGAAGACAAGCTTTGGTTGCAGGCAGAATCAGTCGAAGTCTTTTCTGGAGCATTGGCTCAGGGAGCACATATTCAATAGAAAGGATGAGTAATGGCGGCGGTAAACGTTCCTCTTTCGGTTTCACAAGCGCATCGTGAGCGCTATGTTGCAGCTTGGCAGCGTATGACAGCAGGAACAGGTAAGCTTTTTCTATTTGCTGGTGATCAAAAAATAGAACATCTGAATAAAGATTTTTTTGGTACTGGCATTGATCCGCAAGCTGAACATCCAGAGCATTTATTTAAGATAGCCAGTCAAGCACGTATTGGCTGCTTCGCAACACAGCCAGGTCTTATTGCACGTTATGCGGCTGCTTATCCAAACATTCCCTATCTTGCGAAAATGAATGCAAAAACCGATTTAGTGCCAACAGCTCAGCATGACCCGGTAAGTAGAAGACTTGTCTCATTGGATGGTGTTGTACGCATGCGTGATGAGTACCATATTCCTATCCTTGGTGTTGGGTACACGATTTATTTGGGTAGTGAATATGAAGCTGAAATGTTGCGTGAAGCAGCGCAGTTAGTTATGGATGCACATCATCAGGGGATGCTTGTGGTGTTGTGGATATATCCGCGTGGGAAGGCTGTGGTTAATGAACGCACTGTTGATATCATTGCTGGGGCTGCTGGCGTTGCTCATTGCTTAGGCGCAGATTTTGTTAAAGTCAATCCACCGATTGCAACTACACCACAAGGAGCAGCGGTTCTTTTGCAGCGAGTAGTTGCGGCGGCCGGCAATACCGGTGTTATTTGTTCTGGGGGTGCATCGCGAGACGCGCAAGAATTTTTGCGAGAGCTGCAACAACAATTGACTGTTGGTGGAGTTGCTGGTGCTGCCATTGGCCGCAACATTCATCAAAAGTCAGTTGAGCAAGCTGTGGCGTTTTGTGATGCCATTGCTGGGATGATTTACGGGAAATGAGAGGGAAAAGTAATGCAAATCTGGCGAAGACTTATTTATTTTCTAAAATTTATGAGGTCGGTTCTTGTTTTAGGTAGACGTCTCATAGCAGGTATGTGGAAGCTTACTCGACTTACTCAACCAGCGGTAACTATTTTTGGGGGTTCTCGTATTGAATTGGGCGATCCTATTGCGCAGCAAGCATCGCAGCTGGCAAAAAAGTTAGTTAAGGGTGGTTATTCGATTATCACCGGTGGTGGGCCGGGTATTATGGAGGCAGCAAATTTTGGTGCGTATACCTATCTTGAAGAATGCCAAATTACAGCTGAAAAAGAATGTAGGCCTATGGTTTCTGCTGCTATTGGGCTGATGCATTTGAATAAAGAGCGCGTAAATCCCTATGTGCAAACAAGTGTGATTATGGATCATTTTTTTTCACGTAAGTGGCTTTTGGTTCGCTATTCCTCAGCATTTGTAATCTTTCCTGGTGGCTTTGGTACACTCGATGAATTTGCAGAGATTCTCACACTTGTGCAGACTCACCACATGCCACCTCATCCTATTGTTCTTGTTGGTTCAGACTACTGGAAGCCACTATTAGATTGGATAAAGACACGAGCGCAGGTGCACCGATTGATTGATCCGGGCGATGAAAAACTCTTTAGGGTTGTGGATGACGTTGAGGCCGCATATGATATTATCAAGAGGAATCATGTGCATAATGGCTCAAAAAATGAGAAGGAATGAGTATGCAATTTATTGCTCATCGCATTAACACCTTGGCGCAGCTTGAAGACATTCCACCGCAATTTGGTGTTGAACTCGATTTGCGTGATTTTGGGACTGAACTGATTCTAGAGCATGATCCTCTTAAGGGAGGTGAAAGCTTTGAAGATTATCTTAAGAGTTATCGTCACAATACAATGATTGTGAATGTTAAAAGTGAGCGTGTTGAGCTGAAAGCTTTGGAGTTATTAAAAGCTCATGGGATCGCAAATTTTTTCTTTCTGGATTCGTCTTTTCCAATGATTATCAACCTAAGTCGACAAGGGGAGACGCGGAGTGCAATTCGGTATTCCGAATTTGAAGGCATGGATACTGTCTTTGCAGTAAAAGATCGCGTGCAATGGATTTGGGTTGATTGTTTTTCATTTTTACCGCTTAAGCGTACTTCATATCAAAAATTGCGTAGTACAGGGCTAAAGCTCTGCTTGGTGTCACCGGAGCTGCAGGGGCGACCAGATGATATTCCAGTCTATGCACAGCAAATGCTTAGGGAAGATATAGAATTCAATGCGATTTGTACCAAGGTGTATAACATTGCCAAGTGGCAAGATTTATTGATGTCAGGATCTAAGGAGCAGCAAGTCCAAGTATCTGCGGTATTATAAGCTATAATTCAGTATTCTTGAGCGTTCTAGGCACCATTCGATAAACTTATACCCATCTATGTAAACGTTTTGGGGAGGGTTTATGAAGAAACGTTGGGTGCTTGGGGCGCTCTTGTGTTTGCTTGGTCTGCCTGTTGTGGCGGCCGTTCCTATTAAGAAGGTTATTGTTATTGGTGTATCGCATGGCATGGGACGTGAGGTGGCGCGAGTATTCTGTAAAAAAGGGTATAAAGTTGGTGGAATAGCGCGTAACCAGGTTGCGTTGCAGGCTTTGCGGGATGAACTTGGGGAAAATTTTTCTTTCAAAATTGGCGACATTTGTACGAATGAGTGTCGGAATACAGTTAAGACATTGATCAGTGATATGGGTGGATGTGATATTTTCATTATGAATGCTGGGATTTGGGCGGACTCGCGGCCTGACGTTTCCACTGAGGTGATTGTTCAGTATGACTGGGATAAGCTTTTGCGTGATCAGTTAACAACCATCGAGACGAATATTGCTGGTTTTACTCGTATGGCATCGGTGGCATTTGAACATTTTGTTAACAAACGGCAAGGGCATTTTGTTGGTATTTCATCAGTCGATGCGGTACGTGGCAATCCCGCCTGTCCAGTGTATTCAGGAACCAAGGCTTTTGAATCAACCTACATGCAAGGCATGCGATCTGCATTTGAGCAGACGGGAATCGATATTACCGTAACTGATATTCGTCCTGGATTTATTGCGACGTATGATTTGACTGATGAGAAAAGTTTTTGGGTTGAGTCGGTGGAAGATGCTGGAAAGTACATTTTTGATGCGATTAAAAATAAGAAAAAAGTTGCCTACATTAAGGCAAGATGGGGACTTTTTGCAGGGTATTTATCGGTGGCTCCGGATATTGTGTACAACTATGTGGCTACAGCATGGGGAATTAGAAGTCCTGAAGGT
>JAHFBQ010000008.1 GCA_023249935.1 bacterium
CATCAATGTCCACTGAAATCAATTTTTCAATCAAATCATCTTCGCTTAATGCTGAGGTACCGCGAACAACGCCCTTGTGTTCAAACATCCAAGCAACAGCACCACCTTCAGCCAAGTTGCCACCCATCCGAGTAAAAACATGACGCAGATCCGCAACGGTACGATTTTTGTTGTCACTCAACGTTTCAACCATGATCGCCGTACCATGCACCCCATAGCCTTCATACGTGTGGGCCTGATAAGATTCTCCCTCTACACCACCAGAACCTTTTTTGATAGCTCGCTGAATATTTTCTGCCGGCATGTTTACCGACTTAGCCTTTTCAAGAATAAGGCGTAGCCGCGGGTTGCCATCCGGATCAGGGCCACCCTCTCGTGACGCCACGGTGATTTCACGTACCAGCTTGGTAAAAACCTTACCACGCTTTGCATCTTCTTTTGCCTTCTTGTGTTTAATCGTTGCCCATTTAGAATGCCCGGACATAGCCCACTCCTCGCAAAAATAAAAAACGTAACACTGCCGCCCAGTATAACGCTAAATTCTGGACACGCAAAACCAAAAATTATGGCCCAGCGTTTCCACTGGGCCAAGTCTCTACAAAACTATTTTGTACTAGCTATATCACATATTTTAGAATCAAAGTGAAAATGAAGGTGAGCGTCACCGGCACCTTAATAATCTTCACACCACCCAGCTTGTAGACCATATGCATGATCGCCAATACCACAAGAGCTGGATAGATTACGCCAAGAATAGGCAGAAGTATCTTCATGATGCCTGCAAAGCCAAGATTTGACATGATCGTCGTAAGACCAACCGCTAGCAATAACACATTGCAGTATGAAGTTTTTTCTCTAAAAAGTTCTTTATGGAGATAACTTGCAAATACAACGCTCAATGCAATCGTGGTTGTTAAACATGAAAGCGCTATCGTAACGTTAGCTAGCAACCCGCCGGCTTCTCCAAGAATCATGCGTGCGAGCACCGAGAACACATCAGCATCGGCAACACCAACCAGCTGAGATCCCCAGTAGGCAGCGACAACACAAAAACCGGCATACACTATACCAAGCAAGCTGCCACCAATAAGCCCTGCTTTCAAGCCAATCTTTGCAAGATCACGCGGCGACAATTGTTCATCTTTATCCATACCGAAGCGCAACCCGCCTAAAATCAGTCCAGAGAAGAAAATTGTTGCGAGAAGATCGCCCGTACCAAAGCCACTTTCTAAGCCCATGCTAAATGCTTGTGACGCAGACAAACCAACTTGTACAAACGGTACAGGATTAAGAAGTCCAAATACAATGATAGCGAAAAGCAACGTCAGTTTAAGCGGCCCCAAATACTTGCCCATCAGGTCAATCACGCTGTTGCGGCGAATGGTACATGCAAAAATTATCACAGCCGTAATCATACTGAAAATCATTAAACTCATGCCTGGCGCGTATGGCTTAAGCGCCGCATGAGACAAGGTTATGCATCGCGATGCAAATCCAAACGGTCCAAGGAGCGCCATGCAAAAAATAATAATCAGATTGCCGGGAATTCTACCGAGACTTCCCAAGAAAATTTTATAATTACCTTCTGCAAGCATCGTTGATACAAGCCCGATAAGCGGAATAAGTACCGCTGTTAAGACAAATCCAAGTAATCCAAACCAAACTTGATGCCCAATGTCACGCCCTAATGCTAATGGGTACACAACATTACCAGCACCAAATAACATTGCAAACATTGCAAGACCTGCTGATATTATTCTAGATGTTTTCATTCTAATCCTCATAGTAACATGATGTGCAGCTGCAATTGCTACGCCAAAACGACGCAACTACTCTACCACATCTTTTAAATTATTCAAATTGAATAGGGAACTATTGCCGCTGATTTGACTGCATTGCCGCTCGCCGCGCCGCTGCCACTCGTTGTTGTACCTCGTGATGCCGTTCGCTACCAAAAAATCGATCTACCACATGGCGCTCGTCGCGCTTGGCGCGAGGAACACGCAGCTTAAGGCCGATTACTGCACAGGCAAGCAAAATAACCACGGGATACAAGATGAGAACAACTGGCTCTACTGCCCTTGTAAGCCCATCAAAGCCAGCAAATGACATACCGGTTGCCAGCAAACAAGTCACCAACAAGTAGCGACCATACGGCCACTCATACTGTCTGAACATATGCTCCAAATAGCGAGCAACTGCAGCAGAAAGCACTACCGCCGTAGTCAAACAGGTCACCAAGACAATGGTTGTCGCAACGATGTGGCCATGCCCCCCAAGCACATGTACAGCAAGTACCGTCAATAACTCGTCAGATCCAATTGAAGCAAGCACCGAAGCAAAGCGCGCTGCTGACAAAGCAAATCCGGCATAAACCAGACTCAATGCCAACCCTCCAATGCACCCAATCTGCACCGTTTTTTTGACAATCCCATTGAGCGCCGTTCGATCATCACCATAGATAATCCATGGCATTGAAATCGACATCAAACCGGTAATAACCAGCGCCGCAAGCAGGTCCATAGTCTCATAACCAGCAACCAGACCCTCAATGAACGGATGACTCACTGCTTCTACAGCTGGAGCACCTGGCAATGTCAGACACTTAAATACCAAAAATCCAATCATCGCAAGCTTAAGCGGCCCAAAAAATCGCCCAAATGCTTTGACAATGAGTGCTGGCCAATAAGCACCAACAAAAACTACCACACTTGCTACAGAGCTAAAAGCAACCATATTCATTGATGGAATAATCGACCTCAGCGTTCCATATGACAATAAAATACATCGCGGAATGGCACAGAGTGGCCCAATCAGTAGCATGATCAAAAAAACCATGGCCGCTCCCGGTATATCACCAAGATATTTGAGCAACCTACTAAAATCGCCACCACATAAGACCGTAGCAACAAATCCTAAGATTGGTAGCAGTACAGCGGTCAGCGCGAAGCCAAGCAATGCCAACCAAATATGGCCGCCACAATGCCTTCCCAAAACCAATGGAAACACAATGTTGCCAGCACCAAAAAGCATGGTAAACATCGCCAAGCCAAGCGAAACAATCGTTTCTCTCTTCATAGCCTATCCCTGGCTAAATCAACTTCACAAATCTTAAATGAACGACAGTATCTACGGATTACTACGCCATTGAGACGTTGTTGTACCGCATATGATAAATTAGTGCCTGAACGGCAAACGTGGCAACTAGCGTCGTATGCACGATGGCGCGACAGCATGACCACTGTTTTGATAGTGTCGACACAAGAATGGTCGACGAAATTTTAAACCCTACAAAGCCCCCCACGGACTCACTTACTTGAACTATACCCAAGTGCCTCCCAGATCCTCTGCTCGGCACCCCTCCAGGGCCATGGCATTGTAATACCATCGCATTCCTTCCTGTTTAAGAGATGAACAAAATTACACTGATGCCAATCGTAAAGGAATTCGTAGTTCAAGGCAAGAGTTAAAAAAATTGAATCAAGTATCATTCATTGAACAGGTATTGCTGCTCAGTCAAGTTTTCCTTCAAAATATTTTTGCGCAAAAACAGTATCTTTTTCGGTGCAATCTGTCGACCTCGCGGCGACTTAATAATAAACCCTTTACGAATCAAAAAGGGCTCAACCACATCTTCAAGCGTATCGCGATCTTCCCCCGTCATCGCAGCAAGCGTTTCAACACCCGCTGGCCCCCCATCAAAATCATGTAAGAGCATCGTCAAATACAGACGATCAATTTTGTTCAACCCATGCTCATCGATATCAAGAAACTGCAAGGCATATTTCACCACCTGCATATCAATAACAGCATGCTTGTACACTTGGGCAACATCCCGTACGCGCCGTAAAATACGCTTAACAATCCGCGGCGTACCGCGTGCGCGCCGGCCCAACTCCACTGCCGCATCAGGCACAATTGGCATCCCCAAAAATTCCGCGTTCTGCATCGTAATCGCCGCCAACTCATCATCAGTATAAAAATCAAGCCGCTCAACAATCCCAAAACGCGTCTGTAACGGCGCAGACAACAACCCTGTTTTTGTCGTAGCACCCACCAGAGTAAACGGCTGCAGTGGCAAACGAATCGATTTAGCTCCAGCACCCTGCCCAATGATCACGTCCACAGCAAACTGCTCCATCGCTGTGTATAAAATTTCTTCCACATTTTTTGGCAAGCGATGAATCTCATCAATAAAAAATACTTCGCGCGCCTGCAAACTTGACAACATTGCCACCAGGTCCCCGGTGCGTTCAATCACCGGCGCACTCGTAATGCGCAGGTTGACACCAAGCTCTTTGGCAACCACACGCGCAAGCGTAGTTTTGCCCAGCCCCGGCGGCCCAAAAAGAAGCATATGATCTAAAGCCTCTTCACGCATTTTACTTGCTTGAACATACACGCTTAACTTCTCTTTGATCGCCCCCTGCCCAAGGTACTGATCAAACTGCGAAGGCTCAAAAGAATGAACCTTATCTTCAGCCGCTTCTTGAAGATTAAGAAGTTCAAATGGATTTTCCATGGTCATGATTTATCTCCTGCTGCAATGAAAGCAAAAGCAGTGTAACAAAACAATGATGGCGACAAAATAAAAATGTCATATGCTTCTTTAACACCATCGGGTAGGCTATACAGCAACTTTTAGAAAAAGGATGGTCCCGGATCAAGTCCGGAATGACAGATAATGAAGAGGATGTTCTAATGCGTAAAAATTTTTACCACATAGCAGCATGTTTTACCTTGTCTGCTTTTGCAGGTCACTGCGGACAGACTAAACAGGGAGATTCCACTATGCTTTCGCCAGCACCATCAGATGTCACAATCACCCACGAAATGGCTTTTGAATTCGGTGAACATATCGCCGAGACCTACAACAAACTCTCACCACAAGAACGCATTATGGTGTACTACCTTCAGCGCGCAGGTGCGGCCTGTACGCCGGTGTACATAGATCATCTACACCGCCATGGATTGCGCCTCATCAATCTATTCGACACTTTACGTCAACACGCAGAAGCCCTACAAGCAACTACTCTCTCTTTTGATGTAGCCACATTTAATAAAGAAGTGTCGGACTTCCTCCTCTATCTGCTCGCTAACCATGGCCAATACTTCCAACGCGAACACGGTGATGAAAAGCGCACCCCTGCACGTATCGGCTTAACGACACTCACCAAAGAAAATGTTATCGCTGCATTCAACGCACTAGAACTACTAGAAGACGCAGCCTTTGTTGCGGAACATACCGCTATTATTTTTGATGCAAAGACAGAACCATCACTCAATGTCCCCGGCAGTATCGAAAAAAGCGCCGTAAATTTTTACGCCAAAGGATTTACAGAGGCTGACTACCAAACACTCCCCGCCGACAAGCGTAGCAACCTAAACACCTACTTCTCTGTTGACGTCGTTGATGGTAAGCGCGTACCAATGGTTGAAGCGTTTGCAGTCGGACAACGTTACAATGATGAGCTGAGTGAGGCATGCAGCTGGCTCACGAAAGCACATGCCCTTGCATTGCAACACCCACAAACATTCGATACCCATTTCGCAAACAGTCTTGAGCTCATGATCAAATATCTGCAAACCGGCAACGAAGAACTGTTCAAGCAGCACTCAATCGAATGGCTAAAAACAAACAGCAACATTGATTACTGCTTCGGCTTTATCGAATGTTACCACGACCCTAAAGGGGTTCGTTCTTCATTCCAAGCTGAAGTAACGGTAAAGACACTGGACATCTCTGCACTCAATAAGTTGCTGCCCGCTATTGAAGCTACACTACCATTCCCGTCAGAATTCAAACGGGATGGCGTAGAAGATGGTACCGCATCCATTCCAAACGCTTCAATCAACGTCAAGCTGTACGGTACTGGTGGCCTTGGTCCTGTATCATGCACCGCAGCATACTGTCTACCAAACTATGAAGAAATTCGCGCAACTCACGGCTCAAAACAGATCATTTACCCTTCAGGCAAAGGCCTCGCGCAACGCTTAAAACCAGACCTAGCACGCCGTCTCTTTGCTTTAAAAGAACGCGCTGAGTGGGCAGCAAAGCATGATCCAGACGGTAAGCTTTCCAACGATGTCTGGGATGTCCAATGCATTCTGCATGAAACCATCGGCCACGCCAGCGGCAAACTTGCAACACACACATTCAAAGCCGGCGACACCATGACAATTGAAGGCAAGACATACAAGGTTGGCGATACCATCCCAGTTACTAACAAAAACATTTCAGAATTTTTAAGTGGCTATGAAAGTGCGCTTGAAGAGATGCGTGCAGAAATTGTTGCGTTATATGTCAGCACAGAACATCTCGATACACTCTTACAAGCAGGCTTTTTGACAAAATGGCTCGATCTTATGTCAAAAGATGAACTGCAAGATCGCCTCACACTCGGTATGGCCAAAGCCGGCATAAGCCGCCTCATGCAGTTAAGTGACAATGCCACCCAAGTCACAGGTGCTCATGCGCAGGCAAACTGCACCATCACCAACTACCTTATTGAGCATGGTGGTCTTGACATGGTCGAAGAACTACTGGAAGTAGAAGGTAAACAGTTCACCGTACTTGGCTTGAGAATTAAAGATCGCGAGAAGACAAGAGAACTCGTCAAAGAACTGATGCTCAAAGTCCAAAACATAAAATCGACCGGCGATACCCAAGGCGTAGCTCATCTCATCGACACCTATGGCACCAAAATCCGCAACCCCAACTACCCACGCTACCTACGTGAGTGCCGCGAACACCTGGTTGGTAAAGTTAAGGCCTCCGTCGTGATTTACCCAGTGTTTGAACCGGTGGTTGACCACCTAGGCAATGTTGTCGATTGTAAAGCTTCTTGGCCACAAAACTTCCTCGATGGTTACAGCAAGACACATCCTCAAATTATTCAGGAATAAACGACCAGGCTGATGACAAAGCCCTGAAATTATGCCACGATTAGCCTCCTCTTCACACGGGGAGGCCAGGTATCTTTTCAAGGAAAGAATTAACATGCAACTAATAATAGCCTCATTACTATTTGTAACTTTATTCAACGTTGTCAGTAGTACGCAAGCATCAGTCATCACCCCTATAGAAGCACTTGATCTTGAGCTTGTATCGCGCAACAACGGCGAACCTGGCGGGATCATGCCTGTCATCGATCGAACCATCTCAAAAGTTGGTCACCAGGCGCTTAAAAACTTACTCGTCAACCCAATAACCGATATAGAAACTCTGGAGGCTCGCCAAGCATTGGTCATGGCACTTCAGAACAAAGAACTCAGCAAAAAAATTCAAGCGCAGCTTGTAATCATTAAGCAACATGAAGATGCGTTGCAACGCTGTTTCGACAAAGCATCTCGTGAACAACTTGCCACGGTATTGAAAAAGAATTATTTCCGTTGGGGCAGACTACAAGGGCTTAATGAATCACAAATCGCACTTGATGTTCTACACCTTTTTGAGTTTGCTTCATTGTTTGGTCCGTTAATCGAACATATGATTCTGCACTTTGCGCTCAACTACCTGTCTGAAAGAATAGAACCTCAAACCAACCACGATCATGCTCATCATTCGCACTGCGACCATGATCATGATTGTGGGCATAATCACGACCATAGCCATCAACACCATCATGACCATGGAGAAGATCATGCATGCGTTGATTGCTTACTCAAAACAGACGATAAAACCGCACCATCAACTAAAGTCCTTTTTAACATCATTAAAGTCGGACACTTTGCTTTCCATCTGTTCAACATCAAAGAAATGGTTGACCACCTGGTATATAAAGCCGACATCATTGACCTTATTCACCAAGAATTGATTAGCGTACATGCATGCATTAAAGCCAGCGCCACCATCGGCGACCTCTTGGCAAAAGCAAATCTGCCTATCCAGAAAGCAGCAATCAATGCTGATATTTTAATCTCACTTTGCGGCACGCATACTGAATTAGTGTTACAAAGCCTTGATCCAAATTTTGCCGCACATGGCACCAACAACCTCAAACTCTTCTCTCGCGTTGGACCGACATTAGCTGTCTATGAGTCATTTGGAAAACAAGCGGAACTGATCAACGATATTATGGCTGCCGCAGGATCTATTGATGCAATGCTCAGCATGAGCACACTGCTTGAACAACATAATCAATACTCATTTGTACAATACAAGGCTGGTAATCAGCCATACATTGAACTTAAAGAGTTCATTCATCCGCAGCTCACTGGACCAGAAGCTGTGGCAAACTCTATTATTTTAGATAAAGAAACGGGTAGTCACCGACTCGTCATAACCGGACCAAACAAGGCCGGTAAATCAAGCGTCACCAAGGCAATCGCCGTCAACCTCGTGTTAGCACAAACCTTTGGAATTACTGCTGCAAAAAAAGCTGTTATTACACCAGTTCATCGCATCATCACGTACATCAACATCTTGGACAATTTGGCAGAAAATAGCTCAATGTTCTTGGCTGAGATCATACGCGCAGACCAAGCCATTCTAGAGCTAACCGCGCTAGATCACACGGTCCCCACGTTTGCGTTGTTTGATGATTCGCTGTTCCGCAGCACGCAACCAGCAGAAGGCGAAGTTGCCGCTTACAAGTTTGTAAAAAAGATTGTTGAGTTATTACGCTGCACCACACTCGTGGTCACCCACTTTGAAAAGCTTACGCAACTAGAAGCTGAAACAGGTGGGAAAATTCATAACTACAAAGTTGGCCTCGTTCCCGCTCACAACGGTAAAACTTTGAGCACCTTCAAACTTGAACGTGGCATTAGCCCGCGCGATGAAATCTTTTGCATCGTCTGCGGTGATGACTATCAATCTGATCTGCTTACTGCTTAATAATTTTTGATAATACAGATACGAGGCGCTGTAAAACACAGCGCCTCGTATCTGTATTGACATACTGACCTCAAACCATACCCAGCCAATCCAGAATTATTTCCCCCTGAAATAAAACCCCTTCAAAAGCCAACCAATTCCCCCTTTTGTACATGAAGCCCGTACCTGATAAGGTAAATGAATGTTTAGTTTTCGGATTGGATCCCAGATCAAGTCCGGAATGACAAGTTGTAGACTGGGATGACAATAATCGGGGTGGGGGTCTTATGAAACTTTCTTTATTAACCGCAGCACTGTGTAGTGTACTACTTTGCGGATCAACACAAGCAATCGTTTTCGTTACTCATGGTTTTAATGCCTCGCATACCGAGTGGTACAAACCAGGAGGTGATTTTTATGAAGCACTTAAAATCGCTGCTGTTGAGCAGGGCCATGATATCCAGCACTTTACCTGGAGGCAGAATAGACTTCTTGGTGCTTCAAACGAAGAACATGTTGCTGCCGGCTCCTTGCTGGCACTTCAGATTGCAAAATTTTGCCAAACATACACATACAATCCTGAATTTCCCAACAATGACAAGATCATCGTTGTAGCACATAGCTACGGCGGCCTTGTTTCATACCATGCATCAAAAGCGTTGGACAAGTTTTTACATCAAATTGATCTAGAACTAGCAGCAAAACATAGTGGCTTTACCGGCTGGTTTAAAAAAGCATGGCATTCATTAGCACAAAATTGGCAAGCCTCGCAGCCACGCCCGATGATCAACAAGCTTTTCACTCTCGGCACACCGCATCAAGAAACTGATGTTGTTCCAAGTGCTACCGGCGTACAAAAAATTTATAATGTGTACAGTTCTGCTGATCGCGTTGCATCTGGTGCGGTCGCTGGCGAACCACTACTCCCAAAATCCCTACAGCGCCATCATAGAGATGCTTGCAACGTTCTGTTGCTTGGAGAAACAAATCAAACCACGTTGGGTTTTGGACACAGCGAAATTCATCATCCTTTGATTGGACAAGAGATTTTCAATATAGGTGATTATGTTGATACCACACATCCTTACGATGACAAACACTCACGCACAGCTCGTCACATTGTGTACACAATTGAAGTACCTGAAGAATGTGTAACGACAACCCCTACAGGCAACAGTACAATAACCTACAACGGACTTCTCGCTGCAGCCGAAAAATTTGGCGCATCAATTGACTGGAAAGCGCTGCAATCATACGTACCAAGCTGCTAGTTGTCGCACAGAAGCCCGCAGTAGCTGTCAAATTGCTGCTCCTGAAGCACACTTAATCAGAGCTAACTAACTACCCTTTTCTGTTCGAATAATAAGGGAAGAAAAAACGTTTTGTTTTTTCTTCCCTTAATCACATTTTTTGTTAAAATAGAGCCTGTCTTTTAAAATCCTTTGATTTCACGGGTTGCTAGCTCAATTGGTAGAGCAACAGACTCTTAATCTGCAGGTTCAGGGTTCGAGTCCCTGGCGACCCACCAGCCTTCGCTCACACGTGAGCTACGGCTGGCAGGCCAGGCAAAGAAAGCGAAGGCTGCGCGCCATAGCTCGTAGAGCGACGGCGGGCTAGTCCTTACAGCCCAAACACAGATCTCTACATATGCAAGAGTGGCGAAATTGGTAGACGCACTGGCCTTAGGAGCCAGCTCCCGAAAGGGAATGGGGGTTCAAGTCCCCCCTCTTGCACCAGCCTTCGCTCACAAGTGAGCTTCGGCTGGCAGGCCAGGCAAAGAAAAGCGATGGCTGCGCGCCATAGCTCGTAGAGCGACGGCGGGCTGATCCTTATTCACCACACCATCTCCTTCGATCAAGACCTCTCACATCAGCTAAAAAACACAGAGCTTGACCTTCAGCCCAAATTGCTTTTTGATTAGAGCAATCTGTTGTGAGGAGAAGGAGTTCTAAATGGATCGTTTTTTAAATAATGTTGTACCGATCACTGTAGAGTCGACACAATCACCCGTTTCAACAAATTTAACGCAGTATGTTAGCATCGAAGCCAAACGCGCATCATCCCATGTTGATAAAATTATCGTTACAATAAATCAGGAACTTATCACACACCTTTTATCGCTCACCACAAGACTATTTTCCGTCAAACCGGTTGAGGGATTTCAGCGTAAAAACGTGCCACTCGACTACCTAGAGGCAACGCTTGGCGACGAAATCACCAGAAAATTACATGATCTATTGCTTCGCCACGTTGTCGTTAACACGATTAGCAAGCATTTACAAAGCAACAAAATTGTCAGCAGCAACTACCCACGCCTCACAAAAATTAGCAGCCCACTCGACGGCCCATGGTCGTTTAACTTTGATCTCTCGTTAGCTCACAGCATAGAGCTTAAAGAGTGGCGAAACTTCTCATTCAAGCAACCAAAGCGTAAGCGATACAAAGACCTGGACAAACAAGTCATTAATTTTTTAGATCAGGAAATTGCTGAAGTAAAGCGCCTTGATGCCGAAAAAGTTGAGGAACAAGATTGGGTGTTTTTTGATACGTCGCTGTGCGATGTCGACGGCAAGATTTTTGAACCTCGTATCGAATCAAATTTCTGGATCAATGTAAAACAACACGCAGGGATCGATGTCCTGCGTGATCTGTTCATCGGTAAGCGCGTTGGTGATACATTCATCACCAACCTGCTTGACATGGACCACGGCATGAACGAGTACGAAAACTACCGCCACTATTTTCAGGCAACAATTAGAAACATCGTCAAGGGCGGCCACCTCTCGCTTGATCTTTTTAAAGGCAATTTTAAGCTCAAGAACAAAAGCGAAGTTCACAATAAACTCATGGAAGTGTTTTCATTCCGTAACGACGAATCGCAACGACGCTCCACCATCGAAGAGGTTTTTCACCTCCTACTCTCCAAGCACCGCTTTGAAGTCCCTAAGCATCTGGTACTTCGCCGCCAGGAAGATTTGCTCTTAGCTATGATGAAGCAGCCCGACTACCACGTATACAAGGCACAAAAAGATTTCAGCCACCATCTTGAACTTCTAGCAGAAAAACAGCTCAAGGAAGAGATTTTAGTCGACCAGATCGCCTATCAGGAAGATATTTCCGGCGAAAACGTCGATGCACAACATTATTTACATCTCTTCGGCAACAAAAAACTCCACGAATTCCTCTATTTCAAGCCAGTCATTGCTCGTCTTGACCAATTCAACATCCCCTTTAACGTATCACTGCTCCAACAAACCTTTACCAGGGAAAAAACCCTAAACTACATCATCCATGCAATGACGCACTAATTCTCTCTTATAAAACTTCTTGATTTTTCAATCTGAAATTAATTATATTGAAAAAGGGAAGAAGGAGAGGCGAAATGATGGGAAGTGCGCTTGAACGTGGGGCACGCCTGCACATTCACTTGAACGTACGCCGGACAAAACCGGTGTCGTAAACAAAAGTGCGCAGCTTGTACTTCACACATAGTCGACTGAGTCGACCAAGACACTCGACATTCATGGCGTTTTGCCGCAGCTTTCGCTGCGGCCTTTCCCATTTTTATCCACCTTTTTAACTTGCGCTCTCCTCTATTATCAAGTAAAATGATGGCCTCGTAGAAATCTATAGAGGCTCTGCCTCACATACAAATCAGGAGCAGCGATGTCAGTAACCTATCAACCAAGCAGAATCAAACGCGCACGTAAGCATGGTTTCCGTTCACGTATGGCTACGCGCCAAGGCCGCAAGATTCTTAATGCTCGCCGCGCTGTCGGTCGCAAAAAATTGTCCGTATCATCGGAACGCTAGTCCGTTGTTGATGACAAAATTTCGAGCGCTATTCTCTTTTAGTAAAAAAGAGGTAGCGCTCTTTTTTATGCAGGCATCAACTGCAGCCCAAATCAGTGGTCTTAAGCTTTTGGTCGAACGTAATCGGGTACCAGAACAACCGGCGGTCGAACATGGCAAGTTTTTGATTGTTACTTCGCGCAAAGTTGGCAAGGCTTGCGTACGTAATCGTCTACGCAGACAACTGCGAGCCATCATTTTCGAGAACAACCTCGGCGGCCTACCGTTGCGCTTCGCGATCATTTGTTATCCGCAAGCAACAGAGCGATCGCAGGAAGAACTTAAAACTTTTTTGATTACAACCATGAAACGTTTTAAAGCGTAATGAAGAGAGAGCTGGATCCCAGCCTTCGCTGGGACGATGTTAGTAAGAACAATTTTGGTTTAAAATTTTTGATTTCAGCGGTCACTTACTCCCATCGTTTTGGCAAGCAGCTGGCCATCGCACTGCTCCACGTCGTCCGCCTACAACTCGGCTTCTGGAACACACCGGTCTGTTTATTTGAAGAGACGTGTACTCGTTTTGCACACCGTCAATTCCAAGAACGGGCGCTGCCCGTGGCATGCGTTATTATTTTTTGGCGTCTCATTCGCTGCAACCCAATCACCGGTATTGCACGTAAGATTTTTAATAAAGAAACGACCAGCTAAGCACTCGCGGCATCCAGCCCAGCAACAAACAGCTGCGGCCGCGACATTATCTCCACGGCGCGCGAACTACCCCTTTTTCTCTGCCCTCTTGAACAACTACATGCCTAGCAAGCGCATTAATAATCACATCTTCATCGTTGCAATCAGCTGTTTTGCATTCAGATGACTTAAGTTTTTCTAATGTACTAATCAATACCGCAACACCGTGCTTAAGCGCATCCTCAGATCCATGACGCAAGACAACATGATCGCCTGGAATTGACGCTACCGCTGCCATAAGTTGCTCTTTCACCGCATCTGTCGGTAGGCCAACAGGCGTAGTAACGAGGTTCTTCTTTGAGAAAATTCTTTTACCAGTACCTTTAAATGATACCTGCAACACTTTTTTTGCAGCATCTGTAACTGCTTGAATATCTCGTTTATCATAAAGAGCTACACTCGCGTCATCGCCTAAAACTTCATCAATAGCGGCTATGATCTCGCTTTTCAACTCACCACGAGTTAGAGGAGCTGGTTGTGATTGATCCGGATAATATTTTCGATGAAGAGGTTTTTCTTGTTTCTCAGGAGCAGCAATAAATTTTTTACGGCTCTGTTTTTCAGTCATTCCTGACACATCAAAAACATTGGGTGATTCTGTCGCTGAAAAACACTTCTTACCTGATACACGCTCTACAGAATTCTCTTCCTGCTCAATCCAAGACAAAACGCTATTCGACACCATTGCCGCAGAAAAATGCTTTCTGCCAAGATCGCCGTCTTCTCGTACAGAAGCTGGAACAACTATTTTGATACTACTTCTTTTTACATCTCCTACTGTTTTTGCAGGAAAACACCGCTTACCAGTCCTCCGTTGTTCCGTTGCAGCAGTTTCTTGCGAAACGATTCTTATACCACCACGCGATTTTTCACTTGCCGCGCTAGGAACGCCCATACCATCGCTACCGTCTAGTGCTGTTTGTGGTTGTACATATCTTCTCTCTAATCTCCGAGAATTTGATATAACTTTATTAGCCGACCAACAGGCAGTATCCACAGCTACAAGGCTTGCTGCCTGTTTAGGAGCAGCCACAGGAATAGACAATCGTGTATCAAAAACAGATGCTGATTTCTCTGGAAAGTGCCTTCTACCGCTAGCATCAATCAAACTGTTGAACATTCCTACTGACACAATCAACACTACAACTTTAACTAACACATTCATCCTCTCTCATAAGAGCTGCAAAGATTGCATTCTATTTAACGTTAGTTCGACAGTCATTTTATGTTGAATTATATCTTCCAGCACGTCGTCCCGGCGAAGGCCGGGACGACGTAAAAAAGTAATATTACTTCTCACTTTAACTCATCATATCTCTTACCTAGAACCCCGCAGCTCTCATTGCAAGCTGAGTGACAACAACCGCCACGACTGTTTGAACAAACCCTGGAACTCGGGAGCAGTAACAGACAACGCTATCTTTGCACGCAGCCGCACGCGTCTTCCAAGGATGCGCAGCTCGATACGTAGCCTCTTTTGCCTTTGCATCTCGCACTAAACTTTCCGCTACTTCTTTCTCTGCGGTCTCTTTTGCAATTCTACCTCGCGCAGATCGTACTAAATTATCTTGTGTGGCTTTTTCTTTTGCCAATCTTGCTTTTTCTGCTGCTTCTTGTTGTCTCGCGAGCAGGTTGGAAACTGTATCTGTAACCAAACGCTCCAATGCCTCTTGTGACATTTCACCAACCTTGCCACTCGATCTTTCGTCAAGTAAGGCCTTGAATTTGCATGAGGTCATGCCACCAACTTTGTTAACACCATGAGCATCAATAACCCTGCGTACCAATGCTTCTAGTGACACCGGCGTCATGACGCTCACTTTACCATTTTGCGCTGCTTTTATCGCGTCAACACACACTCGAGTCAAATAAACTTTGAACTCATGTGGACGCATTGAAGCGGCTGAATTATTAAACTCCTCGCGCAACCCATGCATCTCGTCATTAAGCCCATCTAGAAAAGTAGTTACTTGCTCAGTGTCATCATCAAGCCTATCCAGAGTCCCGCCACTCCTTTCAAGCACATTAACAACGGTTAAAGCAATCTCCTCTCCATCGACTGAAGCGTGATGATGGCAGCAATGTCCATCTCCACTATCACTACTACTCGAAGATGATGGTACCGGGGTTTGGCTCACCTCTCTTAGCCCTGTTGGATCTGGCGCTGGTGATTTAGGAGTAGGTACGCGAGGGGACTCAACAACCCCTTCACCGCCTGGGCGGCTAGGACTCGCAGATCGTGATTGACGTTCAGAATCAGATGCAATAACTGTTGACAAACAAACTATAACACCAGCAACTAACAACAACGAAATTTTTTTCACGTACATGCTCCTAAACCATTAATCAAATTTACTTATGAGAGGTTCTTCTTTTTGATGTTGTCGATGCATGCTTTGATGTTGCTGCTGCAGCCTTGCGAGTCGAACCTTTAAGGTTACTGCTCGCGTTCGAACGCACCAATGGCAATACCTCATCCCCATCCAACGCCATATCAGCATCACCAACATCAAGCACTCTTGTCGCACGAACTGGTGGCTTAGCCATCATCTCAGCAGCTTTTGTTGCAATAAGTGCTCCAAGTTCTGCAGCCAATGTTGCTGAGCCATCAGCAACATCGCCTTCTTCTTCACACGCCTCTAACGCCTTCGTGGCCATTTCACAAATCAATGTAAGAAGCGCTTTTCTGGTCACCAGTCCCTGACGACTTGAACTCATATCCTTTAGAGTTGTTAACAGCTTTGCAATTCCTTGCTCAACACACTGTTCCAATTTAGCTTTTGCAGCTATTTCATTTTTTTCGTGCTGAGCAACAACAGCCTCTGTGAGAGAGGCAATAAAAGTGTCAATGTGCATTCTCCCCGCGTCAAGAACTCTTTCGTATTCGCTTGCAAAAGGCGCCGCAACCCTGCTTTCATCTCTTCTGTCATCAGCAGCACGCAGTTGTGTTGGCGCTACAAAAGCAAGCAAACTTTCCGTCGATTCTCTCTGTGCCTCTGTAAAATGTCTTACCGGAGGCCGCTGAGAACACTGTACATCACTACTTTCGGTTGTCAGAGATGAGAGTGTCGAAGGTATCGGTTGTGCTGCGGTGATTTCAAAAGCTCTTGGCCGTTTTTCTCTCTCACTTGCTACACCGTGCACACCCGTTGTTTCCTTAGGGTCGTCTCCAAACACAGAACCAAAATTCTGAGCGTCGGCCGCGTACATAGGTGAAGTACCAGTAGCCATAGCACCTACCAACAATAATAAACCAAAATTTTTCATGAACAATCTCCTTTAAGTACAGGTTAAAAATAAAATAATACCACTTTTTTGTACTACTTTAAGAAGCGTCTAAATTGGACCATGAATGAATCTATAGCTTCTGGATTAATGCCAAGCTCTTCATCGTCAGCACCAGGAAGAGCATTGATCTCTCTTGTGAAATATTTTCTCAATTCACCACGAGTCATCACCACTACTTGATTTTTATTTGATGCTCCTATTGATGTTGATGGCGCTTGGCGACCATAAGGATTTGAGGTCGTCTTATCCGGGAAATGCCTTTTTTGAGCAGAATCCCACCTTTGAGCAGCATCAAAACACCCAATCAATCCTATGACTGACACAAACAGCACCGCACTTTTTCTTATCACATTCACCCTTTCTCACATGATGCTTATCACGGTTACAATAACAGCAATGCTACTACTTTTTTTATTTTTTTCCACACAGCAATTAATAAAAAAAGATCGGCGTAGAAAATTACTTTCTACGCCGATACTCATTCAATTAAAAGATGCAAAGAATGTATTAACGAGGAATAACTCTCACTCCTTGCGAAGCAAAGTATTCCCAATAAATGATTACCAAAGCGCACGCAACAAGCGCCTGCTGAAATGCCATCATCATTTTAAACGGTGCTTTGGCCATCCATATTCCACCACGTACAAATCTGTAACCAGGTACCACAAGACCATCTGGGGCTTCTTCCTTTTTCTTACTTTTTACCGCTAGAGCTTCGCCTAAAGCTCCCGCAACCGCTGTTTTAAATTCAGGAGACGTCATCGCAGCCAACATCGCTGCCTTCAATTCAGCAGCTGTCATAACTGTAACTTTTTGTTCCGTAACGACAGCGCTTCCACCATCAGTCGGCGGTACACTCAATTCCCGTCCACCGCCATTCAAAATAGCCGTTACACGCGGCGCATCTGCTAGAGCCCGAGCAATTATTTCTTGCAATTCTTCTATGTGCAAATCAGCAACACCGCCACGATGCCAGCTGCTCAATGTATCACCAACTACTTTGCCAATAAATTCTGCCAACGCTTCATCAACATCGCCTAGTAACGTGTCTTCTTCTACTTCGCCCTCTTCATCCGCATTTACACCTACAATATCTTCATCTTCAGCACCTTTGCCACGGCTCTTTCTGCCAGCCCTGCGGTTTGGTTCCATAGACAAAGCGTCAAAAGCTGCATTAAGTTTATCTTCTGGCATTAAACCAACACACCCATCAAATCGTCTTGCAACCGCGTCACTAATGAGCCGGTGTAGTACCGCAGCAAATTTTGGACCACCACCAAGATCAAGCTTTCTTGGCGAAACATGTGGCGAACTATGGTCTGAACCAGTCCCATCTTCAGCTGTTTTACGCGATTTTATCGGCGCAGCACCATCTTGAAGATGAGCAGTCCTTCCCGGAGTCCTATGAACTGCAGTTAGAAGAGTTGCTGGCACAGTATCTTTATGCGACGCTCCATCATCTACGAGACTTTCCTCCGCCGTAGTACCTCCCTTCCCCTTTTCTTTCTCAGAATCAGACGCAACAAGCATCGAAGCGCTCGTCGTCAACGCGGCGACTATCAATAACGAATATAATCTTTTCATAACAAGACTCCTCTCAAGTACTTACATAAGATACCACTGGTTGTCAGGCTACTACTTTTTTATACTTTTTCTACGGGTTATTTTTAGATTTTTTTGAGCATGTGAGTTCTTGCATAAGTAATTTTTTTTAAGCTTCTGGTAATAAAATTATTACGACAAGAGTCTTCCCTTGTCATCCCAGCCTAGGCTGGGATGACAGAACAAACCATACCCTAATTAGAAATTAAAACCTCTATTTCGGAAAAAACAAAAAGCGGCAGAGAATTTCTTCTCTGCCGCTTCTACTCAAATCAAATTATTCGTTACTTCGCTAACACACGAGCAATTACCTCAGCAACATGTGTATTAATTTCGCTTTGTGAGGCTTTGGCAATATCAACGCAAAACCAAGCATCATAGATAATGCCTGCAAGCGGCGCACGCCAGCTAGAATACAAGCACATAAACCGACACGCGACATGTGGGCACATGCTGCAGCCAAGCTACTCTTTTTTTATAGCCACAGTAACACAGCACACAGCAAAACATAGCATGAAAAAATCCATGCACGTCCCTGCTCAAATAATTTCATGGCACACCACAACAGACCGTATGACACCATGCCGGCACAGAGCAAGTGCACGAACAATGCCCCACTGCACCAAGCAGTCGCCTGCTCAGACATAAGCCACGGCAGGCCACGAAACAACACCGCCGCCGTCACCAATGGCAGCTCCAGCGCAAACGAAAATTCAAACGCACGGCGCACCGACAGGCCGCAAATTAATGCAGTAGAAATGGTAATGCCCATACGCGAAATACCAGGGAACATCGCGAGTGCTTGCGTGATGCCGACAAAAAGAAGAGGGAGGAGCTGCGCAGGCTCAGAGCGACACAAAACCACCCTGCCACCCACTATCAACATCACCGCAGTCACCACAAGACCAATCGGCCGTAACCACGCCGCAAGCGCCACACCAGCAAGCGCATAATCAACCAGCACAGTCAATAGGCAGCTGACCACCACTGCCGCCGCAACGGTACTCATTATTCTTATCAGCTGCCGCGTCGACCAAGAATAAACTCGCGAACCACACCACAGCCGCTTAACAAGCAAGGAGCAGGATGGCAGCCAGCTACGACGAAAAAACAGCGGCAACACTATGAGCAGCGGCACGTGCAATAAATAATCAAACCCTTTTGGCACCACCGCAACAACATACCCACAAGCTTCATACAATCGCTCAAGCAAGCTCACTTGTGTTGAACTTGAAATCGGCAACATTTCGCTAAGTACTTGTACCCACAAAACAAGATAGGTGAACATATTTGCCCTTTTAATGAATTTTGATGACAAGTTATAAGCATAGCAAAAAATATTCCAACGAGCACACTGTCACGTTAAAACCAATACACAAGCCATCAATCACACGAGTCCTTGCATGGCGCACTCTTTACAGCACAAAATTTACGTGTATCTTCTCAATGAGACGGTCTCGACAGGGCTGTTCTTCTGGCAGATGCACCGCAATGTTGTCAAAGAATATAATGTTATGATCATGGAGAGTATCATATGCAAAAAACGATCAAAGCTCTTGCCTTAGGGCTTCTTGCACTCAGCGCACATCACCTGACTGCATTCACAGGCAAAACATTTCTTGCAGACCGTCCAAAAGGCGTTGACAGCCTCCTTGAACGCGTCACGCTACAAAGCATGAATGCAAGTAAAGCTGAAGACTCATTTGGTGCCACGTTTCAAGCCACCGCGTTCTACAATGAATCGCTCAAATCGGACGACATAGCAAAGTACTTCTTTTTTAACGACAAGACCGGCGCGGCGTTCACACGCGACCAGCTACGACTTTTTATTCCAGATAACGTTCCTGGTGCCCAGCTTACAAATGCTGCCGACACCTCACTCAAAATCAACCCAACCATCCGCACCTATGGGCTCATGTTGACCTATTATCAAGATCTTGAAAAGATTTTGCCTGGTTTGTACTTCAACGTACGAGCACCGATTGTAGAAGTTGATACCGATCTTGGTGCTATCGCAACTGGGGGCAACGCCACCGTTCTCAACCAGTTCTTGAATGGCACACTTCCTGAAATTTTGCCAAACGCTGTAGACGCTCGTAAACCATTACAAAGTGCTCGCTATACCGGTAAAGGTTCAGCCATTGGCATTGCCGACATCGACCTACGCATGGGATACGCATTTTTACAACATGAGCACGGCAGCCTTGGCTTAAACATCGGACTAACCATTCCAACCGGCAACCATCCAGAAGGAAAAAGTGTCTTAGAAGCTATCTATGGCAACTGCGGCCACTGGGGCTTTGGGCTTGGTGTTGAAGGTCGCTACCAACTGTGGAGCGGCGATGACGCGATGCTCGATATCCATGCAAACTCAGACTACCGACAACTATTTACCAACACAGAACGTCGTACCTTTGCTCTCAAGGGAGTCAATCTTCTAGACCAATATCGCATCGTAGCAGCACCAGTTGCAGTAACTGCGCCGTTTTCAAGCAACGTACAAGCACTCCCTGCAGCAAACGTGCTTACCATGAACACAGACGTCACCCCAGGCATGCAACTTGATAACGCTGTTGGGTTTACCTACACCTATGGCGGCCTGACGTTCGACCTTGGTTATAATCTTTACTACCGCAATCAAGAGAGCTTGAAGTTGCGTGATGCGTGGAATGACAATCAACCATCGTATGTCTACTTGACTGATGCTGTAAATCCAGCTTTTCCTGCTGTACCACTTGCAGCCGACATCATATTCGGTGGCAATGCTCTAGTTGGTGCTAATGTACCAGACCTCACCGCTGTTGATCCAGCTCCAGCACGATATGCTCCACTCCTCTCATCAAACATAGACTTCAATGCACCACGCACACCGGTTCAACTCACCAACAAAATCTTGGCCGGCGTTGGTTATGTGTTTAAAGAATGGGAATACCCAATCATGCTCGGTGTTGGTGGTCATTACGAAATTCCATCCGACAACGGCTCGATTCGCACCTGGGGATTCTACTTTAAAACAGGTGTAGCGTTTTAATAGCTACTTTATTTAATTGAAAATATTGAGGGCCGGGAGATTAGACTCTCGGCCCTTAATATTTGTGCATTGCTCTTTTTTTTGCGCCTGTTATCATCGCCGTGTTGGTGTAATAACAATACAGAAAAGGAAGCAGAATGCGCTATTTTCTTCACCTCATCATAGGTAGCTTCATGTGCGCCAGTTTGAGCAACACGATACACCCGATGCAACGTATAAAAAACGCAGTTAGTTGTGCACGAGCCGCTACAACCTATGTGTGCAGCTGCGCAGCTGCAGTACGAAAAAACCAAAAAAGCTATGCTTACGGCGCTGCATGCGACACCTGCAACTATTTAATTGATTTCAGGTACATGCTCGGTGACATGCTCTGGGAAATGTTTGCAAGACAGAGAGTTGTTGGCGCTTTATCTCCAAGCACACCGCGCCTCGCCAGACGCATCACTAAACCAGCAGCCAACAATAATAGAGGTCCACTGACCATGCTTGATCTTGGTTGTGGCGTTGGTAGCACATTACGAATTTTGATTACAGAACGCATGCAGAAAGGCGATCATGTTGATGCTGTTGAAATAAAACAGCGTTGGTGTGATCTCGTCGATAACCGCTATCCACATGCAAAACATGAAAATTTTCAGTGCCACTGTGCAGCATTTGAAAAATGGAAATGTCCGCTTAACGAAGATAGGCAAGGCGCTGAATCGTATGACATTATTTTTTGCACACTACCATGGACCCAACTACCAGACGAGATAGCTACCCCCTGCAAGACAAAAATTCTTCAGCTGCTCAAACCGAAGGGCATTTTTGTCTTCATTAGATTGAAGGGAAAGTATGGCCCGATAAATCTTTGTACTGCCGCCACCGATGCGAAAAATGCACTGTTCGATGCATGGTGCGCAGAACACTTTGAAAACATTACCTGCTCAACAGAGTGGATGAACTTGCTACCCGCATACGTGTACGTCATGGAAAAGAAAAGCTAACAGTTCGACATAAAAAAAGAGCCCCGGTCTAAGATCGGGGCTCAATACTTTGCAAACGAACAGACGTATTAATTTGTTAATACGTCTCTCTGTGCTTCAGCATCTTTTGTATCATCGTCTGAAGTACTTCTTAATGTACCATCGTTGTTAAAGTGGACCGTATCTACGTCCCCATTGGCCCAGGTAACAGCTACATCATTGCCTTTCCACTCCGCACCAACTACAACCGTTTCGGTGCTATTCGCATTGACACTCTCGGTCGTCGCCCCATTTGCCAAAGCCTTGCCAAAAGTGACTACTTGCGCTTCAGCAGCCTCATTTACCAATTCAAGCTTCATTTCTGCAAAACAGGACGAACTTGCTGCCAACAACGCAGACATCATGAGAACTCGCTTCATGGTATTCATGAAAGCTCCTTTCTTAAGCTAGTTAGAATACTACCACTCACTAACCCCAACTTAACGATATATAATTTCTACTTGCAATAAAATTTTAATTTGGATTGAAATATTGGGCTTTTTACAGAAAAAGCTGATTTTCTCTGCGCAGAAAACAGCCTATTCCTGTCATCCCAGCCCAGGCGCTAGGATCCATCCTGCGCTACCATAGCAAGAACTTGATGAGAGGAATAAGAAGTAAAGTCACGACTATACGTCGTCCCGGCGAAGGACCGGGACGACGTGCTGGCAGGTATAATTCAATATAAAATAACTGTCGAACTCAACCCTAGGAAATGGCCTGCCACCACCGCATAATTCCCTTACGTACCTCTTCTACCACGAGCACCACCGATGCAGCCGGTACTATAACCAACCAGTCCCCGACATCGAGCGGTATCGTCCGCAAAAGTTTTTGCATGGTAGGGTTGTACACTACCGCCATCAACAAAATTAATACCAGCAGAGAAGCACCCAAAAGATACTTGTTAGACAAGGGGCTCATCTCAAAAATTGATTTCTCTTCAGAGCGGCAATTCCAAGCATTTAAAAGATGTCCTATACAAAGCATTGCCAAGGCTATTGTCGACGCTTTGTGTACATTGATTACATAATTTTTACTGAAAATAAACAGTGTTATTCCAGCCAACGGCGTTGCGATAATAAATGCCCGCGCAACCATAGCACCATCTACTAAATATTTTTTAAGCTTTTCGAAAGGTTGTTGGAGCAGCCCCTCTTCTTGTGGCTCCATAGCAAGCGTATCGTCAAGTAAGCCATTCGCTACAAAGTTGAGCCAGAGAATTTGTGCAGTCAGCAGCGGTATCGGCAACCCAAAAACAATGGCGCCAAAAATGATAAGAATCAAACTTATACTTCCGGTAAAAAAATACAAAATCACCCGCCGCAATGTTTTGTGAATCCCCCTACCTTCTTCTACCCCTACAATAACACTTGCAAAATTATCATCGAGCAGGACGATGTCTGCAGCCTCTTTTGCCACTTCAGTACCTATTTTACCCATCCCAACACCAAGGTCTGCTGCTGCGAGTGCTGGCGCATCATTCACCCCGTCACCAGTCATAGCAACAATATCTCCATGCAGCCTCAGTGCGTTGATAATTGAAAGTTTTTGGGCAGGAGCCACGCGGGCAAATACCGTCACGCCCTTTATTCTTTCGGCAAGTTGCTGCAATGACAGATTCTCAATTTCTTTTCCCAACAATAAAAGATCTCCCGCCTGATAAATACCGGCCGCTCTTGCTATCGCTTGTGCCGTAACCTCGTGATCACCCGTAATCATGACAATGCGAATCCCTGCAGCGCGTGCTTTTTGCACCGCCTCAACAACGCCTGGCGCAAGATCATCTCGCATACCACAAAACCCAACAAACGTCAGATTGCTCAATGAGCGCAGATCAGGCATAGAAAGAACAGTCGCCTGCGCACACGCAATCACACGCTGCCCATCTTGCAACATGTGCAAAAACACTTCTGCTATCTTTGCCTTTTCTTCGGCAGATAGCTGGCGGGCTTCTCCATCTCGCCATACCGTTGAGCACCGCTCTAAAACAGCTTCAGGAGCTCCTGTCACTCCTACAAATTTTTTACCAGCAACATCATTCACCACGGCGTGATACTTAAGCATGTAATCAAACGGCAGCTCAGCAAGTTTTGGCATCGTTTCCCGAAGTGCATCTTTGTACAAGCCAAGTTTTTGAGCGAATACAAGCATGGCAGCCTCGGTAGGATCGCCAACAACACGTAAACAACGTTCACGCTCAGCCAACATCACTCTGGCTCCAGCAGACAGTGCTGCAATAGTGCCAAGAAGCGACAATACCGGCACCGTTGCACCATCAACCACAGCACCCGCACGCTTGATATCTCCAACAGCTTTATACCCATGCCCACCCACTTCAAACAGCTGGTCATCGGCATACACACTTGTAACCATAAGCTCATTTTTTGTAATGGTACCCGTTTTATCGATTGCAATCACACCGGCCTGCCCAAGCGCTTCAACCGCATACAGCCGCTTTACCAAAACGTTTCGCTTACTCATACGCCAAGCACTAAACACGAGAATAAGAGTCACAACAATCGGTAACCCTTCTGGAATCACCGACACAGCAAGCGATACCGTTATCTTGAACATTTCTCTAAACGATTTGCCAGCAAGTAAGCCGAGTGGAAAGAGTACAGCGCATATACCACCAACAATAATGAGAATTAACTTTGAAAAATGATGCAAGTTTACCTTGAGTGGCACCTCAATATCGATCCCCACAAGCTGCTTAGCTACAGACCCAATCATCGTAGTAAGACCGGTTGCAACGACAACCGCAGTACCATGACCAGATAAAACAAGCGTTCCTTTAAACACCATATTTTTCTGGTCAAACGTAGAAACGGCCATACTATTAATCACGTCCGCAATTTTATGAACAGGAAACGATTCTCCTGTCAACGCAGCTTCATCAAGTTTAAGTCCTTGCGCTGCTATGACACGCGCATCAGCAGGAACTTTTTCCCCTTCTTGCAACACAATGATATCGCCAGGAACAATCTCAACAGCAGAGACAAGTAACTCCTGGCCGCCCCTGAGTACCGTGGCTTTGGTATCAACAAGTTTTTTAAGTGCAAGAAGCGTATTCTGTGCGCGGCCTTCCTGCACGGTGCCAAGCAACGCATTAAATAAGAGAACTATGAGAATGATCGTCCCATCAGTCAATTCACCCATGAGAAAAACTATCACACAAGCAACAAGAAGAATGTACACAAGCGGACTTTGAAATTGCCGTAAAAAAATCCAGAATAAATTATCTGGTCTATGCTCTGGCAACTTGTTTGGTCCATACTTCTTAAGGCGACGAGTGGCCTCATCGTGGCCTAATCCGACATCGCTTGTGTGCAATGCGCGAAAAACTTCAGCCATCGTTTTATCGTACCAAGTAGTACTGATCATACCCACCTCAAAACACCATCAAAACTTAATCTTAGTAAAACGCATAACAACAGCAGTCATATCATCATGAGGAAAACTGTACCCAGGGTATTTCACCAGAAAAACTTCTGCGCAGTAACGCAACAATGCCCTGGCAGCTTCTGGTGCTGATTTTTCTTTAAGCGCTTGAGCAACAAAAGAAGCGGCTTCTTCCGACGTAAGAATGTCCCACACCCCATCGCTAGCAATAATCAGAAAATCAACATCTGCAGTTGTTAAAGTTTCGACATCTGGCTGCGCAAGTAACCCCTTTGGCTTTACAAGACAAGATTCAGGATCACACGAATTTCCTAGATAAAAATCCCCTAATGCTCGCGTCATAGAGAGACCTTTGGTACCAGCTCTAAGTCGTAGAGAGTCTTCTGGCCCTACCAACACACCACCAGCACGCAACACTCGACTAGCTTCCGCTTCAACATCAGGCTTGTGATCTTGCGTCGTGAATAATAATGAACCATCGCGGCGCACAACAACGCAACGGCTATCCCCAAGATTAGCAACATAGGTTGTTGCACCAGTGACTACAACAAGCGTTGCTGTTGATCCCTGTTGTATCAGTGATTTATCTTCTCCAATCACTGCATCAAATCTAGTAAATGCCTCCTTGATTCCAGAGACAACATCTCCAGACCTTTGTTGACTAACAAACTGCTCACGAATCATGTCCATCAATGCATAACGACCAGCTCTGCGTGCAACCTCTTCACCCCCATGCCCATCAAAAACGGCTGCAACCAAAAAGTCTTCATAGCTATTGATCGTATAACAATCCTCACCCTTGAGAAAATTCTGACTCACACCAACCCGCATACCCACATCACCAACAGTGAAAATATTTTGAGGATGTAAAGATGGAAGTCCCAACCAAAAGCAGAATGGATTTATTTGCTGTTTCTGATGCTTCTGTAGAAACGACAACATCCCAGCGCAAGTACTATCGCTCACTGGTTGCAAAAAAAATACGCCAACCATCGCTAGCGCTATGCACTGTGATCGTATTGTCATTTGACCCCTCATCCCCACATAAAATGAAGAATCGATTGATTAATCAATCGATTCTTCATTTTATGCCTCTAGAAGACAAGAAAACAATATTTGAGCAATTCACAGTTCATTAGGTCGAAAACAAGAAGACCCCGGCTTTTACACCGAGGCCCATTGGCTCACAGCACCATTTTATTTTTTCGTAAACCGAATCACTGCGACTGTCATATCGTCATGAGGAACTGTTCTTTTGTTTTCTGCATCTTTCTTGCAAGACAGATCAATAAGACCTTGAGCCGCCAGCTCTGATGAAACACCTTTTTTAAACGCATCCTGGACAAAGTCTATCGCTTCTTGCGATGTAACGTTGTGCCACAACCCATCACTTGCTAAAATTAAAAATTCACATTCTTGAGCTTTCAGCAGAGAAACTTCAGGTTCAGCGATAAGGCCTGGAGGCTTAACACTTCCCGCTAAATAATCACCGAGAGATCGAGAAACCTCTATATGACCCGGTCCAACCTCTAAACGATACACGCCAGAGCTGGAACCAATTGGCCATTCAAAAGTAACACCTTT
>JAHFBQ010000009.1 GCA_023249935.1 bacterium
AAGAACAAACGCAGCCCCGGCGAGCATCTGCTCAAGCGGCTTAATGGCCTCTTGCCACGTAGGAACTACCGTTACCTTAGTTTTGAATGGCACGGTGTTGCGCGCTGCAGCCGCAAGCGGCCCAACCAGAATCACTTCATCAATCCCACCAGCTTTGGCGATCATACGCCCTACTTGACGGTTCCAAAAAACTTCTTTGTCGCCTAGCTCAAGCATATCGCCAATCACCGCAACCTTCTTCCCTGGTCCGGTCATTTGGCCAAATGCTTCAATAGCAGCCCGCATACTCTCTGGATTGGCATTGTAACAATCACTGATCAATCTGCCGTTCCCACCCTTAAGCGCATGTACTTGAAAGCGCCCTTCAAATCCTTGGTAGCTTTCAATGCCAGCAATCACCTGCTCGAATGGAATATTCAAAAAATAAGCAATGGTGCTTGCTGATAAAGCGTTAGCAACATAACCCTGATGTCCGCCATGCAGCGTAATATCCGCCCGCTTACCATACCACTTCAGCATAAAGCGTATGTTCAATTGACCATCAACACCAGCACTTACCACCACTTTGCGCGCTTGCACCTGGTTATTGGTCTTGAAACCACATTTGGCTATCGGGTGCGCGTAGTACGCATCGCGAAGCATCGGCTGATCGCCATTAATGATACCAACGTGATGCGGCTCAAAATATTTAAAGATTTGGCGTTTTTCATGCGCTACACCAATCAAGCCACCAAGACCTTTTCCGTGAGCGTGCCCAACATTGGTAATGACAGCAATGGTAGGCCGTAGTATCTCGATGCGCTCAGCCATCTCACCCTGCAGTGAAATGCCAACCTCACACACAGCAACCTGATGCTCTGTCTTGATGTTGAGAATCGTGGCACATATGCCAACAACCGTATTTTGGTTTTTTAGAGAAACAAGCGCCGGGAGCTTGGCCGCCTGCAAAATGGAGCGAACCATTTCTTTAGTCGTAGTCTTCCCTACCGACCCGGTAATGGCCACAATCGGCATTGTCAGCTGCGCACGCCAAGCACGTGCCAGCGCAATGAATGCCGCAAGCGTGTCTTCTACAACGATTACCAAATTGCCTCGCCACAAAGCAGCCGGAACCTTATCAAGCACTGTTGTATCGCTTATCAAAAAGGCACAGGCACCCTTCTCTAACGCTGCTTCAATGAAATTGTGCCCATCAAAAGTGTTTCCTTTGAGCGCAATAAAGAGCGATTGCGCAGGCACATCGCGGCTATCAAATGCCACGGGAACTTGGTCATCTTTGGCTTGCCATGAAGCCCCATCACACACCTGATCGATGCGCGCTGGATGTTTTATCAACAACTGTGCATTCGGTAACGCCCGGGCAAGAAACGTTGATGAAAGATGCATGTAAATTCTCCAAAACCGTTGATTTGATCGGAAAAACGCAAGACTGAAAATTACGTGTTTTGCGATAATTGTCAAGCACCTCTGGAGTGTTTCGCGCGGCGAAATGTAGCAAGAGATACCGATACATAAAACACCACCCCTTAATTTATTTTAAAGTTGGTTCGACGGTTATTTTATACTGAAATTATACCCGCCAGTACGTCGTCCCGGCGAAGGCCGGGATCCAGGCCGGCAATAGGTTTAAGAATGGATCCCGGCTCCTAGGCCGGGATGACAGTGGAGGTTATTTTTTCAAACCATTGAATCCACACTCCCTTCTCGCATAAAATACAAATAGTATATTTTATTGTTCCAGGAAAAGGGGTTTTTGTGAAAATACTAAGAATTTTACTTGCCGGCGCTTTGGCATACGGCATGTTTGCGGCAGCAACCATACAAGCGAGCAATGCCGATCAATTAGAGGCAGAAGAAAAGCAGCTAATAATCGAGATACAAAGATTACAAAAGAGGCTTGATGAGGTTCAACAAATACGAGGCACCAATATTCGCGAGGTAACCTGCAGTGTATATGCTCTTGCCGACCTACGGCCGTCTCCTCAGAGCGACCTTACCGCTTTCCAGGAATCATTTTCAGAATGGCTAACTGGTCCTGCAAAGGGACGTAAACTTAAAGTTACCTTCCAAAATGATGCCAAAACCAAAGTTGCTATCTTTTCGACGGGAAGTCGAGCTCCATTAGATCCTAATGCACTTAATATTATGGTGACGATGACAGCAACCCCGCTACCGGCTGGTGCAAGAATGGTAATGAAAAGTACCCCATATAAAGTTGATCCAACGGACCCTGTAACCATCGAGGCCTTCGAAGCGCTTGCTGACCAACTAAAACGCGATCAGTTGCAATAACAATCAAAAGCAGGAAGTAGCTCATTGAAGTGGGCTACTTCCTGCTTAACATCCTACCGCAAAACCTTTCTTGGCTTGCTTCCTTGCGCCGCTGCCAACAAACCATCCTGCTCCAACTGCTCGATAATTCTTGCGGAACGGTTAAAGCCTATGCGATATTGCCGCTGCAGCGATGAGATAGAAACCTCATCAACTTCTTCGATAAATTTAAGTACATCATGGTACAGCTCATCAGCCTCTTCATCTTTGTGCTCGCGGCTAATATTTTCAACCACAGCAGGACTGAGATACTCAACTTTACGCTCATTACGCGCATGCTGCGTAACACGCTCAATCTCTTTTTCAGAAAGATACGCCCCGTGGATCCGCTGCAACGATTGAGACGCCGCATGCATAAACAGCTGATCTCCCTTGCCAAGCAACTTTTCTGCGCCTGATTGATCGAGAATAGTTCTCGAATCGACCTTAGACGACACACGAAATGCGATACGACTTGGAAAATTAACTTTAATAATCCCTGTGACTACATCGACCGATGGGCGCTGTGTCGCCACAATCATATGAATCCCTGCTGCGCGTGCCATCTGCGCAAGCCGCACAATGTATGTTTCAACCTCTTTACCAGCAACCATCATCAGATCGGCAAGCTCATCGATCACTACCGCAATAAACGGCATACGCTCAAAACGACCACCATCCTGCTTTTTTAGTGTCTCATACTTGACCGTGTAATCGAGAATGCTGCGCACACCAGCCTCAGCCATCTTGATGTAACGCTGTTCCATTTCATGTACCACCCATTTGAGCACTTGAGAGGCTTTGAGCGGATTAGTCACGATAGGGAAAAGCAGGTGAGGCACATCAGCATAAGGTGTAAACTCAAGCCGTTTCGGATCAACAAGCACCAAACGTAATTCATCTGGTGTTTTGGCAAGCAAGAGTGAAGTCAGCATGACGTTCACACCGACAGATTTACCCGACCCCGTCGTACCGCCAACGAGCAAATGCGGCATAGCCAAAAGATCTTCTACCAATGGCTTACCTGAGGTATCAACGCCCAGAACAATCGGCAAGTGTGCCTTGCTCTGCATAAAAAGATCACTATCAAAAATATGGGCTGCAAAAACCTGTTCGCGTGTTTGATTAGCAATTTCAAAACCGACCGCATTTTTACCAGGAATCGGCGCAATGATTCTGATGCCGGTTGCCTGTAATGCCATCGCCAAATCATCTTCCAGCGCCGTTATTTTACTTAATTTTGTATTGATGTCTGGTTGATATTCATAGAGCGTTATAAGTGGTCCTGGTTTAATTGCCAACACACAGCCCTTCACACCGAAGTGAGCAAGTTTTTGCTCAAGTAATTTGCCCCGCTCGATCATCGCACTATTCACCACAAGCTGCGCACTATGCATCGGCACTTGAATGATGCCGCGCGGCGGCAAGGCATATGGTTGTATGTCAGACCCAGCAGCTGCCAATGTACGAAGTACCCGAGGGAGACCGTCAGCAACAAGGTCAACACTGAGAACTGTGTTAACTAAAAATCGTTTTTTATCTTCAACGTCTTGTGCAAGAACCAAAGACTGCGGTTCTTGGGTATAGGTTTTTAATTGAGAAACCGCACCAAAATCTTCTTGTACCAGTTCCTCATCAGAAACATCTGTCTCGACTTCAAGCTCTCGTCCAAAAAGAGGTTCGACATCCTGTGTAGCCGGCGTGATGTCCGCCATAGGTGACGATGTCAGCGGGCCACCCTTCTGTACACGGCGCTTACTGACCAACCTCTTGAACAGAGCTGCAAGAGCGCGCACAGCGCGTAGAATAATTGTTAAAAAAAAAAGGTAGCACGAGATGTCGTGACATGGCGCACAAGCGCGATGATACCACGAACAATTGACCTGCGTACGATAACAACAGAGCTCACCCATAAGATTGACCAAGCAAGCACCGCCGCACCATAAAAACCTATGTACCGACAAAGATAGGTACTCAACATGTAGCCAATCTGGCCACCTGGTAAGCCATGCACAAAATCAACGCTGTACAACGAAGCAATGAGTGATGCCGAAACAACGCATGCTGGTAACAATAAAACACTCAGCCAGGATCGATCGTGGCGATAGCCAAGCATCAACATATAGGCGAGAATACCAAGCGCCCCAACGAAAAAATAGGCACCAGCACCGAAGAGATGAAACAATACAACCGAAAGATAAGCACCTGCAACTCCACCCCAATTACGAATAAAATAAAGATCGCTTTCGTAGTGAAATGGCGTGCTATCGTGCGGATGATGTGAAATAAGCGCAATGGCGAAAAAAAGCATAACAGCAACGACTGCAACACCCACCGCCTCGCTTACATAAAATTCAATGTCATCATGCTTATCATTGCGCTTTGCGCGTAAATTTTGCGAACGCATTATGCCCCCCGATCCTAAATCCCTACATGCATCCAGGCTACGCCGGACACACCCCATAATTTGAGTATCAACCCAGTGATACGATTACCACGCAGCCTAGCCGGGCTGCAATTCTCTAGAAAAAATCTCTAATTTGTGGCGAGCCACCGATCTTTTTACTTAGACTTATGGTGTCGTATTCACCCAGCACCAACAGGAGATAGTATGCATACATCTTTCCTTCACACACAGCTGCTATTACGCCAACGCGTTTTTGTCCGTGCAGATTTAAATGTACCAATCGCTGAAAACGGCACCATTAAAAATGATAAGCGGTTGAAATCCATGTTGCCCACAATCAAGCATATTCAAAAACGCGGCGGCAAAGTTATTATAGGCTCTCATATCGGCCAGCCCTCCGGCGGCAACCTTGAACATCATTTGTCTACGCGCAATCTTGTATCTTGGTTTGAGCAGGAAGGATTCGTAGTAGATTTTGAAAGCGATATGTTAGCTGCACAACCAAAGACGTATGAAAATCAAGAACGAATTATGCTCCTTGAAAATCTGCGATTCTTCGTTGGTGAACGAGAATACTCAATGCCTTTTGCCGATCTGTTAGCGAATTTGGCAGATCTGTATGTCAATGATGCATTTGGTACCATGCACCGTAACGACACCTCAGTATCGCTACTACCACGCCTGTTTTTGCCACAAAATCGCGGCTGGGGGCTTCTCGTAGAAGAAGAACTCAGCCATCTTGAGCCACTTCATGTTGCACCGCAGCAACCACTCATGCTTGTCCTGGGCGGCGCCAAAGCAGCAGACAAAATTCCTCTCATGACCAACTTTCTACTTCATCATGCACCGCAAGCAATCTTACTCGGAGGCAAACTTGCGTTCCCTTTTCTTGCAGCACAAGGAAAAAATCTTGGTGCTTCACAACCAAGTACAGAAGAAATTACGCTTGCCAAACAGGTTTTAGATAATCTTCGCAGTACCAAGCTTATACTCCCTATTGATTTTGTAGTCACAAATGACGTAATCACCGACATCGGTGCACAAAGTATTGATTTATTCGCAAATCACTTAACCAATGCAAAAACTATTTTTCTCAATGGCACCATGGGTATCAATGATACCCCTGCTGACTCACAAGGAACCGCAGGTATTATCAATGCAATTGCGCAACTTCACGATTGTACCAAAATTGTCGGCGGCGGCGACGCGGTGGCCGCTGTTGAAACTCTTGGCAAGGCCAATGCCATGACCTTTTTATCAACCGGTGGCGGCGCAACGCTTGCCTACCTTGCAAGCGAAAACCCATGGCAGGAGCTGCCAGGATTAAAAGCACTGGGACCAGCGGCGTAGCTAAGAACTTCGACAGTCTAGCTCAAGCTTGTTTCAAGACTTGTAGTTTGTTATGGTGTCACTTAGAAAGTCACTTCACACAATATATTTTCTAGTGAGTACTATGATTACACAAACCATTATCGATGAAGTTAAAAATAGACTAGTATCAACCTATCAACCGCTTGAAATATACCTTTTTGGTTCCTACGCATGGGGAAACCCAACAGATGAGAGCGATTTGGATTTATTAGTTGTTGTTGAAAAATCTGATGAAAAATCTCATAGACGACCACTCAAAGGTTATAGAGCTCTTTTCGATATTGACGCTCCCAACGATATCATTGTCTACACTAAAGATGAATTCGATATAAAAAGCGTTCATGTTTCAAGTCTTGCCCATAAGGTAAAACTTCGAGGGAGAAAACTTTATGCAAAAGCTTAATGAGCATGAGCTATGGCTTTCAATTGCGAACAATGACTTACAAGCAGCAAAAGTACTCTTGCAAGGCAAACTATACTCAACCGGCATATACCATTGCCAGCAAGTAGCAGAGAAATCTTTGAAGGGGTATTTGGCTTTCAAGGAACAGGACATCCTGAAAATACATGACCTCGTCGCCTTAGCTAAACAATGCATTCAGCTAGATCAATCGTTTTATTCCATTGTTGAGAGTGCAGAAGAGCTAAAACCCTGGAGTACTCGATCTCGCTACCCAGATGATTTCGTTGAGGTAGAGAAATCTGAATTACAGAAAGCCATTGAACAAGCTGAACAAATTTTTTTGTTTATAAAATGAAAAATAGACCGATAAAAGCATTATTTCTTTAATGAAATCTCAATCTTCTTCCTCAGAACTCTCACAGTCATCATTACTCGCTTCCTGGATAATTCCCTTGCCCAATATTTCCGACCTCATAACGATATCGCGTAGTGATCGCACGAGCATTTCACGACCTTCTTCAAAAAACACAAGCCCACTATCAAGTATCTTCTCTATTTTCGCCAATGGATATTTGCTACACAATGCATGGGCAACAACATATGACAACATATTAAGAAAATACGAATTAGTAATTTTAAGATATCTACAAGCTTTTATTGCATCAAAGAGTTCTTTATTTCTTAACTGCAATGCAATACGCCCAAGCTCTTGTTGGTTAGCATGAAACAAGGTTGGAACATCACAATAGACCTCAGGGTCGGAAAGTTGCAGCTGTCGAATGGTACACAACAGATACATAACGCGCGATGAGATAGTAATGCCATTGTATTTAAGCTTATGCACAATTGATTCAAATGGAGTGCCTGCGGTTTGAAACAAAAAATCCTCATCGATAGCGCTCTCTGGAACCAAAAATATGTAGCCATCTGTTACTGGACAGGTAAAAACTGTTTCGTCTTCTACTGAACCAAAAACATCAATCAAATTGTTATCTTGATGCTCTGGTTGATGCTCTGGCAAGATTACTGGGGATTGCCAATATCTCTTACGCATACCACTCCAACAGGTTTGAACAAAACCTATTCCCCTAGCGTAATTCCGTGTAACATAATTCCATGCTGCCTCAGCATTTTTTCTATATTCAATGCCTCTGACACGGGTAAGACCATCAGCCACACCTACTTTTACATCAGCCATACTTGGCAATGTCTTAAGTAGATCAAATGGATTTGGCGCAAAAATTTTGTGCAATTCCTGTTTTTGTTCAGCAGCACCATCTATTGCTGATTTTAAAAACACAGCAGCTTTTGACGGGGTACCCGCAAATGCTAGAGTCCCAGTCATTATCAACGTCACCAACACACCCCGTTGCATACCTTGAATGAAATTCATACCATTCCTTTTGCTTGAAAATATATATACCCCAATCGAGGGATGCTTATGATAAGCAATTGGTACAAAAACGCGAATGGGTAGGTCTTTACCCTATAAACAGGGTCTCTTTTGTTTCAAACGGCAACTCTGTGTCAGCCCTGAAATAATGCGTAGCAGTCCACTCCTGTAAAGATTTTCCCGTTGTAACAATAAGAAATGCCTGCCAGCCGGTTGCTGAGCCGCCATCGCCCATGGTGTACAGCATACCATCCCATTGGCGTACGATGCCCTGTCGCTGCCGCAGCTGGGTAAGCATCGGCGAATCGAGCCCTACAACAGGATCATGTTCATCAAGATGCTGATGCCCCCTAATAATACTTATTACGCGATGACCAGCCGTATCGCCTTGCTCAAGAAAATATCGCGTTAACTCGCGACCAAATAAAAGATTACGATGCCGCTGTGAGCTTGCGCAAGCAATTGCGTCATTGTTATCGGTCAGAAAACTATTGAACTGCATACCGATGCGCAACTTTAGCGGGCTATGATTTTTCATAAGATCCACCGCTTTATCTTCGATGTACGAATCAACAAATGCATGCATGCCGATGTCTTGCAACCGTTTGAAAAGGACCTCAAAGGTCTGAGTGGCGTTTGGAATATTATTGTTACTGATAAGTTCACGTAACGCTTTGCTCCGATCAAGCTGTACAAGACGTTCAAATCGAGCTTGACTACTTAAGAAATGTGTCGCGTTATACCCAGGCTCAATACCGCCATGGCAGAGAGAGATGTAATCAATCTGCCGCGCCTGCTCATCATAACAACCTATGTAGGCGGCGAGAGGTAAAAAATCAAACCAGTACAAAAGATTGGGGAAATTATACAGTGAAAATTTATGACTCATTTCAGCAATCAACGAGTCTTTTGATGGTACATCATGCTTATGCACTACCTCTCGATTATTTTCACTGTAAAACTGCTGGTATTGATCATACATAACGCGCGTACTAATCGCATATTCGTGATTGCCTCGCAATAAAAATACTCGCCCCATGTTGTGGCGGTAAAGATAAAAAAGCACAAGCATAACCTCGACGCCATGAGCATTGCGATTCGTGTAATCCCCCAAAAAAACGATATGCACAGTTGGATCAATGAGTCGATACTCTTCATCCAAAACACCCTGACGCTGCAATTCCCCCAAAACATCAATCAAGTAGGCTATATCACCATGCACATCACCGATGATACACAACCTGCTTCCTTGCGGCACAAGCGCTTTTTCTACAAAAGGAACAAAGTGCGAGGTTGAATGTACGTGCTCAAAAAATTCAAACTTGGTTACATCGCCTTCGAGCAGTTCTCGCGGCGGCATGAGCTCATTTAGCCAATCACCTGCCTTAAAGCGAAGCCCAACACTGTGGACAAAACGATGGGCCGCCTCATCGACGGCCTCAAATGACATGGTGTCAAATTTTTTCTGTATTTCCGCTGGTAACCGCTTAACTAACGTACTTAGTTTTGCATGCTTCATAGCCCCTTACCCATCCCCACATAAAATTTTCCCCAAATTTACTCTGCTCATTATGGGTTGTAAGGCACTACGGGAACAAGAAATCGAAAAAAGTATGGTTATTTTGCACGCATCTCGTGAATGAGATTAATGGCTTGCTCTACTGATTTTATCTTCTCAGCATCTTCATCTTTAATTTCAATGCCAAATGCTTCTTCGAAGCTCATGATAATCTCAACGATATCGAGCGAATCTGCACCAAGATCTTTAAATGCTGATCCTGGCATTATACTCTCTTTTGGCATGTTAAGCTTATCGGCAATAATACTAATGACTTTAGCTTTGGTATCTTCAATCGTAAACGACATTTGCTGCCCTTTTTTGATTTTATGCTGATTTTTTACCTTTTAGAAAATTGTCATCCCGCCCCGGATTAAGTCCGGGGTGACAGAGCTCAGACGCCGCTCATCCCGAGTGATTGCATTAGCAATCGTATCGAGGGACGAGCTGAGACCTAAGCATCTTTTATCACAAATTCAGACTGTTATAATAAACAGTTTTTCGCTTTTTGCTAGTCCAGGCAAAAGAGCCCTACCGCTAGGCAAGGCTCTCTATGAGCTTTTTGATTGAAAAATTACTTAAAGACCTAAGCTCCAACGAACTGGCCACGTAAGCGCGCAGGCAGCCTGGGCAATCCAACCAGCTACACTTGGCGACATAGCAAATCCAACATTTTCCGCACTAGCAACCATCGCACCATCAACAGCTTGAACTCCAAGCGCGACGCTACGTTTTGCAAACCACCAGCCAAATCCTGGTAGTTGTTTGCTAGCTTCATTTGTCACCCAACTACTTAGACCTGGAAACAATGTCATTATAATGGTAAAAACAATAACTTGTCGTACCAAGCTAGGAATTTTTATCTCATTAATTACCGGATCTACCACGTAATCCCATGAGAAACCATACACATTCTTACTAGCAGTTTCTATGGTTTGACGCAACTTGTTGCTCGCAGTTTCCAAGGTTTGACGCCACTCAAGAGGAATGTACTCGGCCTCTGGATCCATTGATTCCAGCGCATAAGTAGAAGCTGCGCCACAAGCGTTCATTGCAGAATTCCATGCAGAAGCTACCGAAGAATTTAGTGATTGACGAAATTTTTTGATACTAGATTCCGGCTTTTTAAGTGCTTCTTTAACACCAGCTGCTACAGCAATAGACACAAATTGTGCCCATCTTTTAGCATTTTCTTCTTCATCAAATGCTGCTACTTTACCCAATACCACCTTATCATCATAATCATCATAAGAAATTTCTTCTTGCTCATCTGCAAACAACACAGGATTACTCCTGTAGGATTTACCTTTAGCAACAACAATGGATGCTGTAGTAATAACCCCAATAAAAGTAGCAAATACTACTAGAAAAAGTTTTTCTGATCCTGCATTCATAATAAATCCCCCTACATTTAGCTCGTTGCTTCAGGAACTGACAGCTATACCATCTGCCTCTTTAATTTCTCAATTTTTTTAGCAATACAACCTGCGCAAAACACCAAAATTTGGTCTGACTTACAGCAACTCGTAACACAACATCCATTAGCCAAAATACAGACACGAGGTCCATACCAACACAGATCATGAGTACATGGATCCATTGTTCCTGTCGCTAGAGGAGCATGCATTACACAAGCGCAGCCGGCACAACATACGGCAGTAGCAAGAGGCGTTGCGATCGGATGTTTCTCACACATTTCTACACCGGACTGACAACAGCCAAGACAACTAGCAAAGAAATTTTTCACTCGATCCATTGAATAAATGTCTTGAGAACTCACAATGCCCATTAATAAGAGCAAAAACATCTTTTTCATCATAAATCCACCATTTTTTAACTCTAATATAACCTGCTTTCAGCCTACCAGGCTTTCAAGAGGCTACAACGGCCTAAAAACCGGCGTTTTCTCTCTTAAAAAGCAAAAACCCCGGCCTAAAAACCGGGGTTTTGTGAATCGCGAACAAAAGCTGTCGAAGCTTATTTATTCCATGTTCTCTGAGGATTTAGGACCTAGTGCTCGCAACCGACTTGCATAGCTGACACACGCTTCTTTACAAGATCGCGTTCGGCTCTCTGCACATTGCGCACACCGGATCACCACCCCTTCACTGTAAGCTGTATGCCAAACCAATAAACCACCGGTAGCTGCAGCCAAAAAATTCTCAGGTAGTAACTCATGGTGATACAGACAATACACACACAGCATGTTTGAGCAAAACAGACAACATTCCGCTACACACCTGCAAGATGCTGGCTCATCTCCCTGAGGATTAGCAGGCACCTGCGTATTCTGTGTACAAGTTTCACACTGCCTGAACCCACAACTACATACATCACAGACATTTGCGGCGACGTTGGCTATGAAAACTTTCAAACGGCCTGGCGCAGCAGGAACAACTTCTTGGCTTGCAAAAATCCCTAGTCCAACAATTAATACAAGCCGTTTAAACATAATCATTCATCCTCAGAGGTTATTCTTTTTTCTTATCCCTACTATCATCCATGGTTTGCACGTGCGGTTGTGCCATTACGCGCAACATTTTAGCACACTTTTGACACCACTGAGAAGAAGATTTTGCACAGGTTACGGCACGATTAGCACATGAAGATAACCGTTTACTGTCTTCATTTGCGTAATCAAGCAGACATAAAAAACAACATACCCCAGGAACACACGCTTGCCCGCAAGGAACACTTCCAGTCGAGCAAGCAATACATTCGAAGCAGGTACTCGCCCCTAAAAAAGTTGCTGCACATAGCTCACAAGCCCCTGGTTTTTGAGCTATGCAACTCATACACAAAGTACATAGCCCAAAAGGAACGGCACAGCCATCACAACAACATGCGGCAATTTGCAAACCATAACGAGTTGCCACTTTAAGCTTAGATGGCGTTGGCGTTGCGCCATTGGCAGCAAACAATCCATGACTAGCTAAGACACCTAAGACAAACATGAGTACTGTTTTTTTAATCTTCATAACCACTCCTTTTTCTTACAAACACGTCAACCCAACAATGCCTCTTATGAAACAAAGTATAGTTGCTCGATTCTGGGAAGCAATAAAAGAAATCCTTGCCAATGCTCTCTCAACCAACAGCACAACAAAAAAGTCCCCGGAGATGAGTCCTGGGACTTTTAAATGTACATTTTACTATAAACAAGAACCCGATTAGTTAGCCTTCTTCCCGTCCCCGTCACTCATTGGTTTTGGCTTAGGCGCAGCCCAGGTTCGCAATTTTGCCGCACAATCCTTGCATCGAGGCTCAAGACGACGTGCGACAGCCTGAGTATGTTTAGCACAAAATTGCAGTCCTTGGCTCTTGTTCCTTAACACATCATAGAGCCCCACAGCACAGCACGCACCAGGAAAGGCAATATCATAGACCTCGGAACCACCTAGGGAAAACCACTCGTAAAGCCCCCACAACACACCTGTCGCAGAGCAACAAGTCATACCCTCTTCGTAATGGCCAGGTTGCTCAATAACACCTTGTAAATGTTCTGCAACGCTATGATTGCACAAAGCACAGTAATCACATACACCAGCCGCTACTAACTCGGCTTTTTGCAATGCCCATTGCATTTTGGTTGGTGATGGCTTTGGAGTAGCAGTCCCACCTTGCTGTGTATCAGCAGCAAACAATCCCTGCCCAGCAAAAAAACCAACCGCCAGACCCAATAACAATTTTTTCATCATAACCATTCCTCTCCTCGGAAATATGAAGACTCAACAACACGCGTGGTAAGTTACTACTCAGCTGCTTGTTAAAAACGAGTGTAGAGATTTTAGAAATGGTTGGGAAGCAAAAACCCCTGGTTTGTTACGCCAAGGGTTTTATAGATTCAAAATAATATACAGATCGAATGCAGAGCTTTATTGCGCTTGAGCAACTTCTTGAACAGCTTCTGCTTGCACCGCTTCTTCTAGAGGAACGGACGCCGGCGCCTGTTTCTTCTTACTACTTTTATGCACCTTCTCAATTTCAGCATCAATCAAATACTCTTGCTCAAAAGGAACGCCTAAACGCTCTAGCAAGTCTTCAACATCCTGCATCGTATTGACCTGATAAATTTCTTTATGCGGCCATTCGCGCTTGAGCATCTTTGAAAGCTTATCGCTTGGGCCAACCTCAAGAATGATATCACAATCAGCAAACTGCTGCATCGACTGCCACCACAATGTGTGACTCGACATCTGCCTGTTGATTAACATTTTTAGATCATCTTTGGATTCGATCATGCGTGCCTCGGTATTACTTACAAGCGGCACCTCAAGATCATTAAAATCAACTTTCACCATGTACATCGCAAAAAGTTTTGCTGCGGTCACCATCAATCGCGAGTGAAACGCGCCGGCAACGTTAAGCATCGACACCTTACCGCCAGCAGCAATAACGTCGGCTTTAACTAAATCGAGTACATTCACCGTACCAGAGACAACAAAGTTTGTAGTAGCGTTGTAGTTAACCACTTCAGCAACCTGAACATGGGAATTTTTATCATCATAACGAGCACAAATTTCTTGCACTCTTGCTTGAGGCAGACCAAGCACTGCAATCATGCTACCATAAACGGTTTTGGTCGCTTCTTCCATAAACAATGCGCGTTTTTTCAGCAAGTACAAGGTGTCAACAAAGCTCATACCACCCGCGGCAAAAATTGCGGCGTATTCGCCAGAACTATGTCCAGCAACAACGTCAGGCACAATACCATATTTCTCTTTAAGCAAGGAATAAACTGCCGCGCTGATGAGAAAAATAGCGGTCTGTGCATTAACCGTTTCGCGTAACTCACGCTCAGATGATGCAAAGCAAAGCCGTACAAAGTTGGTATCGAGACAGTTTGAAGCCTCTTCAAAAAGCTCCTGCACAATCCGTTGTTTATCGTATAAATCCTTCCCCATACCCAAGACCTGTGATCCTTGGCCAGGAAAGATCATTCCAATCTTTTTTTTGGAATTTTCCATGATAACCTCGCATTCTTATAACCTTATAACCCCATTATTTTTCAGTTCATAAAAGCCCTAGTAAACGGTTCAACCGTTCACCACTCTCTTTTTTACCTAAAATCCCAAGAAGGTCAAACACCCCAGGACTTTGTATTGTTCCAGTTAGCGCAAGCCGCAATGACTGGGCTAAATGAACCAACTTTTCTCCCTGTACATCACACACAGAGTTTGCCACTTGCAATAAATGCTCGTGACTTAAATTTTCTTCTTCATTCAATTTGGCAGAAAATGCTCCTACCAACGACGCGGTTCTTTCGTTGCGCCACTTTGCAATCAAGGCTACGTCAAGCGAACTTGGCGCTTTAGCCAAGCCTAAAATTTGGTGTGCAACCTCTACTAAAGTAACCGCTCGCTCTTTGTATAACTTGATGAGCGCTAATAATTTTTCATTACCCCATACAGCCACAAGTTCGTCGGCAAGCGATTGGTTCATTGCAGCAATGGCTTGCAAGACCTGCTCACTCGATGATTGGCGTAGGTAGATACCATTAAGCCATTCTAGTTTCTTAGCATCAAAAATAGAACCTTTTTTGCCGACATCGTCAAGCGAAAAAAATTCTACCAATTCAGGTACCGTAAATATTTCTTGATCACCATGTGCCCATCCCAGACGTACGAGATAGTTGATCAGTGCCTCAGGCATAAAGCCCTGCGCTCGATACTCTTCTACCGATACGGCAGCATCACGTTTACTCAGCTTACTTCCATCTTTACCAAGAATGAGTGGCAGGTGGGCAAACTTGGGCGGCGTAACACCAAGTGCGTCATAGAGCAATACCTGCTTAGGCGTGTTTGGAATGTGATCTTCACCGCGAATGATATGCGTAATGCGCATAAAAATATCATCAATCACAACGCAAAAATTATAAATCGGTGAACCATCACGCCGGATGATGACGAAATCGTCAAAATATTCACCCCTAGTTGTGATGTCACCGCGAATAATGTCATGGAAACTGACGTGAGGTAGGTTGTCTGGCAACCTGAACCGCACACAGTGCGGCTTTTTTAAATCTTCTTCGGTATACGTTTTGTCGCGACAGGTGCGATCATACTTTTGCCCAAAACCAGCTTCAAGACTACTGACCACTTCATCAGCATCGCGCGGCGAACAAAAGCACGGGTACGCTTTTCCGATACGCATCAGTCCTAATGCCGCAGCGCGATGCTCAACTTCACGACTCATCTGATAAACGATCGGTTCATCGGATTGAATGCCAGCCCAGGCCATCGATGCTAGCTGCGACGCAAGAAATTCCTTGGTCGAGCGCACCAGGTCTGTATCCTCAACACGTAGCAAGTATGTCCCGCCATGATGACGAGCAAACAACCAGTTGAAGAGAGCAGAGCGTAGCCCGCCTATGTGTAAATGTCCCGTCGGTGATGGTGCAAAACGCACTCGCACCGTTTGAGCATTGGCCTTCATACAATCCTATTGTTTCGTTTAAACTGCTAATAATTCCAATCGTTCTTTTGCTTTATCTATTAACTCGGTAGCACCTTTTTCGCCACCATATTTCACTACAAGCTGCTGCCAGTTGTTTTTTGCTTCAGCATACTGTTTGTTCACCCAGAAATATTCACCTAGATAGTACAATGCACGATCATTCGCAGCACTCTTCTGGTTGTTGCTAAGTTTCTTAAGTAGCTCTAAACCTTCTTTTGCAGCTACATCATCAGCTTGATCAATCAACATAAGCGCAAGCTTCAGTTGGTAGTAATCACGCACTGCAGCAACATCCATTGCGTCTACCGCTTTGCGCATTGCAACCAAGCTTTCAGCTTTCTTACCAAGGTTATTGAGTGCATCTGCTTGAAATACCAAGAAGGTTGAGCCCAATGACGTGCTCTTAAACTCTTGATAGTCCTTTTCTGCAGCCGCTGCCACCTTGTTCCATTTCTGCATTTCAAGAGAGCTTTTCAACTCTTCGCTGCCTTCACCAGAAACGCGTACAGGCTCTTCCATCATACGGACAAGCTGTAAAAGCTCTTTATGCGCAGCCATTTTTGTTTGGTTAGCCATGTATCGGTAAACCGCGACACCGCTTCCAAGAACCACAAAACCAACAATCCCACCTAAGACTTGCATCCTATTTTTGATTGCCCAATCAACAGCACTCTCAAACCATGCCATCAAGGTGTCCATGCTAAAGTCCATATCCCATCTCCTTAACCAATACGACCATTATAACGATGACGACACTTTTCGCCATTTTTATTTCAAATTGCAACTTTTTATCAATTTTTACCGGTTTTCACGTATTTTGAGGCAGTCCTGATGGCCTGGGCAATATCCCCGGCCTGAGCCGCACCATGACACACAAAAACTGGTTTTTTGACCCCCATGAGCAGCGCGCCCCCCATCTGCTTGAGAACATTGGCCTCATCAAGACGATTTTTTACAGCTCTCACAACGCTCGGATCAAGCTTTAATTCTGTCAAAATCTCCCTAAAGAGTCTCGTTCTTTGGGTAAACACCGTCTCAAAGGTTTTAAGAAAAATATTACCGGTAAAGCCATCACACACAAATACATCAACATCGCCACTCAACGCTGCATGTGGCTCTCGATTGCCAATAAAATCTAGCGCCGCCTCTTGTTGTAATAATTGAAATGTTTCTTTGGTAAGCAATGAACCCTTCATATCCTCTTCGCCGTTTGCAAGCAATGCAACGCGTGGGTGCTTGATAGCCAGCATACGCTGAGCGTATGCAACCCCAAGGTGAGCAAACTGAACCAGATTTGAAGCCTTACAATCGGTATTTGCACCAAGATCAAGACCTACTGTATATCCGGTAGGCGTTGGAAACAACCCAGCAATGGCCGGTCGTTCAACACCTTCTTGGCGACCCAAAACAAATATTGATGCTACCATCAGCGCCCCAGAATGCCCTGCAGACACCACAGCAGCGGCATCACCAGACGCAACACTCTTCACCGCCTTGACCAGCGACGAGTCCTGCTTTTTGCGCACGGCACCAACCGGTTCATCAGTCATATCAATTGTTGATGGCGCATCAACCAACGTAATTGGTAGCTGCCGCCAGCTTTCAACTTCTACCTCAAGCCAAGCGGTTATGACCGCCTCTGGGCCAAAAAGACAGACCTCATTACCCTCTTTTGCTGCTTGCACAGCCCCTTGTAGGACGACGTATGGAGCAAAATCTCCACCCATTACATCGATAGCAATCATAGTGATACACTCGTCGAAAAAACAAACCGTGCATAGGGATTCATCTCATCCTATGCACGGTTTATAATCATCTGTATTTGTCTAAACTTTTATGACGCAGATGAAGGCTCGCTGGATCCAGCCGAATTGGTACGAGATTGTACCTTAGCCTGCACCGCTTCACGCGTTTGGGCTCTGCTAAACTTGCGATCCTGCTTGGTGCGCAAAATTTTCACACCTTTATAATAACCGCACTCAGAACAGATCTTATGTGTAGCAATAGGTGCCTGACAGGTCTGACACGATGCAACAGCTTTTGGTTTAAGGCCTTTATTGGCAGACCGTTTATCTCTTCTAGACCGAGATAACTTGCGTTTTGGCGTAGGCATATGCAACTCCCGATAGAAATATGTATCGCTTGTGAAAATTATCAATCAGATTTAAAACGCATATAGAGTAATTTTTTCACCTTTTTTTGTCAAAGCATAATTACGTTCTTGTAAAATTGGTCATTTTTGTCAGAATGTATCTCGTCTTTAAATTTTATGGCTGAAATAAGCGGCACAAAAGCGTGCCAGTCGTTTTACTAAGGGAGTTGTCGGATGTCCAAAATAAGTATTGATCTTGTCAAAGAGTTAAGAGAAAAAACCCAAGTCAGCATGATGGATTGCAAAAAAGCTCTTGAGGAAGCCGATGGCGACCTTGAAAAAGCCATTATCCTTCTGCGCAAAAAAGGCTCTGCAGTAGCTGCAAAGCGCGCTGACAATGCCACCGACAACGGCAGAATCGAATCATTCATTGCCCCTGATTGCAAAAAAGGTTCTTTGGCTGAGATTTGCTGCGAAACAGATTTTTCGGCAAACACTGATGATATGCAGAAATTTGCACAGTCAGTCGCGCAACACGCATGCACAGCCGGTATTGAAGATAAGCAAAAGCTCCTGGCTAGCCAACCAGCTTTACAAAATCAACTCAACGATTTGTTAGCAAAAATTAGCGAAAAAATCGATGTGAAGCAGATAGCTACTTACACCGTAGCCAACCATGGCTTGGTAAACGCCTATATCCACCCAGGTTCAACCATCGGCATTATGATTGAGTTCACAAGCGAAAAAGAAATACCTAGCGCTGCTCTTGAAGAAGTAAAACAGCTTGCAAAAGATGTTTGTATGCAAGTAGCAGTACATAAACCGGCAGCGTTGACCCCTGCAGATCTTGATCCAGTGTTCGTTGCCAAAGAACGTACCCTGGCTGAAGAACAAAGCCAAGATGGTAAAAAACCAGCAAACATTGTTGCTAAGATTATCGAAAACCGCATGAATAAGCTGTTTGAAGAGATCTGTCTCACCAACCAACGGTTCATCAAAAATGATGCACTAACCATTCAGCAATTGGTTGATTCAGTAGCAACGAAGATCGGCAACAAGCTTACCATCAAGCGTTTTGTACGTTTTTCAATAGGACGCTAATAATTATTTTGCTATGAAGAAAAAAAGGAATCAGGTAACACTTGATTCCTTTTTTAGTTAGTTTAAATTGCTGCCAGCTTGGGAAAATAAATTAAACAAACAATACCAATAACCCCTGTCATCCCGGACTTGATCCGGGATCCATATTTCGACTTAAGTTTAGGCTTGGTTGGTTGATAAGAGGTATTGTGTATTCAATCATTACACATCAAAGCTCTAAAGCAATTACCAGCATGGATCCCGGATCAAGTCCGGGATGACAGAGAGAGATGTCCAAATGCTTCTTAAATTAAAATTTCTACCCCTCTCAAACCTTGAGAATAAACCATGAAAAAAATTTTGTTAAAAATAAGCGGTGAACTATTCGGTTCTCCAAAGCATGGCGTACTCGACCTAGCCGTTGTCCAACCGCTCATTGAGCAAATCAAAAAGCTGCAGGCAACACATCAATTCGGCCTCGTCACCGGTGCTGGCAACTTTTTTAGAGGCGCACAAGCTGATGAGAGCCTCAAGCTTTCACGTACGACCGCCGACCTAGTCGGCATGCTTGGCACCCTCATGAACAGTGCAATGCTTCAAGATATTTTTGAACAGCACGGCATAAAAACCACCATTCTAAGCGCACTACACATCCCAGAGCTTGGACGCGGCGTCAACAACCACCGCATCAATGATGCACTTGCAAGTAACTCACTCATCATTTTTGCTGGCGGCACCGGCCTCCCATTTATGACCACCGACACCGCTGCCGTCGTTCGCGCATTACAAATGGATGCGGCCGAGTTATGGAAAGCAACAAAAGTTGACTACCTGTATGACAAAGACCCTATTCGTCATGCTGATGCCAAACCAATTCACGCTTGCACTCATCATGAAGTACTCACGCAACAATTGCGAGCCATGGACCTGACCGCACTCACTCTTGCCGCAGAAAATAAGCTCACCATACGTCTTTTTAATCTTTTTACATCAGACGCCTTGATTCACGTCGCAAAAGACGCTAATTTTGGGAGCACAATTAAATAGCCGGTAACTGACCACAATCCGATAACGCTTATACAAGGAATAAAAATGGAAGAATTTACGATCATTGAAGGCGATAGTAAAGGTTTTGAAACTGCAGTGAAAGCTGCTATGGATAAGCCTATCAAGCATTTCGAAAAAGAGCTTGCAGCAATGCGCACAGGACGCGCAACAACAAGTCTTGTTGAAAATATTCGCGTTGATTGCTACGGCCAGATGACGCCAATGCGCGAATTAGCAACCATGGCTACCCCAGATGCACGTCTTATTACCATTCAACCTTGGGATAAATCCATTATTCCGGACATCGAAGCGGCAATCAGCAGTTCCGATCTTGGAGCCACGCCAGCTAACGATGGTAACATTATCCGCATCCAGTTACCGCAGATGAGTTCTGCCCGCCGCGATGAGATGGTAAAAACATTGGGCAAAAAGACCGAAGAATGCCGCGTTAACGTTCGCAACGTTCGTAAAGATTTTCACAACTTCGTTCGTGAAGCTGAAAAGAAAAAAACCATTTCTGAAGACTTTGCAAAACGTATCGGTGATTTACTTCAAAAAGTTACTGACCAGTTTGTTGAAAAAGCTGATCAGATGCACAATAAAAAAGAGACTGAGCTTCGCCAAGTCTAAAAAATTAAGGCCGGGATTATCTCCCGGCCTTTTTCACAACTCATAGCCCCAACTTGTCATCCCACCCCGGATCGGAGTCCGGGGTGACAGAGCTCAGGAGCCGCTCATCCCGAGTGCCGAGCATAGCGAGGTGTATCGAGGGACGAGCCGGGACCCAGTCCTCAGATAGTCGCTTTTTAAAAATCATAGCTCTGGATCCCAGCGCCTAGGCCCAGCCTTTGCATAAAGCTTCGGCGGGCGCAAACGTCGAACAACTGGCTGTGGGCGGCATAGCCTTGGCGACGACGGCTGGGATGACAGAGGAGAAGCTCTTATTAAATTTGATGCAAGAACCCCAGTAAAGTCCGGGCTTTTGACGTTTTGACGAAACTTATCCACACTGTCTGACCTATTTACCCGAAAGACAGTACCTTTATGAAAAAAATACTAGTACTCCTGATGATTACCATAGCAACGTTTCTCCCCATAGCTAAACCTGTCAACTTGATGGATGGCTTTCGAACTTTTTTTGGATTTAAAACACCAGAGACAACAGTTGATACAGAGAACGATGATGCAGACGCAACCACGTCATCTTCGGCTGATGAGACCTCAAAAGCACAACCCAGCAACGTAGAAGATGCCTTAGAAGAGAAAGACTCAACGCCAGCTCCCACTAAAATTCGAAACAAGCCGGCTGTTCCACGTACTCGAACAACCCAACCAAAACCCACTAAGAAAAGATCTAGATCTGACTCTAAAGCTCAAGTAGAAATCGAAGCTGCCATTGAAGAGGAAGAGATCGAAAATCTCGACCTACTCAAACAACCAAACGGCTGGGAATGTGGCTACTACTCAGTATTTCACTACCTAGCAACAAAAAAATCTTTCACAGCAAAACGTAAATCCCCAATCAAAGACTCTCAGTACAGAACATTTATAAAAAATCTGCTTAAGCTTGATGAAAATATCAAAGAGCTCTATGATGATGAAGAATATCTAGGAGGTCATCAGATCGAACAGATACTGCAGTTTATGGGTGGCGACCTTAACGAAGTCCTCGTTATTGATGAACAACACATCAGTGGGATCATACCAACCGATAGCAATATCATAAAAAAGATTAATCGATTGCGACGACGCAATGCACCATTCTGGGCCCTCGTCTGTACCAAGCGCCCAGCACATTGGGTATGCTTGACGTTCCTCGGCGACGAAAGTTGTATTGGTATCGATTCGCTACACGGTAATAGAACCCCAGATAAACAACCGATCTTAGTCACCATTAAAAATTTGTGTCTTGGAATTGTGCCGCTACCAACAAGCGCACAATTCCTAACAACCTATCGAAATTATCACGGCATTCAAGATGTTCCACGAAACTCTGATGCGTATCAAGAAAACTATGCCGTAATCGAAGCTGATGCTCTCCACAACGGCTTTACGCAAGAAACTTTTGAAGCTCTCGTTGCCCACTTAGAATGGCGCTATAGGATTGATCATAGACAACACCGAGGCCCTAGAAAAGCGATTGTAATTAGCTGATCCCAACAGATCAACTATTCTCAAGCGAGCGATTGATGATTATCTAAAGAGTTTTTCGATGCAATTCAGACCGATACACTAGCACATCACGTGGTACAGCATGTAAGCCACAAACAGCCCAAGCAAAGCGATACCAGTCGCCCGCCCCATGCGTCCAAGCAGGATACTCGCTGCAATCACCACAAACGCAACAAACATAAACACTGCAGCTCCCTGTAAGGCTACAAGATCAATAGCCCGATCAGACAGTACAGCCAAGACGCCTAAAACCAAGGTCGCTTGGCTAAAAACCGTCCCAATGGCAGGCCCCAACGCCAACGAAAACTGACCTCTACGATAGGCGTGAAACCCCATAGAAACTTCTGGCAAAGTCGTCCCAATAGCAATAATGGTAGCGCCAACGGATTCTAGCAACAGCCCGAAAGCCGCCGCCAACGCTACACCACAATGAATTGACAACACTGAACCACAAAGTACTATCGTCAAAGCACCACAAGCCTTCGCCCACACAAAAAACAATCCTATGCGCGGTAATGGGTGTGCGTGTACCAGATCATCATGAGAAATCTCGAGCAATGTATGTTCATGACGCGAGCGCCACGACAACGCAATAAACACAGCATAAATTCCAATAAGAAGAAAACCATGCATTGCGGTCAAAGTACCAATAACAAATACACAAGCCATAACAACAGCAGCGCCAATGATGAGTCGCAAAAAACTCAATGACTCCCGCCTTTTCATTGTAATCGACCCAGCAAACGTCAACGCCAACCCGACAACAAGAGCTATGTCATTAAAACAGGCTCCAATTATATCTCCGGCAGCGATCTGCCCAACACCACGTAATGCTGCCACCACGGCAACCGCCAACTCAGGCATGTTCGCCGCCATAGCGAGAAATACAAAACCAACAAAAAAGGTAGAGACTTTGTAATGACGCGCCAATCGCAATGCATGCGCAACAACATGATCAGCTGCACGCCAGACGAAAATGAGACCAAGAAGGATGCCGAAAATGAATAATATGACCATGGTGCTTTCATTTTTTTAGTATACAAAATCGACCCCCATCGTAAACGAGCCAACGTAAAATGGCAATACAAGGTTTGTGGTTAAAAAAACAAATATATTGACAATTTGAATTAATTTAATTCATTCTGAGAGAATAGGGTATAAAGGAGACTTTAATGGAGGTTTACTATGAAAATCGTGTCTGCAATTCTTGTCGGTATGGTTTCAATTTCAACCTCACTAATGTCATCGTCAGCAACATCTGCACAAACAGAAGAATGGAGCTCTGCAACAACAACTCCGTCAACAACTAGCCCTATTAAGCCGATAATCCCTTTATTGTCTCTCAGACCACCAACCAGCCAACCAGAACAGTGGATTTCTCAACTAAATAACCATACAGAAAGAGTAAGAGCTGATCTGAAAAATCTCACTACACAAGAAGAAAAACTTAACTATGCTCTTACCGCTGTATTGGCCATGCGTGATGCTTCCATTGATCTTATCGCAGCTGCACATGCACTACAGAGTGGTAATAGCGACAATAAACGCACGCTCTTAGCCAAAGCTCAGCAAGCTCACGGGAAAGCTCAGCAACAATGGGACCTTTTAAATATTGTCATACTCGGTGAATTAGATGGATTGCTTTCAAACAAAAACATGCAGCACCTCTTCAACCTTTGTGATGAAGAAAAAGCAACACTTAATGATGCTAATAAGATATATCGAGCAGCAGAAGAAGAAAATTTTGATTTACTTTTTTAGCTGAAAAAGTTCTGCTCTTTTAAAACTCATTATGCTAAACTTGCGCGCATATTAAAAAAATAAGCGAGCAAGCATGAGTAATCATTTCACACATCTTCACCTACATACCGAATACTCACTCCTGGACGGCGCGATACGCTTACCAGATCTCATCACCATGGCAAAGCAGCAGGAATGGAAAGCGGTAGGCATTAGCGACCACGGCAATATTTTTGGTGCAGTAAAATTTTTCCAACTCGCCAAAAAAGCTGGCATTAAACCGATTCTCGGCGCTGAAATGTATTTTACTCCTGATGTAGCAATCAAAAACGTACAAGACAAGTACAATCACTTGATCGTGATTGTGCAAAACCAAGTCGGCTACAAAAATCTGTGCAAACTCATGGCGTTCTCATACCAAGAAGGTTTTTATTTCAAGCCACGCATCGATTACCAGCGACTACGAGAACACAGCGAAGGGCTCATCGTCAGCACCGCCTGCCTTGGCGGCCACATCCCATCACTGCTCAGAGAAGGCAAGATCGAAGAAGCAGAAAAACGTACACGTTGGTTTCAAGAGGTGTTTGGTCGCGATCGTTTTTTTTATGAACTTGCTCCCGCCGTCTTTAAAGAACAGGTTGAATTAAACTCATTACTACTCGAGTACAGCGCCAAGTGGGACGTGCAATGCATTGCAACCAGCGACGCTCACTACATGAAACCAGAAGACCGAGAAGCTCACGAAGTACTGCTCGCCGTACAAACTAAAGATGTCATGACCAATCCTAATCGCTATTCATTCGGCGATTGTCGTTGCTATGTACGCACCACCCAAGAGATGCTCAGCCACTTTCCAGAGCGCGAAGATTTAATTTGGAACACCGGCAAGATCGCCGACTCATGCGATTTTGCTTTTGAGTTTGGCAAACTATTTTTCCCGCAATGCACGGTACCGGCACAACATACTCCAGAAAGTTATTTTCGCGCTTGGTGCCAAGAGGGCCTCGAAGCGTTAAAAAATCAGGGACGCATTCCTCAAGATCTTTTTACAGCCTATGATGCGCGCCTTGAGCTTGAGATCGATCTGATCATTAAAATGGGCTTCGTTGGCTACTTTTTGGTAGTCGGCGACTTTATTCAGTGGGCAAAAAAACAGAGCATTCCCGTCGGCCCTGGTCGCGGTTCTGCAGCCGGATCGCTCGTCGCCTGGGCATTGCAAATCACCAACTGCGACCCAATTAAATACAACCTCCTGTTCGAACGATTCCTTAATCCAGAACGCGTATCCATGCCCGATATCGATATCGACTTTTGCATTGAACAACGCGAAACAGTGATCAACTACGTAAAAGACAAGTATGGTCACGACTGCGTGTGTCAGATCATCACGTTCGGCACTATGATGGCAAAAGGCGTGCTCAAAGACGTGTCGCGCGCGCTTGGCTTCCCATTTCAAGATGCCAACACACTCACCGATCTTGTCCCCGATCAATTAAAAATTTCGCTTAAAGAAGCGCTTGAGCAAGAACCAAAGCTGCAGCAAATGATCGATAGCAATCCTGAGATCAGCAAGTTATTTGACATCTGCTTTAAGCTTGAAGGCCTCACGCGCCACGCATCTAAACATGCTGCCGGCGTAGTGATATCACCAACGCCACTGGCAGAAACTATGCCCCTCTATGTCCCAGCAAAAACCACCGATTTGGTCGCCCAATACGCGATGACAGAGCTTGAAGCGGTTGGCTATCTCAAGATGGACTTTTTGGGCCTAAAAAACTTAACCGTGATCGATCGCGCCCTCAAAGCGATCAAACGCAACTACAACATCGACATCAATCTTGATCTGCTCGAGCTTGATGACCCAAAGGTATTTGAACTGCTCAGCGAAGGTAAATCCAACGCTATCTTCCAATTCGAATCGGATGGACTGAAAGAGGTGCTGCGCAAACTAAAGCCTTCAAAATTTGAAGATCTTATTGCGGTCAACGCGCTCTATCGACCAGGACCACTGGGCGCTGGCATGGTGGACGACTTTATTGAGCGTCGTCATGGCAGGCAAAAAGTTACTTACATGTTCCCGCAGCTTGAGCCGGTACTTTCTGAAACTTACGGCGTCATCGTCTATCAAGAACAGGTGATGAAAATTGCATCGGTTATCGCTGGCTATTCACTTGGTGCATCTGACCTACTACGCCGCGCCATGGGTAAGAAAAAAGCTGAAGAGATGGCACAACAAAAAAGCCTCTTCGTTGAGGGCGCCAACAAACTCAACTTCAACACGAAGAAAGCTGAAGAGCTGTTTGACCTTATGGCATATTTTGCAGGCTATGGTTTCAATAAATCACACTCTACTGCCTACGCACTCATCGCCTACCACACCGCATTTCTCAAAGCTAACTACCCACGCGAGTTCATGGCGGCATGTGTCACGTTTGAAACGGACAACCCAGATCAGATGACGCACTACCTGCAAGAAATCAGTGACATGCATCTCAAGATGGAGCTACCTGATATTAACCGCTCTGAGATGGAATTTTCTGCCACAACAGATGGCATCATGTTTGGGTTGCAGGGCATTAAAAACGTTGGAAACACAGCAATCACCAGCATCCTTGAAGAACGGCAAAAACGGCCATTCTCCGACCTGCTCGATTTTTGCAAACGTGTTGACCTACGCGTAGTCAACAAACGCATCATCGAAAATTTGGTATACGCCGCCGCGCTTGACAGCCTACCTGGCAATCGCGCGCAAAAATTAGCAGAACTTGATAAAGTTTTAGCGCTTGCGCACGAACATCGAGAGCAACAAAAAACCGGACAGATGGGCCTTTTTGGCGCTCCTGTCGACAAAGAAACAACCACCGTAGCCGCCGCCTTCATCTTCCAACCGCTTGAAGATTGGTCTACTAAAGAAAAATTAGAAAAAGAAAAAGAGGTTGCCGGTTTTTACCTGAGCACGCATCCGCTCAAGAGTTATCCAGCGATCAAATGGGTCAATGCAGAAACCTTTGCTCAAGCACTAGCAAAAGGCCAAGCAGTCACCACGATGCAGGAACCATTTGTTACCTGCGTTGGACTGATGCAGAACTACAAGACGATAAAAACGAAAAAAGGCGACAACATGGCGTTCGCCCAATTTGAAGATTTGTCTGGAAGCGCCGAAGTTATTTTATTTCCTAAGACCTATGCCGAGATTGAAAGCGATCTGGCACACCATAATATTT
>JAHFBQ010000058.1 GCA_023249935.1 bacterium
GAGTATGTTGCGGTAGTACAACCTTCTAATGATTCACTATATCGGGCTGGGACGAGTTCTATTAATGATTCAACGACTATAAAAAAAGGCTCTGCTGAACCAGATGAGTCAAGCAATCTGTTGGAAAAACCATTGCTATGCAAACAAGTGGGTAGCGGTACAACATCGCCGTCGGCAATCAAAAAATTAGGGAAATGGTTTGCCAAGAAATGCTGCTGCTGTTGTTGCGGGGATGTTTCGCCTTAGAGATATTTCGCAAGTTCAACCTGAACATCGACAATAATACGTAAACCATTTGCTTTTATAAAAAATTCTAATAAAATTAGATAGTTGTGTTATTTTTTTAACCTGTAGCATGTACTCATGAAAGGAAAAATCATGAATGCTATGATGACTCGCGATTGGGCGATGCAGAGCTGCGATAGCCCGCGCATGCGAACCCAGCCACAAAGTTCTGTTGCTTCTGTCATCCTGAACTTGGTTCAGGGCCAACCTCTCAGTGACGCTTCAGTCGTCATCTTTATTAAGCTACCGATTTTTATTATGTCGGCTAAGCTTCTACTCCTATCTTGTCTAGTCGCTTAGCCGACACATATAATTTTTAAAAACTTAGCATTCATATTTTTAGTTTTATATTGGTGCGTTTCAGCTTTTGGTGGCTGCTGCGTAGGATCTTTGCTGCTGTTGGCGGTTTTGCCGTTGATGTATGCGTGTGCTTAATATTGCTAAGCAGCACAAGATCTATTTATTGGCTTTCTCTTTAGGAAAGAATTTTATTATGAAGATGAAATATTATTTGGTCATGTTTATGATGGTTGCGATGTCTTGGCAGCAGATATGGGGTGCTGGCAGCGAAAGTTCTGGTTCAAATGAAGATGAAGACTCTACTGGTGAGGCAGTGTTGTTTGTGCCTGCAGATGCCGACAAGGCTCCTGAATTTGCGTTAACAGATCATCCTATTGACGTGTCTCATGTTGAGTTGGATGACGATGGTTGGCTTGATGCCTCTTTGAGACAAGCAGGTATTGGAGCTGTTTCAGGAGTGGTTGCTATCACCGTATATCAGCCATGTTTTTACGCAGGTAACTGCGCCATAAATGGAAATCAATTCGAGTTTAATCCTCGAGTTTGGTACAGAGGTTATTTGGTTTATGCTGGCAGCATGGTGCTTAATACAGCTTTGCAAATGTGGGCAAATGCCTTTTTAACGGCTTTGTGGTTTGGAGGTAAAGAGACAAGCGATGTTGAAAAAGCGTATGTTGCAACGGCTGCTGGGGCCCTATCAGCCTTGGTGGGATCTCCAACAGAATTGATTGTTATGGATAGACAAACTTCTGGTAAATTAGTTTCTCAGATTGTGAGACAAGTTTGGGGAACGGGTCTTTGGCGAGGATTGACGCCAACTATGTGTAGAGAAGGTGGGTTTACCGCAGGATATCTTGCTGGTGCTCCATGGGTACAGAAAGCAGTTTCTCCTTATTGTCCTAGTGATGATGCAGCAGCTTTTGTTGGAGGAGCGATCATAGGAGCGGGAGTTGCCGCTGCTACGCAACCATTTAATGTAGTTGCTTCTAGAATGAGGGCTCAGGATATTGCTTTTAGAATGGGCAAGGGTAATCGAACAACGCTTCGAGGAATGGTTGGTTCATTGTTCCGGCAGGGAAGAATTGGAGCTTTTTGGAAAGGAAGTCAAGCTCGAATTTTTGGTACAGCTGGAGCTGTTGGTGCTATGAACGTCGTGAATAATCAATTTAAGAAATAAGGTAAAACAAAAACCCCCAAGATGCTTTCTTGGGGGTTTTTGTTTTTATGCTCTGCCTAATAAGTTCGCGGTTCTGGTAACAATAGCGCCTGAATAGCCTTCATTGCGTAGCATATCCAGCGCGATATGCTGGTCAGAGATACCGCTTTCAAGCTTGAATGGGTACGTCAGCGAGCCATCATCATTAATTTTTACCGTGACTTTATAGTTTTTGTAACCATTTTCCACATCGGCTTCGAGCTTGGTAAGCTGTTCAAAATGGGTAGCAACGATAGTGATGCTGTTAAGGATTTTACCCAGAAATTCTGCTACTGCGTAGGCGGCGGCAGAACCTTCAACGGGGGTTGTGCCATTAAACACTTCATCAAAAATAAGTAATCCATGTTGGCCTGCAGGTAGGCTGAGCATTGCGTTGATCAACTCTTGTGTACGTAATACTTCAGCTTTGAAAAGCGAGTTGCCAGCATTGATGTCATCGGTAATGTTCAAGTACGTTGCTACAAAATTGAACGGCGTCAGTACGCAGCGGCGTGCTGACGCGATGCCAAGGCTTTGAGCGAGTAGAACGTTGATGCCGATTGCTTTGATGAGTGTTGATTTGCCGCCTGCATTTGGGCCGGTGATGATGCAGTTGCGTGATGGTGCGTTGTTACCAAGTTCGACGCTGTTGGTAATAACCTTGTCAGCGGGTACAAGCGGGTTAACAAAATCTTTAAGGTAAAGATGAGGTGTATCTGCTGTTTCCAGTTGCGCAAAACAAAAACGATCAGGAGCTTCCTCAAGAAGTTTTGCAATACCACAGTAGGAGTCTAGTAGGCCAAACGCTTGCAGTGCTGGCAATAATTCATCTCTCAATGTTTGCAACGCCACATAACCAATCATTACTTTGCCGCGGTTAGCGAAGGTGCTGCTTGAGCCTGGCGCGAAAGTGTTGCTGAGTAAGAGGTCGAGTAATTCGCGCAGCGGGGCATTTTGTTCGTGAGTTGTTGCAAAGAGTGTCAGCAAAGCTTTCAACTCGGGAAGTAGGTCCAAAAGTTCTTTCTCTTGTGAAAGAAGCTGCGCGCTATTCTGCAGGATGCGTAGCATATGTGCCACGTGAGTAAGTTTGTAATGAATGATTTCTTCGAATAAAAGGGCATCAACGATGTAATCGATAGATCGATCAAGTTGCTGATAGATGAAGTAAGCATTTAATGCAGTAATGCCATATTTTATGGCTTTGAGATTGGAGTTCCAGCCGAGCTTAAAGAGAAAATTTCTTTTGTGCAGAGAGCCTGTTTCTTTTGCATACTCTTGCGCCAATGGATCGCTTGTATCGATCATGGCGGTAAGAAGGCAGAGAATGAGGATGCGTAAATTATTTACATTGGAGGCGGCATCATTGAGGCGTCCTCCAATAAAATTCCATAAATATTTACCCATAACCGCTGTTGGGCTGGAGTTGCCGTGTTGCAGTAGAGAATCGGTAAACAAATAATCGCGGGTGACATCTTTTAGATACTGCTCATGTCGCCAATGGCTGAGAAAGAGGTTTTCTGATGGTACATAGTTTTTTAGTAACGTATCAAATGTTGCGCGTAGCTTAGGCTTATCGATCAAGGTTTTAATGATTGTTTGGCGGCGACTTATTTCTTCATGATCTGCCGTGTTTGCCCCAAGCAGATACATAAACTGTGCTTTGCCCAGATCGCTTTGTGCTCTGCACAACGCCTTGCCAACATAATTATCTCCAGGGATTTTGCCTCCAAAGATAGCAAGATCTTGCCATGTGGTTGAGTCTTGTATGATTGAAGAGGCTGCATACGAGGTTGTACGCATCATTTTAAATGAAGTATCGCGTAGGTATTGAGCTGACGGTTCAGCTTGTGTACGAATACTTTTGCAGAGCCATTCATAAAATGAATGACACTCCCAATCACGCTCTTCTTGGATGAAAGAGTTGCTATTGAGATATTCGATGCGCTCTCGCAGTGTAGCTGGTTTGCCGCGGGATAAGCCTTTTGGCTTGAGCGCAAGATCATCAAATGAAATTTCTTCTTCGGAAGCAGGCAGCCATGATGGCGTGATAAGCGCTATTGTAAGTGCGAGCACGATGTGTAACATGAAAAAATCCTTGAATGATTTATTAGTTTTTCGTGGTGTCTATATCTATAGTTTCCCTTAGAAACCGCATAACCTTGCGACGGTAGGGTTGTGGGTGATAGGCGTGCAGAAATCCGTGTCTGGCTTTTGGTCCTATCCAGATTCTGCTGAGTTCATTTTGAGCATGAGCATACAGCCTGATGCTGTGGTCTGGCGTTATGAAATTGTCGTCGCATGAATGGATGAACATGATTGGTTCATTGATCATACGGACAGCTGAAACTGAATTGACTTCATCAATGTTACAATTTGCATAGTAGTGAAACATTGCTTGGATAACGGGGAAAAAAGGATAATACGGCAATCCAACGCGCAATGTATAACCTCGTACAAACATGCTGCGTAGGTCTGAATAGGTGGAATCGATAATGTATGCCTGTGCAAAGCCGGGGTTGAGAGAGGCTGCTCGTAGTGCAGCGCCGCCGCCCATAGAAAAGCCCATGATGATGAATGGTAGGTTTTCTGGCGTGCTTGCCTTTAAAAATTTTGCCGCCGACAAGACATCTTTGTACTCATGGTAGCCGAGTGTGATGTATTTGCCGTCACTTTCGCCACTTGCGCGAAAATCGAAAAGAAGCAGATTAAATTCTTTGAAGATCTCTAAAAATCCGTACATAAACTCTTTGGCGCCTTTGTAGCCGTGGCAAATAAGGACGTTGCCCACCGCATTATCGCGCGTAAATAAAAAACCACGCAGGGTTAAATTATCCGGCGTGGAAAAAGAAACTGGTGTACAGCCAGGCATCTTGATGAGTTCATCGCGTAGCTCTTTAGCTACAGCAAACTGGCTTTTACCAAAATAAATATTGTCTGAAGCATAAGCAAACTTGAGTACTATCTGATACGAAACAATCAACACCGCAATTGTTACGGTAATGATAGTGAGAATAAGACTGATGATTTTACGGCGTGAATCAAACAGTGAAATCATATGTTTTAGAGGCTAAGGCCACCCTCGTAAAGATTTTTTCCCGAGATGAAGTGCCAATGTAAGTGGTCAACCGATTGGCCGGCGCTGCGTCCGTTGTTTGAGAGCGTATTAAAACCGTTTGTACCAGGCAATGTTTTACTTAACTTGGCGACACAAAGCCCAAGGTCTGCAAGATGTGCTGCATCTAGTTCTGTTGCATGGCCCATATGTTCGATATGTTTCTTGGTGAGTAAAAGATAGTGGATTGGTGCTTTGGGATAAATATCTTTGATAACTAGTGTGTGATCGGTTTCAAGGATGACTGTCGATGGGATTTGTTTTTGTATGATTTTACAAAAAATACATTGAGCATTGAGCATTACGTTCCTTTTCACCATAAGGACTAGCCCGCCGTCGCTCTTCGAGCTATGGCGCGCAGCCTTCGCCTTCTATCTGGCCTGCCAGCCGTAGCTCATTTGTGAGCGAAGGCTGGTGCCGAAGGTCGGACTCGAACCGACAAGGTGTTACCACCGCGGGATTTTGAGTCCCGTGCGTCTACCAATTTCGCCACTTCGGCATGCTATAACTAGGTCACGTATATGCTAACAGATCACTCAGTACCGTCAAGAAATGACTGCGGACCAGTATACGTGTGTTAGATACTGTTGGCAAGACTAAAAAGTGGGAGATAAAGGAAGATAAGGAGTGCAAAAATAACGCCACCAACGACAAGCAGAAGTAGCGGTCCGATTAGCGCAATGATGCTTGATAGTGATTTCAATGCGTCCTGATCAAGCGTGTCGATGGCTAGTGCGAGTGTTTTTTGTTTGACACCAAGTGCTATTGTTGGCGTGAGCAGATCGGCGAGCAGGTTGCCAAGTGGACTGGGGATTTTTTTTACGCTTTGTACGAGTGAGTGGCCCAAGGTAAGATCGCTTGTGGCTGCTTGTAGCCACATCTTGACCGTGCTGTTGGTAACACTCGTGAGCGCCAATGATGCGGCTCGGTGTAGGGGTAAGCTTGCATCGCTTAAGATGCCGACCATGCTTAAAAAGCGGCTGCATTGTAATTTTGTAATGACCTGTCCAACAATCGGTACAGCAACAAACAAGGTAGTGCAGGCGGCTGAGAGCCATGTGCTTCGTTGCCCAATGCGATACAGAGTGTAGCCGGCAAGGCAAATCGGGATGATAGAAAGTAAGAAACCTGGGCTACTCAGAAAATGAGCTAGTGTGATCAGCGATGCTGTGGCTGCTGGGATTGGTTTATTAAGTACGATAAAAAGACGTTCGAATTGTGGTACGACGCCGATGAGTAGCGCCATAACAATGGTGATGGTGAACAGCAGTGTTAACAATGGCGGAGTGATAGCTGCAATTATTTTTTTCCGTAAAGCGGCCTGATGCTCAAAATGCGTACTGAGTATGTGCAACATGACACTCATGCGTCCGCTCTCTTCGCCACTTTTTATCAATCCAATGACGTAGAGCGATGTTTCGGGGAAGTGGTCGGCAATGCTTTCAGCGAAAGAGTGTCCACTTGCACTGTCTGCGAGCAGCGCATTAAGATTGGCTTTGTTGTATGCATCGGTAGTTTGCACATCGACGATTTCTAGGGCCTTATGGAGAGCTAATCCGTGGCTTGTAAGGAGGGCGAGTTTTGCGATCAGTTCTACCATGAAGTGACGTCTGGCGCGTAATGATTGATGTCGAGCCTGATTGAGTCTGAGAACGGCGATAGAGCGGTACATGAGTGCCATCTGAGCAGCCTCAAGATTTGGTGCTGCTATCAGACCGGTAGCATCATGTCCGTTACTGGTAATGCCGTGCCATCGAAAGTATGCCATAGTTATGAGATTTTGAGTTGTACGCCATCACACAAGAGAGTTCTAACTTCCTGCTCATTCTTTGTTGTTTTAATGAGTATCGTTTTAGTACGTGCCGTTTTGCCTAACAAGATGCTCACGTCATTACGGGTGAGGTCAAGCTTTTCGGCGACAAGGCGAACTAATTCGTCGTTGGCTTTACCTTTTTCAGGTGGGCTTTTTAGTGAGCATTTGAGTGTGCCGTTTTTGTCAATCTGGCATGTTGATCGGCCTGAGCTTGGAATTACTTTAATAATAATCTGTAATGCCATGATCACCCTTGAAACATTTTTTAGAATTTTTTGAGAAAAAAGTGGGACATTTTCAAATTTCATGCTTATAATATCTGGCAATTGTTGGAAACAACAGAACTCTTCAAAGATCTTCAAAATTTTTAGCATCAAAGATTTTGCGCCCATAGCTCAATTGGATAGAGCATCAGACTACGGATCTGAAGGTTAGAGGTTCGACTCCTCTTGGGCGCATTTTGTTTTTTCATGTGGAGAGATGGCTGAGTGGTCGAAAGCGCTTGCCTGCTAAGTGAGTATCGGGGGAAACCCTGATCGAGGGTTCGAATCCCTCTCTCTCCACCAGCCTTCGCTCACAAGTGAGCTACGGCTGGCAGGCCAGATTAAGGAAAGCGAAGGCTGCGCGCCATAGCTCGTAGAGCGACGGCGGGCAGGCGATGAAGATGAGTATTAAAAAAGAGTTTTTTGTTTATCTGCTACAATCTGTTGAATCTAAAAACCAATTTTACACTGGCATTACAGATAATTTAGAACGAAGATTGAGCGTGCATAATAGTGGAAACTCAGAGCATACAGCACGTTACGCGCCCTGGACTCTTATCACTTATGTTGGTTTTAGCGATGAAATAAAGGCGCGAGCGTTTGAAAAATATTTGAAATCTGGTTCTGGTCGGGCTTTTGCAAATAGGCATTTTAGATAAAAGCTCATTCAATGGAGAGGTGGCTGAGTGGTTTAAGGCAACGGTCTTGAAAACCGTCATCTCGGGAAACTGGGATCGGGGGTTCGAATCCCCCCCTCTCCACCATAAAAATTTCCTTTCCAAGAGAAATATCTTGGGGGTTTGCTTATTTTCGCAGACGCAACTAAAAAACGTTGGTATTCTCGATTTTTGCAAAATTGAACAAAGGTTGGGTGAATATCATGATTAAATCGAGAACAAGGTTTTATTTTATTCGTCATGGTGAAACAGAGTTAAATAAGTTGGGTCTTTATTCGGGAAGTACGAATATCCCTCTTAATGAGATGGGCAGGTTGCAGGCCCAAGCGGCGGCTAAATGGTTACGGGCGCATCCTATTAAATCTATTGCCGCAAGTCCTTTGCTGCGTGCATTTGAGACGGCGAGCATCATTGGACAACAGATTGGGATCGAGCCGGTTGTCATCCATGAGCTACAGGAATGTCATCTTGGTGTCATGGAGAGGCAGCCACATCAAGGTACGTGGCCAGAGTATGCCCACAAGTGGCGTAGCGGTTTTACGTTCGAAGAAGGGGAGCCATTCGAAGATTTTAGAAACAGGGTGGTAAGAGCAGTTGATCAAGCGTTGGCGCTTGAGGGGCCGGTTTTGGTTGTGGCGCACGGGGCATTTGGGATGGCCTTGGGGCATGCGTTGGGTCATGAGCATGTTTCATTTGATAATGCGGTGCCGCACCACATTGAGCCTCACGAGAAGTATGAGCATGGCTGGCGGATAGCGCCGCTAGCAAAGCACGATTTTGATGAGAGTGCGTGAAAATCTGGATCCCGGATCGGAGTCCGGGACGACGTGCTAGTAGCAGAATTACTTCTCAATTTAGTTTGTCGAAATCGCATCATGCCGCATTTACCAGGTTTTGCATCGATGTTGGCAGTCCTGCCTTGATTTTGTAGCCGATGATGCGCTTCCACAAGAAGGTTAACGGGCCACTGATGCTGACGGTGTGGGTAACGCGTAGGCCGGCTGACGTCTGTTCAAGCACGTGGTCAAAGACGAGCGTCGCAAGCGGCAGCTTGGTAACATCGGTGACTTGGCAAAGCGGTTCACATTTTGCG
>JAHFBQ010000089.1:0-2490 GCA_023249935.1 bacterium
TTTTAAAAGCAATGGTACTCTCAGAAACTGAGTCAAAATGGAGCTTAGAGAATCAGTTTTGGAGGTTATCATGAAAAAGTTACTTGGGTTTATCATATCGATGCTTGCTGTTGGTGTTGTTGGTGCTGCAGATAGAGTTCCAACTAATCCACCGTTAATGCCTGTAATGCCTGCATCAAAGCCTACTGTCGATACCGGTAGTAAAATTACATTTAAACACGTTCAAACATTGCAACAAACGAAAACCGAGGGCCATGAAACTCATTGTAGTTATTATGCCTTGTACTTTGCGACTCGTTTTGCTGCGATGCTGCCAAAAAAAGTTGTAGGATTTCCTCATCAAGTAGCTTCTCCGCAAGCTGTTGCGGCATTTTCAGAGTGTGTTAATGATGGAGTACATGCAGGAAAAGCCATAAGTCGCTGGGAAGGCAGAGTTGCGGCATTTAGGGCGGCCGGTAGGAGCCATAATTGGTCTGTAAATTGTTTTGATCTTCCAACCAATTTGTCTGAAACAGAAATTTCGCAAGCTATCATTGATCATCAGCAACCTGGAGTTCCTGGATTCCTTGAGAGCGCTGGTTTGCAAGCAGGGCAATTGGCGGTTTTTGGATCGCTTGGGGATCTTGCTGCTTGTATTACCAACAATCATTTTTCATTTGAGCGTATTGGTAAAAGCATGCAAGCTTTTCAGCGAGGGTTGCCTGTTGGCTTTATAGTGAATATCGGCAGTGGATTACAGGGGCATAATGAAGCCACTCACTTTGTCGCTATTGGGTTACAGAGAACTGGTAATGATGTTGCGATTTACACGATGGACTCTGTAGGTAATAGCTTTGAGTATCAACCAACAGCTCATTATGCTGTTTATAGAGATGACTTAGGTATTACCAGAGAGGAATTTGATCTTTTGGGGTTGGGGCAAGTTGAGGCTGCTGAAAATGAAAAGCGGCGAGTATTCTGTCAAGATTTACAAAAAAGTATAACGAGCGTTGTTCAGTTTATGCTAGCCAATGATCCTATTTGGTGCGAGGTTGGTGCTCAATTTAGACCTAGGTGTATTGAGGTGCTTACGGAGATGTTTGTTGAAGGTACGATGCTTGCGGCTAATAATCCTCAGTTTGAAGCGTTGCTGAGTCGTAGATGTTTGGCAACAGTATCTGAATTGTTGAAATATGCAGATGCTCTTGAACTGATGAAAGTGATCGCGTTAGATTGTTTTTCTCAACAATCAATGAAACAGTTCTTTCAGAAAGAAGCTCCTTGCTTTTTCAACCCAGATGGAATATTCGCAGAGCACTCGAATCGGGCTGCAATTTTGAGTAAGGTGCCAACTGTGTTTTCTGATGAAGCAATGGCAGGATTTTTTGTACGAGGCGATGATACCTATGTTCACGCTGTACATGCATTTCTTGATGAGGTTGCGCGGTCAATTGCTTGTAGAACTGGTGATGACTTGGCCCCCGAGAAAAAATAGCGTTTATAAATTTATTTGAGCACAAATGGCCCCGAGGAATTCTCGGGGCCATTTGTGCTCAAATAAAAAATCCCTTCCCTAGCCGCAGGGAAATCCCATTTTTGGTCTTTCTTGTTTCGAGCTGCTTGCTCACGGCATACTTACAGAAAACAGCCCTGTAAATCAAAAAAGTATGGCATGGGGCGGGAGAAGGAGTAGGACATGCGTAGGAATGTTGAGGCCGGAAACAGCGAACAGGAATTACTTTCCATGTTGCTTGATCTGCCAAACAAAATTTTAAACCACCATGAGGTGGATGGCCTTGCTCAATTGATTTTGCATGATGTTGCACACGAGAACCATTTTGGGCTTAAGCGAGCGTCGTATCTAATTGATAATCCGGAGTTTGATTGTTTGCGCGGTGTGGCTGGCTATGTCGATAGCGAATGTAAGCATCACCAGCATGATATGTGGACAACGCCACATTCATTTGCACATGACATGCGAGAAGCGGCATTCCACAATCGATTGCTGCAATTGGAGCAGAGAAGTATTAAGCGCAACACAAAAGCGAGCAATCATTTGGATGATGTACGAAATATTGCCATGGATCTGGGTATGGTGAATCCGTGGGTGTATGCGAAGGATTTGCGTCATGGTAATCATGGTATCCTGATTGTTGAAGAAGGTGTTAAGCGCTTGGATGAAGATGATCACGAATTGCTTGCGCATATCAGTTCGATTCTCGGTCTCTGTCACGCATAGTTCAATGCTAGGACTTGGTCCCAGCTCGGAGGCTGGGATGACAGAATGGGGCGTAGCTAATGGTGGTTGTGTGCGTTGTCTGTGTTGCGAGGTGTACCGTTGCTTCTAGCGCTGTTGTGTGTTGAAAATTGCCATAACCGGCAGCGAAAGCAGCATCGTTTTTGCAAGAGAGAATGAGTGTGCTGGTAAGATGAGCGACGGATTGCTTGTTGATTGCGAGTGTATAGCCTGTTGCGTGTTGAATTACGGTCACCGACGGATGCAGAATGAAA
>JAHFBQ010000089.1:2500-3136 GCA_023249935.1 bacterium
GGATGACAGAATCGTGTAACGTTATGCTGCCAGAATGTATTGAAACGGTGCGCTCAAGTAGCGCGCCGTTTTTTTGTTGTGCAGATGCATGCAGTGTATTTGCTGTTGTTGTTAGGGTGCTGTGAGTATAGTGCGATGTAGTTTGAAAGAGGTCTGTGGGATTATTTTGATAGGACTGGGTCCCCGCCCTTCGACTCGCTATTGCTCGCTCAGGACTGAAGCCGTCCCGCTCATCCCGAGTGATTGCGGTAGCAATCGTATCGAGGGACGCAGGGATGACATCTTCGGGTAAATAATTTTTTTGTGAGAAATATTTTTTATCAAGAAGTCTTTTCTCTGCATGGTCTTCCCCGCGTAGGCGGGGATCCAGTTCTCTTGCAAGCTGGATTTGATCAATATAAAACGTTGTGTGATTGTGTGCTGCCTTGAAAAAATTACGCCACTGCGCATTTGCCGTATATACAAAACTGCCCCCGTCAACGAAGAGCGGGTGGTCATTGATGCTCAACGTGATGCTGAGCGCATCGTGGTGAAAGTGGCCGCTGGGTTGTGAGCTGTGTTGCTGTGGTGTGCGCAGGGTAAGATGCACATTGTTGGTATGGATGATGCCCAGGCCGAAGTGTGGGTAGCGGGTGG
>JAHFBQ010000059.1 GCA_023249935.1 bacterium
TGCATTAAAAATAGTAACCACTGAAGCGCCCTCCTGTTGTTGAGCCAGAAGATCAAAAATTTCTGCATCTGCAAATCTCAATGGTTCCGCTCGCAGCAGCACAATCAACAGATCCAACATCTTTGGCGTTGTCATAAAAAAGTTCGTTAAGAGATCTGTTACTCGGTAGTCAGGATAAGTAAAAAATGCTCTTACTAAATCTTTATCCCATACATTTGGCATTATTTCACTGTGAGCCTGTGCTTCAAAACCGCCGCTAGCAATGTCTTTAAAATCATCAAAAAATTGCTGGAAAGTAAACTCGGGCAGCACCATCATAATACTCTCCGGACAAGTGGCAATAAATCGTTCAACACTCTCTGCCAATAAATAGTCTCTAAACTCAGGCAAATCCTTCATAACTCTCATTGAAGTATTATGTTGAGCAGCAGCATCTCTTGAAATTTGCCGCCGCTGTGCACTAAAAGCTCGATCAAAAGTTATAGAACCCATCAAGATAAGAAGCTCGTTACGACCATCACTAGCTGGCAACAAGTTCTTCAAAACTCGCCTTGCAGTACTAGCTTCTATTGCCGCGCTGGTAACACCGCGCCCCAACACTTCTTCTTGCGGGCTTCTTTGACTCGCATCCGCGTGTACGCATTGACGTTTTCTATCCGCCGCAAAAAGTTGATCGGTACTCGATATGAGCAGAAAAAGAACTAGGCTTCCAGATAAGATTTTCATAATCTCCCTTCTAGTATGCATCCCCTTGCATATCATGAAACCTTGTAACATCCCCCTGGAACTTAACATGGAATGACCCAATCGGACCATTTCTTTGTTTTCCAACAATAATCTCAGCTAAATCAGGGTCTTCCGTCTCAGGATTGTAGATGACATCACGATAGATGAAGAAGATCACATCACCATCCTGCTCAATTGCGCCTGATTCACGCAGATCAGAAAGCTGCGGCCGCTTGTCCATACGTGATTCCAGCGAGCGAGAAAGCTGTGAGAGCGCCAAGACAGGAACGCCAAGCTCCTTGGCCAACGCTTTAAGCGAACGCGAGATGGCGGCGATTTCCTGCGTTCTATTTTCATATCGCCCCCCGGTTGTAATGAGCTGTAGATAATCGATCACGATCAGTCCGATGTTTTCTTGTGCCTTGAGTTTTCGTGCCTTTGCTCGCAGCTCCATGATGCTAATCGACGGCGTATCATCAATAAACATTTTTGCTTCAGCCAGTCGGCCTGCATGGTTGGTAAGCTCTATCCACTCATCTGAACTGACCATCGCATTACGAATTTTTTGATGTGGAATCCCTGCCTCCGACGACAACATACGTAGCACCAGCTGCTCGGACGACATTTCAAGAGAGAAGATCCCAACGGGCGCACCATTGTGCCATGCGCTCAGCGCCATGTTCAAAGCAAGTGCCGTTTTACCCATTGATGGACGCGCTGCCAAGATAAGCAGATCACCTTTTTGCATACCAGACGTCATCTTATCAAATTCACGAAATCCTGTGGTGATACCAGTTAGCCCTTCCCGCTGCCCTTTGATCTGCGCCAGATGCTGAAACGTGCGCTTAATCAATATGTCAAGCTGGACGAATGTTGGAGGTGTAAGATTGTTTGCGATTTGATAAATTTTCTTCTCTGCATTATCCAGCACATAATCAATCTCTTCGACCTTTTGATCATAACAAGTACTGATGATATCAGCAGCGGAGAAGATGAGCTCGCGCAAAATACCTTTATCTTTAACGATTTTTGCGTGCTGCGAGATAAGCCCAATGGATGGAATGTCTTCTTGCAGCTCCATCAAATACATCATGCCGCCACACGCCTCAAGCTCATTTTTTTTAACAAGATGATCTTGCAGAACAACCAGATCAACCTTTTGATTTGACTGTGCAAGATCAAGGATACCTTGATAAATAATCTGATGCTGTGGTGTGTAAAAATCTTGAGCTTTTAATAAGTCGGAAACAAGCGTGACATTGTCAGCATTTAAAAGTAAAGCAGCAAGCACCGACTTTTCAGCTTCGATGCTTGCTGGCAACATCCTACCAAGCAATGTTTCTGTTTGCTGGTTTGTTTTTTTACCATAAAAAAGTTGCGATTGACCCGGATAGCTGCTCATACTTTACGCTAAGGTCCTTACGCCGCTTTTGCGGTACCAACAACCTTGAGAGTCAATTCTGGCTTAAGTTTTGAAGAAAGCTTGATGGTAACTTTGTGTTCACCAACGCTCTTAACACTCTTCACAAATTCAACCTGCTTCTTGGTGATTGAAATTTCTTTTTCCTTAAGCAAATCAACAATAACATCAGCACTAAGCGATCCATAGAGCTTGCCGTCATCATGAATTTTCTGTTTTACCGTAAGATGCAAATCTTTAATGCGCTCAGCAAGCATTGCTGCTTTGCTGGAAAGTACTTCCTGCGCTATTTTTTCTTTAACCTGTTTGCCAGCATAAAAATCTTTGTTTGTCGCATCAATACGAACGCCTAATTTTCTTGGTACCAAGAAGTTAGCTGCGTACCCCTCAGATACTTTTACAATCTGCCCAGCCATGCCAACATTTTCAACATCTTTAAGCATATACACTTGGATCATAAAAATCCTTTCATTTATTTTAATTTACCGCCATCACTAGCATACCCAACGTACACAAGATCGACACCCGCCAACCACGCACGCATGTGGGCCACGTGGTATAGTAATGAACACATGTACGGCATAAACCACGTATCGTTGACATGAAGTATTACAACAAGCAGCCGGCCCCGGTGGCATTCATTTTGACTGTGACGCAGTTTAACAAGATCCAGGGTGCTTGTAACTAAAAAAAAATCTGAGCACAGCCGCGATACAATCCTCACCCCATCAACTTCAAATCCCTTGCCACCGCTATTTACAGCAGCATATGAAAAATTTTTTTCCGCTCTAAAAAGACTACGCAATACTGCAAAACCCTCTAAATAACGAGGCATTCGCTCAAAACATGGCATGGCGTGTCGCTTGAGATACACCAACTGAACATCTTGATTTGTTAGCAAATACACAGCCTGAAAAAGGCGATCGGATGCTTCTTGATGCTGGGCTGCAAGCAATAATCGCTGATTAGGAGCTATGGCTTGCTGGATAAAAGAAAGAAGTTCCGGTTCGCGGTTGATCGGACAAGCAATGCATGACTCTGGCGTTGTGATTAAGACTAACTCCCCACCCTTATTCCCTAATGCTTGCAACGCATACACCACCTGCTGTGCTCGCCCCCATGAACTTACATGAGCTGTCTTCATGTTACATATTTTCAAATTGATTATTTTCAAACAACCAACAGCAAGACTATTTTCTTTTTGTTGTATTTGATACAAATTCAATGAGGATGGCGCAGAAGGCATAAAAAATTTTGATAAGGGAATCATGGGACTAAGCAGATTAGAGCACCCTTCTCCATCAAGTATAAACATGAGCATGGATCCAGCGATGCTGAAGCTTAAAAAAAATGTAGATGCGAAAAAAAAACAGGATAGAAGCTTACTACTAAAATATTTTTTAAAAAAACATGCAATGGCTGCGGCTATCAAAAAAACACCAATAAAACAGAATGCATGTAGTAGTGATATTACTGCGTATAAAATACCAGCAGCAAGATTACATGCTTCTAATTTAATCTTAAGCGATGGGACAACCCAGAAATAATGGGCAAATACAACAAGCACACTCCACAGAGACAAAATCAGCACGATCTTTTTTGTATTACATAAAACATATACAGCTCTCAGCAAAATTATCAGCGCAGGAACTACCAAATACCAGCACTCATTAAGCCACATCAATGAAATGCTATAAAGCAGCGCCGAGCTGCATGCCGCGGTAAGCACATTGATGTGTTGCATGAGATCTTTCCATTCTTATGAAGACATTTGACAGCATTGTGACTTTTATGTTACATAATAACTTATGGAATACACGGTAAAAATCTATCAAACAAGTACAGGGAAGTCTCCGTTTAATGAGTGGTTGCTTGATTTATCGGACAGAAAAGCAAAAGCAGCCATCCATCTAAGAATTGAAAGATTAAGAACGGGTCTCTTTGGAGACTGTAAAGTGCTTGGCGCCGGTATTTTCGAACTAAAACTCGACATCGGTCCGGGATACCGAGTTTATTTTAGCAAAACAGGAACAACTATCATCCTGATTCTGTCTGCTGGCAGTAAAAAAAACCAACAAAAAGATATTTCGCTCTCTAAAAAATATTTCGAAGATTATAAAGTAAGAATCGGGGGAAAAAATACATGACCAGTATTAAAAAAAAAATCACCAAAAAAACTAGTAAGCCTGCAAAAAAACAACCCCAAGAAAAAAAACGAGTGTTTTCTCCAACCATTGATTACCACCAAGAATTAATTAAATTTCTTAAAGTACGCAAAAATGCTGTTGAGTATTTAAATACAGCACTTGAAGAAAGCTTAAAAGGTGATGAAGAATCACAAGCACTTTTTCTAAGGGCACTTAAAAATGTCGCTGAAGCACAGGGCTCGGTAAGTAACTTAGCAAAACAAGCACATATCCGCAGAGAAAGCTTATATCGCATATTATCCGAAAAAGGTAATCCTGAAATGCAAACGCTTACAACGCTGCTCGGCGCTATGGGTTTTGGCATTCATGTATACGAAATAAAAAATTAAATAGCAGTGCCGAGCTGCATGCCGCGATAAACACATTGGTACGTTGCATGAGATTTTTCCATAAATAAATATGCCCAACAACCCGCATGACCGTTGGCTCGCATTGTGGTTATTTTAAATACCACCATGTCGTCTACTTCTTTGACAAGATTGATCTGCACATATTTTATAAATAACTCATTGCTAACCGTCAGTAGCATGGGTTCTTTTTTATTCATAGCAGATGTCTCACCCAGCACCGTTGCAATCGTTGGTGCCAACGCCTTAAGCAGCGATTTATCAGCAAGCGCCAGTACTCGGCATTCATGCGCATCACTGATGCGCTGCACCTGATGGATGATGATACCACAAAAACCACTTACAAATGCGAGTGCCTGCAGAACATAGAGCGAAACAAATGCTTGCGTCTTAAAAACCAATTTCCCGCTCCTTTCCAGCTACGTCGACAAAATGCACATACCGCTTTTCCATGTCAAACCGTAGCCGATCAAGAAAGGGTCCAAACATTTGCGGTGTAACAGAATTATCAACTCTGCGCTGCACATGACCGTGATTTTTTTTCCAAGACACCGTTATCAGACGCGGCAATTCTCCCTCACGCATACGCCATAATTTCAACTCCACCCCGTTCGTCATCTCTGGTCCCCGTCCGGAATCCACCACATTCACTGCAGTTTTTAAATCTTGCATAAGCACATCAATCACTACGCCCTCTTGCAAAAATCGCCGCTCGTTACTTGCCAATACATGCATCTGCTGCACAAAGCCGACTAAAAAGGTCGTCAGTTGCAAGATGGCCAGAAGTCCAATGCTCAGTGCAACCACAAGCTCAATAAGCATACTGCCGCGCTTATGTCCTTGTATTATCATGAAAGCCTATGAGGATTGGATCCCGGCTCAAAGGCTGGAATGACAGAAGAAACAACAAGACATGTACTTGCACACGCACCCTTCCCGCACACTACATTGAGCATCCCTTGGCGCCGTATAACGACATCGGTCGCCGCTTGAGTAAATAGCAGTGTTGTATCAAGCTTTATCGGATCAGCCGCAGCATAGTACGCATGAGCAAGTGCTCGCCAATCAGCGCTGACACCATAAAAACCCCCAGCCATCTGCCTAAAATAGCCACAGAGCAACATGACCGCAATCATGAGCGCTACACCAAAGAGCGCGTCGAGAAGAATAAAGGCTTTTGACAACTCCTTATTCACTTTATTGACTACCTGTCTTTTTAAAACTTAGACTGTTCTTATACCAGGGGGGCCTATGAAGATTGCACTTGCCATATTGGCGTTTACCATATTCTGTTCAACGGCAACAAGACTTTCAACGCTTGATTTTCTTAATGATCCTTTTTTTAAGCAGCTCGCGGCTGAATTAGATACTATGTTTGCCGCTGAAGATGGACCAACAAAACCAGCGGCTCATCCCGCTAAGCAGAAAGAAGTCTCGCAGCCTTCCTCAAAAAGCGATGCTTCACTACTAAGCAAGCCTGTTGTTGCTGATTCCACAAAAGATCTCAAAACGCTTTTTCTAGAAACCCTTGGTGGAGAGGCAACAAAAGAACCTACTACTAAAGCTTTTGGCAAACCAGCCGCAGCACCAACGCTTCCTATATCAAAAAAACGCGTGAAAGCCTACCACCACTACATGGACACGTTCGTTGAAAAAATACGACTTATTGAGCGATGCATTGCAAGTAATCCTGGACGCACCTTTGGTCCAAAATTTCTTGTCGCCTTCGACAAAATTATAGATTCCATAGATCAAATCGAAGAAACTCAGCATCTCCTTGTTTCAAAAAAACTATACATGCGCGCTTTCTTCAGCCAACCAATGCAAAAAACGCGCGAGCTCATTGTCTCGCTGCAACCAAAACTTGAGGCTACTTTACACAAATTAGAACCACTCTTGAAAAAAGAAGAGATGCTTGATGGTGATATCAAGCGTCTACATCAAGAAGCAGGACCATCAAGGTTCGCTCCTACACATACACTACCAGCAACCCCAGCATTGACGCGTAAAAGAAACGTACCAGCGCAACAGACAACACCAAAGCAGTCAAAGGGCGCTCCGATCCCACGATTTAATGGCAAAGGAGCTTTATGATGTTTTTTACAGTAAAAATTTTTACGCTTTCAAGCCTGCTTATCTGTTTCAATGCTGTCTACAGCGACAGCCCTTTTATGATTCCTTCCGGTCTTGCCTCAATTAAAAAAGTAACAACCAAGCCAATTGCAAAACCAACTGCCGCAGCCGAAGCGGAAAGCCCGCTAGAAAAAGAAATACTTGCGCTCGGAGCAGAAATCAAACGAGTCGCTGATGAACTTATAAAAATACCAAGTGACAAAGAGGTAAAACAGGCGCTAGAAAAAAAACGTGCCAGTCGAGACAAGCAACGCACTCAACAGAAAAAAGCTCCTACTGGCGGCTACCGCCCAGGCAGCTACAAGCCTGGTAGCTCTTATGGCGGTGGAGGCGGTAGAGCTGGTGGCTCTTCATACGGCAAATCAGGATCACCATTTGGCGGGTTTGGTGGTGATGGTGGCTTTGGAGGGTTTGGCGGCAGAGGCTTTGGCTTACCGAAAGGCAGAGGCTTTGGAAGCTCTTTTAAAAAGGATTCCGGGCAGTCCTCACCAAGTAGCTCTTTTGGCTCTTCAAAATATTCTAGAGACACGGATTTCGGCGACCTACACGCACCATCAAGCCCTAAACCAATCGCCGCACCAACAAAATCTGGTGCTGGCTTTAGCGGCGCAACAAATGCAAACCGTGACACAGAAGGCCTACAGGCAAAAACTGCTAACCTATTGGATAGCTATGCCGAACAACTAGCACAATCACTTAAACAAATAGTGCAAGCTTCGGACAAGACGGTACGCGAACAACGCATACTTAACATGCCGCTTACTGAAATCAATAAACTGTACGATGATATTAAGTCAACCAGAAGCAGCATGAAACCGGAGGAAGTTAAATCGCTAGAAACAACTAACACCGTGTGGAAAGCTGCGATTGCCAAGCTTGCACCATTACGAGGACAAGCAACACCATTCCTCATTGAGCTGATGATTCCATCTTCTGAAAACAACATCGATAAAATTAAACAGGCCGGAACAACCTTGACACAACTTACCCAGCTCAACACTCCCGACAAGTCAATACCACTCGCACCAAGCAGCATGGTAGAAAAACGATGTAAAGTGGTAGCTGATAAATTTGCAGAATCAGCTAAACGCATGGAAGTCGCCAGAAAGAAGAAACTAGCCGATGATTCATTCGGTAAGAGCCAGGCAGATAGAGATAAACTAAAACAAGAAGCCCACAAAGAAATTAAGGAAGCTAAAGCCAGGCTCGCCAGTGAACTTGAAAAAATTGAGGCAGCATTCCCTGCCGATAAGCTTGGGTCGCCGGTACCAGCGGTACTGAGTCAGCAGATTACCCTATTACGCAAGTAACGAAGACATGGGGCCCGCTTAAGCGGGCCTCTTCTTCTATCCAAAATATTTCATTAATCAACGTGAGTTCGATGGGCTAAACAATAGGGAACATCGTTACTAGTACGTCGTCCCGGCGAAGGCCGGGATCCAGGCTTATCTTTAAAAAAGATATATTTTCAGAGATTCTCTTCTTCTGTTCATAGAAACATTCAAAATCACCGCCAAAAAGGAGTAGGAAAATCCAGGAAAACCTGGATTGTATCTTGATGCCCTCTTTGAGGGTGGTAGAATACGCCATAAACAAGGGAGTGACGCCGTTTAACCTGGATTGGTTATAAATAACCGATGGGATCTTGGACGCAC
>JAHFBQ010000090.1 GCA_023249935.1 bacterium
GTTGGTGATCGCATCTTGGGAAACAAAGCGGCTTACTTTTTTAGCGATGTTAAACGTGGTGATCTGGTTATCTTCGATGACCCACGTGAAGGCTATGATGAGTCGAGTAAAATTCAATATTTCTGGCAGCGTTACATAGGCTTTCCAATACCATTACTTGGACTCAAAGGTGGGCCTATCAATGTAGTGAAGCGAGTAATTGGGCTTCCTGGCGATGTTGTTGAAGGAAAGATCGAAGGCGGAAAAACGGTTGTATATCTCAATGGGCAAAAACTTGATGAACCGTATGTTAATACGCTACCGCTTATTGTTCTATATCGTGATAAAGGGTTATTGCCACTAAGTTCAGTAGGACCATTTCGCATTCCTGACTTTTTGCGTAAAGAGCATAAGCTGGTGCGTTATACGTATGATCCCGCAAAATCGTATGCTAATCAGCCGTATTACTACATGGATGAAAAAAATATCTATGCTGATGCCAACGGGCAGCCGATTCTTTATGAGGCATTTACACCTGAACGACCTTCTGATCGTCATGGTATGAGTGTTGATGAATTTGGTCCCCGCACCATTCCAGAAGGTATGTACTGGATGATGGGTGATAGCCGAAAAAATAGCGAAGATAGCCGTTACTGGCAGTGTCTTGATAAGAAATATATCCATGGACGTGCAAGCTTCATTGTGTATTCAGTTGATAGTGAAGAAGCTATTTGGTTGTTTGATTTAATTAAGCACCCAATTAATTTCTGGACTAAGCATCTCCGCTGGAACCGTTTTTTCAAAAATTTGAGCTAGAGATTTAAGTTTCGCGAGAAAGATTTTGGTATGAAACAAAAGCATTTTTACATCACGACGCCGATTTATTATGTTAATGCCAAGCCACACTTGGGCACCTTGTATTCAACAATTCTTGGCGATGCATTAGCTCGCTGGCACAAGTTGCTGGGAGAACAGGTACATTTTTTGACTGGTACTGATGAACATGGTCAAAAGATACAAGAAAAAGCGCAACAAGAGGGCATGAATCCTCAGGCTTTTGTTGATAGCATGGTACCACCATTTAAAGATATGTGGGCAAAATACAACATTGAGTATGATACATTCATGCGGACTACCAATGCAGATCATCAAGCGGCGGTGGTTGCTTGGATTAAAAAGTTGCAAGATCAAGGCGATATTTATAAATCGACGTATGAAGGTTGGTATTGTGTACCCTGCGAAACATTTGTGAATGTTGGCGCAGAACCGGTAAAAGATGCCGCGGGTGCTTTTGTATGCCCGACATGTGCACGACCGCTTAAAGAGCTGGAAGAAGAAAGCTATTTCTTCAAGCTTTCTGCATATCAAGATCGATTGCTCAAATTTTATGAAGAGCATGCTGATTTTATTACGCCGAAAGAACGCTTGCAGGAAGTGTTAGCGTTTGTTCGTTCTGGGCTTAAAGATCTTTGTCTATCTCGCAAAACGGTTAAGTGGGGTATTCCGTGGCCGGGTGATGAATTGCATACCGTCTATGTATGGGGTGATGCGCTTAATAATTATATCACCGCAATTGGCTATGGAACACCTGGTCGTGAACGAGAGTTTGCCACCTGGTGGCCGGCGAGTATTCATGTTATGGCAAAAGATATTGTCAGATTTCATGCAGTTTATTGGCCGGCGTTTCTTATGGCAGCAGGCCTAGGTATGCCCAAAAAACTTCTGGTGCATGGCTACATTCTTGTAGATAACCAAAAGATGTCCAAATCAAAGGGCAATGCTATTGATCCAGGAGATTTGGCTGCAACTTATGGTGTTGACCAGATTCGGTATTATCTGCTGCGTCAGATGCCGATTACGCAGGATGGTAGTTTTACCTTTCAGGATTTGACTGAGCATGTGAATGCTGACCTTGCTAATAGTCTTGGTAATCTTTTAAATCGAACGATTGCTCTAGCGCATAAATATGATCTTAAAACGATAGCCCCTGCGGCAGAATGGGATCAAGCGGCAGTCAGGCTGAGACTTAAGAGTATTGAGGCTTTTAGATCTTATCGTGACAGTATGGACCAAGGTATGTTCCACATAGCTTTGGCAGATCTATGGCGATTCATTGGTGAAGTAAATGCGTATTTTCATGCAACTGAGCCTTGGAAAGTTGTTGCGAAAGATAGAGAAGTGTTTGTGCAGATCATTTCTGTATCCTGTCATGCATTGCGTGCTATTGGTCTTATGCTCTGGCCAATTATGCCAAAAAAGATGGAAGAGTTGCTTGTAGCTCTTGGGACTCCATTTGAACTTGGTGTTGCCTATGAACCAGAATTAACTAAAGAAAATTGGGATACAACATTTACATTGACTATGTCTGGACCGCTTTTTACAAGGATTGAACGGATGGAAAATTCACAACCAGTGCAACCCCAAGTACCAGAAGTACAGCAAGAAGCCCTTGTTGATATAGAAGACTTTTTGAAGGTAAAACTCGTTGCTGCTACTATCACGGCAGCAGAGGCGGTAGAAGGGTCTAAAAAGCTTTTGAAGCTTCAGGTTGATTTTGGCTCTCAAGGCTCACGACAAGTACTTTCAGGGATTGCCGAATGGTTTAAGCCTGAGGATGTGATAGGCAAGCAGGTACTCTTTGTGGCAAATCTAAAGCCGCGTAAGATGATGGGGCTAGAATCTCAAGGTATGCTGCTTACAGCCAAAGATGGTAAAGGTGGTGTGTTCTTAGTCTCAACAAACGGTATTGTCGAAAATGGTACTTGTTTGAGCTAAGCGTTTAGACTTGTTTGTACATATTTTTAGGCGGCAATGTTAATTGCCGCCTAAATTGTTTTGGTGCAGATAATTATTTATCTGCAAAGAGCTCTTTCTTGGCAAGAACTGTGTAAGGTTGTTGGTGCTATTTTAGAAGTCCGTGATGTCGGCACGATGTGCGGTTCTTTTTGCTCTGGAGGTGGTGAATCTGACCTGCTAGAATAATTTGCTTCAAGTGGACACACGATTAAGCAACCATATCCTGCATTCTCCTGCTTGTCGGGTAAACGGTTTAACAACGGTCTTCCCTTGTGAGATTGTTTCA
>JAHFBQ010000060.1 GCA_023249935.1 bacterium
GTAATTGAATCAATAAAGAATGCACCGCAGTTTTCATCTTGGTCGGTAGGGGTGTTTTGGCTATTCTTGGCAGCTATTGTTTTGTTGACGCGATGTGTTTATTCGATCCCAGCAATTATTTTGATTTCGCCATTTGGTATCGCATTAGGAATGTTTGGTCTGCCGCTAGAAACGTTGGGTATGAAATTTGGCGAAATCAAAAGCAGTTTGTGGGTGGTGCCAACATTGAATTTTGAATCATCGCTTCTATTCTCAGGTCTAACGGTGGCATTCATAGCAATCTTGGAAACACTTATTTCTGCAAAAATTGCGGATGGTGTAACGAAAACAAAACATAACACAAAACGCGAACTTTTTGCTCTTGGGCTTGCAAATATTGGTTCAGGGCTTTTTGGAGGTATTCCTGCGACCGCCGCACTGGCAAGGACAACACTTAATATAAAATCTGGAGCTTCGCATAAAACGTCACAGGGGATAAGTAGCGTGTGTATTGCTGTGTGTGTCGTACTCTTTATTCAATATTTTTCGTATATGCCGCTTGCTGTTGTTGCAGCCATCCTTGTTTCTGTTGCAATAAAAATGATTGAGATGGAGCATTTTTCGCGATTGTTTTCTCACGATAAAATAAATTTTTTACTCAGTCTATTTGTCGCACTGGTAACGGTGATCAAGGATCCGATTGTTGGGATCGTCTTTGGAGCGGCCATTTCGCTTGTATTATTTATGGAGCGGCTTTCTCATGGATATCTTGAACTTTCTGGTATAAAAAACGTTGTGATCAATGAGCAGATCGATGCAGTTGTTTATAATTTGGTTGGGCCGCTTGGTTATATCAATGCACAGGCGCATGTGGCACATTTTGAATCACATCTAGAAGATTATAAAAATAAGAGTGTGATCTTAAATTTGCGCAAATTATATTTCGTCGATTCAGATGGTGTTGAGGCCTTGAGTGAAATTGTTGAAATGTTACAAGCAAAAAACTTAAAGGTTGTGTTTGTTGAGGTGAACAAGCAGGTTGCCGATATGCTTCGTCAGCAGTCTGGTCAGTGCCGTAGTTTGTTGGAGTAATGCTACTTAAGATAGCATTTTAGTTAGTAAGGTTTCTTATGAGCAAAATTATAACTGCTCGATCACTTGTCAAAGATCTTGATCAACTTCTCGATCCGATGCGTATGGCTGATTTTGGTCCTAATGGTTTACACATTGCCAATGAAGGGCCGCTTACAAAAATAGCAACAGCGGTGACCTCTTCGCTGGAAGCAATTGAGAAAGCTGCGCAGCTTGGTGCACAAGCGCTCATCGTTCATCACGCATTCAAAGATGCGTACCCTATCAGTGACCAGCTGCTCTACAAAAAAATTCATACATTTGTGTACAACAATATTGCGCTCATTCGATATCATCTCCCACTCGATGCGCATCAAGAGCTTGGCAATAACTGGAAAGCTGCTCGTGATATGGGGTGGCAGGATCTTAAGCCATTTGGTGAGTATAATGGCTCCGTGATTGGTGTGCGCGGTACTTTTGCTCCAGTTTCCATAGAGGCTTTTGCGGCAAGTCTTGAAAAATATTACAGCAACAAGGCAATGCTTGCGCCGGCAAAAAAAGAGATTTCTTCGGCCGCATTAATCTCTGGCGGTGCATACAAGTACGTTGTGCAAGCTGCGGCAGCCGGTGTAGATTGTTATGTTACCGGCACATGTGATGAGTTGGCATGGGATGTTGCCTACGAAGCAGGCATCTCGTTTTGCGCTCTTGGTCATGCAGCAACTGAAAAGGTTGGTCCGCGGGCTTTGGCCGAGTATATCCAAAAAACGTATCGTATTGAGACTGTCTTTATTGATACTCCAAACCCGTTCTAATTCTTATTCGATAATCTTATTCTCTGCTAGGAGCTTTTGGTTGGTTTTGCCGACAAGATGGGCAACTATAATCCATATACCGATGCAGCCAAGAGAAATAATTGAGCCATAAAATAACAACATTGGTAAGGTTGAAAAAAAGGTGGTGATTATAGCTCCGCTTGCTTTTGCAGCTCGAGCTCCCTGGACATCAATCCAGCTTTTTGCTTTGAAGCGCACGTCGTGGCTGGTTGGTATGTACATTATCTCTTCACATGGGTTGTTAAGTGCGTAACTCAAGCTCTTGATTCCAGCAAGTGTAATAAAGAATGTCCAGATATTTGGGAATATCCAGGTGTATGTAACGAGGCAAGCGATAATTATTGGATATAACATTAAACATGCTGTAACACCGAAGCGGCGAAGAAAAAAGCTTGTGCAAAATAATGAGAACAATAGAGAAGTGGTAATGGTTACTGAGCCAAACATACCGAGAAATGAAGTGACTTTTTCCAAGTTGCCAAACGTACGATGAGCTGCTGAGTAGAGTTGGTATTCAAAGAAGAAGCTGAAGATGTCGAATGTGGTTGCTATAACTAAAATACCTACAATGTAGGGCCTAGTTGCAATTAATTTAATCCCTTCCATAACTCCTGTAATGTTCCTTGTTTTTTTGGGGTACTTTGCGGTAGATACACGTTTGATGGTATATAACTTGATTATGAAGGGAATGAGTAACAATGCTCCAGCCGCAATGCAGCTCAGGAATGGTATGCCAAGTTTAGTTGCATGCGTAGACAGTAGAAGTGTTCCTAAGAGCCCGCCAACTTGTCCTCCGAAAATAATGAGAGGGTATCCTTTTTTTGCTTCAGCTGTGTCAGCACCGGTAGTTACTGCAGTGTCAACGCTCGTGCTAACAAATGACCAAAACAACGTTACAACAAGAGATCCTAAACTTTCTGTTGCAACATAGATTGACCAGCCTAAGCCTTTATTGGCCCATAGTGGAAGATGGTCTGTGCCTGCAGAAGATTGACCAATGAGATATGCAAATATTAAAAATAACATTCCATAAAATGAGGTAACGATATAAATGAGCTTTGTATCGGTAAGCAGATCAACCAATCTATTATAGAGCAGCACAATTACGATAAGCGATACAAATGAAACCATTTTTGCATAGGGCAAACTTTCTGAGTTAACGAGGTGCATAAAAGTAGTGTTTTTGATTGTGTGCAGCATCCAGTAGCCACCAATGATCAAGAAAAAAGCAATAGCAAGAAGACTAAATTCTTGTAACTCTTCTCTGGTGACGTCACCCCATAGCGCGCGTTTGATGGTGTCTAGCATGCGTATCCTTCTTATCCTTTTGTTTCGGGTTCTTAACAAACCTCTCAGGCGTGCTTAGCTTCGTTTTGGTAGCTAAGCATTTTTCCTCGAGAGCTTGCAAGGCATCACGCCAAACATCATTTTGATACTTGGGAATAACGCCAAACGAGATTTCATCGATAGTGATATCATCGAGAACAACCAGTAGAGCACGCAGGCTACGTATGCCTGCATAGGTGCAGTGCCAGTGGTAGATATGGTTTGAGCCAAAAGTTTTGTATAAGAGCGGTTTTATTTTATAACGCGTTGGCGATTTATAACTTGTTTTATGTACAAAAAAGCCATCATCAATTACAAGCCGTTTGCCGTTGCGCTTGATGCAGCTGAAATGTTCAAGTGTGTGAGCAAACTGATACTGAAATATAAAGCACATGCCAAAGCATAACAGCATGGCGACTGAGCTTGTCCAAATGATTGATATTTTATAACGATTTGAAACGTACCAGAGACCCCAGGCGATCGCTGCACAGAGGAGAAAACTGATACCGTGAGGTGGTGCACCAAAGCCAATAAGCCAGGCATTGGTACTTAAGTTGAGTAAGTAATGCCAGATGACTGTTAAATGTTCGATCGCCCAGCACAGAAGTGAATTAGGGACATGTAGCATCTCAGTCAGGAACAGAAGCGAGCTGAGCATGAGTACGCCCATAAAAAATGGTGTAGAAAGTAGATTGCCAACAACGCTCATGATAGACAAGGGAAGGCCCCAAGCGATGAGTATGGGCAGAGAAAGTGCTGAGAGTAAAAATTGAAGTTTAATGCCACCAATCAGCCAACGACGGGCGAATGCTCCTACTGACGGGGAAAACTTACCCATAACTGCTTCCAAAATAAATCTGAGCTGCCCGATTGCGGTGGCATCGCCATTGCTTTGTGTACGCAACTTGTGGCCGCCATCAAATACTCTGTCATCCCGGATCGGAGTCCGGGACCTGCCTTAATTTCAACGGCCGCTGCTAACTTGCTCTGTAAATGTTCAAACAATTCATCAAGCAGTTGCTGTGAATCGCTGTCTGAAAATTTACTGCGTTGTAGGAGTTGTTCAAAATCTTGTACTGCTGTAAGCGGAGCGCCTCGTAAAAAGAATGCAACAAGCGGGTGCGCCTCAGCCATCTGTGCGCGTGCTAGTGTGAGTATCTCTGCTCGAGAGATAATGGTTGGGAGCAGGGCGTTTAAGTTTTCAGTAAGTAGGATGAAGTGATAGCCCGTATGTGGTTCTTCAAGACTTTTCAGCAGGCGGTTTGCAGTTGCTTGGGTTAACTTTTCACTCTGTTCAAGTACGAAAAAGAAGGTTTGATTATCATCGAGTGATAGTGTGGTGATTTGAAAAAGGACGTTCAGATCATCCACGGTGTAATCTTTGGTCGGCTTAAGCCACGCCAAAAACCGGTGTTGATGATGTGAGATTTGTTTGCACTCAGAACAAAAACAGTCACCGCCACCTTGTTTGCACCACTGGGTGCGCAGCAGGTCGACTGTTGCCTGTGTGGTTTGCTCTTGCGAGCCGACAATGATATGTGTAGGTATGCTTAGGTTGAGGGTGATCATATATCTCTTTACTGCTTATCTGATAGTTCGCTTACAGGCCGCAAAATAGCATAAAATTTGGAAAATGAATAATTATTTGGCGAGAGTTTTACAGTTATTTTATATTGAATTGTGCTTACTAGTACGTCGTCCCGGCCTCCGAGCCGGGATCCAGGTTTTTCTGTAATGCCCTATTTTTTTGAGACAATTTTTAATATTCTTATCATCAAATGAACCCTTGAAATTATCCAGTTTTTAAAGTTTAGCCTGGATCCCGGCTCGGAGGCCGGGACGACGTGTAGTAGCGGCTTTACTTCTTATTTAGCTCATTGAGTTCGTGTTATTTAGCCTTGGCCTCTATATTGCTCGTGTAAGATTTGCGAGGTTATAGGAAGAATTATGAAAACAAGAAATTTTCAAAAGTATCTTGAGAAACGGCTTGATAAAGCTGAAATTGCTGAAATTAAAACTCAGGCAAAACTTGAAGTAGAAATCTTAAAATCGATTCAGCAATTAATTTCAGGCGTAATGGAAGATTATATGGAGAAAAATAACATAGGGTTTAATGAGCTTGTTAGGCGCCTTGATTCAAGCCCGGCCCAAGTTGCTAAAATGCGACGCGGCGAGGCAAATTTAACATTAACAAGTTTGGCACATCTTTTTGCGGCACTTGGAAAGGGCCCGCAAGAAGTTTTCAAAAATAAAAAATAGCGGCTAGAAAATAGACTTTAGCGCCTCAATCGCCTGCGCAAGCAAAACTTCCTGTGTTTCATTGCCATCAAGGCGTAGTACGTTATTTCGAGACTTAAAGATGGTTTCAAATCCATGGCGTACTGCCGTGAAAAACGGGATGCCGCGGACTTCGAACGAGGTTAAAGTGGCTCCACGCTTGGCGAAGCGAGCAGCAGCAACGTGTGGTTCAATATCGATAAAAATGGTCAAGGTTGGTGTGATGCCGGCCATTGCCACAGCGTTAACCTCGGTAATGAAGTTGATGTCGACGCCGCGGGCATAGCCCTGGTAGGCGAGCGATGAGTCAGCACAGCGATCAGAGATGACGATTATATTTTGTTCTAATGCGGGGATAATAATTTTGCGAAAATGTTCGGCTCGGTCTGCCGCAAACAGTAAAAATTCGCTGACCGCATCGAGTGGTTCCTGCTGCTCATTCAAGAGTTGGCGCAGGGTGACGCCAAGTTTTGATCCGCCCGGTTCTTTGGTAAGCAGGACAGAGTGGTTATCCGCTTTCAAAGCAGTTACTAGATTGTTAGCCAGTGTGCTTTTGCCGCAGCCATCGATGCCTTCCAGTGTAATGAATATGCCTTTTTGCTTATTTTTCATAACATCCCCTCTGTTCGAGGTTTATCCAGGTAATTTACTTGGTAATGGAGACAAGATAGCCTATTTTAGGCAAAAATGCCTGTTTTTCAACAAAATGAGTTTCTGGTAAACTATATTAAGTTTCAAATTGAATTATTGATAAAATTCTGATAGTATTAAAACATGCATTTTTGCTCAGCTTTTTAATGGGGTTATTATGAAGAAGCTTAACGTTTTATTTGTACTTATGTTGTCTGGCACTGTATCTTTAAGTGCTTCAGATGCGAAAGAACTTTTGTCATTTGATGGCTCTTCGCTAGTTTCCTCTCCATCCGTGGGATCGTTTTCGCCTGGTGAGTCTTCAGCTTCTTCTGATAGTAGCGCTTCTGCAAAATATACCGCTAAGATCGATGTCTTAATGAGCGTGGTGAAACAGGACGCCGGGCAGAATAACTGCAGTGCGTTCGCATTGACTAATGCAATATGTTTTTTCCAAAAATTACCATTCGCAGGTGCTCATTATCAGAGAATTTTGGATCAAATTAAAGTAAAAGTTAATGGACCCATTGAATCAGATGCTTTGCGTTCTCTTGTATCACCTGTATCAACAGTAGAACCTCTAGTGAACCTTAATGCCTGCAGTTCGTGTTCAACATTTGCGATTTTAGATTATCAGGAGCTTGCGTTTGGTTTTGATGCTTCACCAGATTTGGTAGTAGCTTTAGCTGAAAATTTTAAGAAAAAAAGAACTCCAGCTGGTTTTTTGCTTAAGTTGGTTGATCCAAAGAGCAACTATGCTCACTGGGTTTTTATTGGCATAACACAGGATGACAAGGGTATCAGCGTTGTGATTCCAGAATCTGCCAGTAAAGATTATGTTTCGGCGCACCTAGAGTTTTTAAAAGAGCACATCATTAGTAAGTTTGAATAAAACAAGATTTTTTTAGCTCTAGATCCCAGCGCCTAGGCCCAGCCTTTGCATAAAGCTTCGGCGGGCGCAAACGTCGAACAACTGGCTGTGGGCGGCATAGCCTTGGCGACGACGGCTGGGATGACAGGGGAGGTTACATTACAAACGAAATTCTGATTAAAAACAAACAAAAAAGTGAGGCTGGTAGAAATATATCAGCCTCGCTTTTTTTACTTTATGTCTCTGAATGAGGCAGCGCGACTAGATACTTGTGAACAATTGCGACTGCTTACGCATGAGCCTACTCTGCTGAGGGGTACTTGAAGTTGGTTAGGAGAAGGTGCGGATCTTTGGGTTTGTTCAAGGCTTGTGAAACCTTGTGTAGATGAATCAACATGGCAGATCATAGAGACGGTTTTTTTCCTGAGTGGAGGCGGTGGTGGCGGAAAGCGTTGAGGCCATAATTGTCGCCCACAAATATTTTTACAATTTGTGAGCATTTCTATGTTCTCTTTAGACCATGCAATAGCTTCCGGTTCGCCAGAATAAATGTTAGCCCACATGCGTTTTTGTGCATTGTAAGCGCGCAGATAATCTATCTCTTTGAGCGGGCCAAGAGTAATGGGACTGAGGACAATCTGTATCAGTTGTATATCACCCCGTACGGTTGGTTGACTTGCAAGTTTTTGACGAGCACTCTCTCGCTCTCGATCATAGCGCGCTAGTTCTTGTTCGTGAAAAGCTCTGATCAGATTGTAATCTTTTTGTGCGGCTGCGGCGCTGCACCGCGATGAACATGCAAGTAATACGAAGGCAGTGCATAGGCTGGTAACAATTTTTTTCATGAATTCCTTACGCTACTTGTGCGCTACTTGATCGATGTGACATTACGCCAAGCGGCACAGTCTTGAGCACATTGATCACATGATCAACCTGTTCTTCACTCATTTCTGGCCAGATTGGTAGGGCTAAGATATTACTTGTTAAAAAGTCGGCAATTGGTGTTGCCAACTGCAAATCGTCGCGTGTACGTAGGTAATCAATCATTGGGAGCGATTGTGGATAAAACACGCGGGTGCCGATGCCGTGCTGTTCAAGTTCCTTGGCTACCATATCGCGTGACATGCCGCAAATTTCTTGGTGGATTACAACGGCATACTGGTGATAAGTATGCTCGCCGTAAACTGTTGTAGGGGTTTGGATGTAGGCGACATCGCGCAGTGCGGTCTCATAGCGAGCGGCGATTGATTGCCGTTTCTCGTTGTACTCATTTACTAATTTAAGTTTGATGCGGATAACTTCTGCCTGCAGTGCATCTAGTCGCGAATTTAAGCCGTAGCCTTCGTAATTGTAATGGCTTTTTCTGCCGTGATTACGTAGGCGTAGTAGATTTTCGGCCAATGCATCATCATTGGTGACCATGCAGCCAGCATCACCAAACG
>JAHFBQ010000061.1 GCA_023249935.1 bacterium
TATACAGCGCCAATGGTACTTGTGGATCAGGTGAGTACTCGGTATGCGAAAACGATGATCCCTTGACGTGGATCAGCTTGATATCAGGTGTTACGGCGATGTACAGCTTCTGTTGAGCGTGTCGCAGCGGAAACATCGCGAGTCCATCGCTACCGGTGATGGTGATGTAGCCGGCGTAGAGCACGGGAAAACCGCTCAATTTCGGTGTTAGATACTGCTTAAATGCTTGATCTAGCTGGTGTTGCGCAAGCTTGCCCGGCGTGTTGTTCTGGTCGAGGATTGTATTTTCCGAGACATCTTTTTGGAGCTCAGCCTTAATGAGCGCTATTTCTGACTGTTGTAAATGAGTGAAATAGAGCATGAGCCGCGTATCAGCGTGCATCACAAGCCCCAATAAAAAAAATATTGCAGCTGCAACTATAAATTTTTTTGATATACTCGCGTTCATTGCGTTACTCCTTGCTGTTTCTACCTTATCAAACAACAAGCTATTTTTTCTACAAATAGAAAATATTTTTGGATTTCTCATGAAATATACCCCAAAAGACCCTGCGATCGTCTGGGCACAATTCCAGGAAGCGGAACACTTGACCGATGAACAAGTGGCCAAATTTCAGCAATTTGAGACCTATTTATCAGGGCAAAACGAGCTTTTTAACCTGACCGCCATCAATGAGTTGACCGGTATCATTCGGAATCACTTTCAAGATTCACTCATGATTCGCAAATTTGTCGATTTTTCGAAAGTTTCATCAATCTGTGATATCGGTACTGGCCCTGGTTTTCCAGGTCTGCCGCTCAAAATTATGTTCCCTCATCTCAAGGTTGTGCTCATTGAAGTGACGCATAAAAAGCAGCAATTTTTGCGCGATATTGCCGATTTACTCGGGTTGACTGACGTCGAGGTCTGTGGTGATGACTGGCGTACCTTTGTGCGGACTAGTGAAAGGCCTGTTGATATTTTTATCACGCGTGCTGCTATTGATGATCTTGAGCTTGTACGCATGTTTAAGCCGGCATGTCGGTATCGCACTATGCCGCTGGTCTACTGGGCAAGCGAACAATGGGAGGCGCATCCTCGAGCAGCATCGTTTGTGCTGCGCGTAGAACATTATAAGGTTGGTCACAAAGCGCGTAAATTTGTGTTTATGGGGATACCTGGGTAGAGCAAAAAAAGCCCCGCTGTAATCAGCGGGGCTTTTTAATTTTTGAGAGTGCTTGAGATTAAGTCAGTTTGTCTGTAGGTAAAAATTCAGTACATAGCTGTGTTAACTTTGCTTTGTCTTCTCCTGAGACAATCCAGAGCTTATTGAAGAGCTCGCAAAAAGCTTTGATACCTTCTGGTGCTGCTGCTCGCAAGGTCTCAATTGTTTCTTGCAACTTTCCAATCCGTTCTTCAAACGGTGCTGTTGCACCGGTAATTTGTTGGTCACACATTGTTACGGCGTTATCAACATTACCGCGCAATAGTTCAGCTTGTGCATTAAGCGCGGCAACTTGTTCATGTGCATGACGTGCTTCATAGGATGTTACAGCGGTATAGGCCGCTTGCATTTCTTTAATAAAAGCACGCATCGCTTGTGGGCAGGACTGCAATGTTTCTAAAAAGTACCGAGCCCATGCAGCTGCCGAGCTGGCGGCGCATTGTGTGTTGCCATCACAGGCCCTTATCATACCATAAGCGACGGCACTGATGACAATGAAAGAGATCATGAATTTTGTGAATCTAGATGTATTCCAGTAGCTGGTCATTAACCAACCGATTGTTGCCAATCCTGAGTAACGATAGAATTTGTTCCATTTACTTGCGTTAGCCTTAGTTATTGTTGCGGATTCTGCCCCTACGTTTACTGTTCTGTCCAGTATTGAGGCGAATTTCTTGTTGTGTTTAGTCCTAGCATCAGCAGCCCTTTTTTTAGCAGCGATAGCAACTTGTTTTGCTGAATCTTGTGTACCGGGGATAGCGGCAGCTACTTCTAATTTCTGAGCGCTTGCTTCAAGATCTTTAACTGCTTGTTCAGCGGCAGCTTCCTCTAAAGTTTCTCTGTCAGTTCCTATACATGCTTCGCAAATTGTGTTTGCATTTAAGCGTGAACTGTATTCTTGTGTTGGAGTAGGTTTCTTTCCTCTGTGCAGGTTCTGTATTGCATCTACAAGCGCATCTACAGCCGTCATGCCAGATCTTCTATGGGTACTGACTTCAGCTGTAAGTGTAACGCCTCCAATTGTTGTTAAAGGGATTTTGGATTTGAAATCGAAGCTTGTTTCTACAGGAGGCGTTTTTTTAGCTGCAGCTGCTGCATATGTCTGCAACGTAGCAACACATAAAAGTCCGAATATGGATTTAATAAATAACCTTTTCATATAACCTCCAGAAGAAGCGGCCCTCAGATATCCCTGAGGGCCGAATTCGATTTTCTTTCAATAGGATCAATGCCTATTTAAATGGTGCGCAGATTTGAGCTAGCTCATTACCTTTACCAATACCAACTTTATTCACTATATCTCTAGCAAGGCCGGTAGCATCTAAAATTTGACCATTGTAATGTTCACACATTTTTTTCAAATGGGCGTGCTCTGTGCCTAAGTTCTTGATTGTCAGATACCAATCATAAAGAAATTCTTTTGTAGAGCTGTACGTAGTGATAGCATATTCTGTCCACAATTTTGCGAATTCAATAACTCTTTCTCCTGTTGGCAAACTGTCGCTCACATATTTTCCATTAGCAAGCATCCATGCATAGAACGCAGCCATGTTTGCAGCTCCATCTTCTGTCTGATAGTACAATGCGCATGAGATTGCTAACATTATTACAGCTCCTGCGAATATTTTATTGCAGGTGAAGTTTTTAATTGCTCTACCAGTATAGCCGATATTGCAAACGCCACTGTAAAGGCCGCCGCAAATACCACTGATAGCCCAGAATGTTCCATCAAAAACGCGTCCAGGAACTCCTGTAATTATTTCTCCATAACCAGGAATACGGTTAAGAATCCCAGATCCTACAGCATTAAGAAGACGTGTTTTTTTCTGAACATCGCGTGGGTCACTGGGATTGGTAACTGTTATCGTTGTAACTGTATGAGTGACAGGATCGACGACTTTATTAGCCGCCTGCATGACGCCTGAAACAATGCTCAAAAGTCCTAAAATGGACAAAAATAATAACTTTTTCATAGAGGCCTCCATAGTTAACTGAAAATTATAACCTGAAATCAGTGTAAGAGATTTTCAGATGGAGGAAAAGCGGGTCAAAACCAGGGAAAAATGAGGTTTTGAGATGGTATAAGTTTCAGGGAGAAGTGATTTGGTGTAGTTTCGATGAACTAAAAAAGAGGGTTGAACTTTCGGTGTCCAGCCTTGTCCAGCCTTGTAAAAATTTATACATTCGATACACTCACCGCCACGGTATCGCATGGTTTTTACAGGAATTTTTCAGTGAGTAATCAATTTAAAAATATTCTATTAATCTTAGTTCTTGCTGTCTTGGGTCAGGGTTGCTTTCTCTCTGCCGCTGATGTCCGGCAAGAGCAAAAAAAACTCGCTGAGCTAATTCTTGAGGGTGTTAGCCCAGCGCTGCATCCTTTTTGTAAGCAGGTTTATTTTCCAGTTCGTGCTGTACTGTGTTGTTTTAGTAAAGAGATCCAGCATAGCAATAAGGTGGAAATACAAAAAAAGGATAAGCAACGAGAAGCTTATAATCAGAAAGTAGCTGTTGCAAAAACACGCGTGCCTTTTTATTTAAATGATGCTCTTGCCGCGGTTAAGTCTGGTAAGCATCGGGTTTATTACGAGTATGTCCAGGCGTTCTTTCTCTATTTTGAAGAGATTGTTGTTGAGCCGTTAGAGTGTTGTGATTTGTTATTTTCACTATTAGAGTTCCATGAAGAAGCTTTGCATGAAGAATTATTTGCTTTGTGTAATGAGCTATTGTTTCGTGTTGAGGCGAGCATTAGTGTTGTAGCAAAAATGGCTAACGATGAAGAAGCTCGATTAATTGAGAACTATGCGTACATGAAGGAAGTTGAACTGGTAGGGCGTCTCATGAGGGCATTAAAGATAGCTCTTGTAGAAGAGGCTGGGCTTGTTGAATTGATGCAAGAATTGAGCGTATCAAGCGATTCTTTTGGTATGTCGTCTACGGTGTCATCATTATTACGCGTGTCTCCTGCGTCATCGACATCTTCGACATTATCACCGGTGCCAAAAAGTCCACAAAGTCCCCTTGGGAATGGGTCGTTTGTCGGGAAGAAAAAAGTGTCTTTTGCTGCGATGCCAACCGATTCATCTAAGCAACCAGCAATTTTACATAAAAATCCGGCAAAGGCGTCACTTGATCCACAAGCCCCAGGTTTACTTTTTCATCTCTACCAACTTACTCGTCGGGCGAGTGAAGTTATGCAGGTGGGATGGGATCTGTGTAGTGGATCAGTCATCAGGCATTTGGAGATCGATTTGAACGAAGCGTTCGACGCTTAATTTCTACTCCTCATCAACCATGCACAACCGTTGGCGGTACACACCTTCTTTGAACGATGTCTCAATAAACAGTTGTACAAGTTTAACGGCCAACTCAGGGTTGGTCTGGTTGGCTGCGAGGACAAGCACGTTGGCATTGTCATCTGCGCGAGCCGATGTGGTGATTGCTTCGTTCCAGCAGAGTGCTGCGTAAATACCCTTGTATCGGTTGGCGGCGATGCTCATGCCAACGCCGCTGCCACAGATTAAAATGCCGCGCGCCGAGGCGCCTGGAGTATTTGTGGGTTCCTGCAAAATTCTGTTGCAGACGTCTTGTGCATAGATCGGGTAGTCGGTACGGTCGGTTGAGTGGCACCCGACATCAATCCAGGTGTACATAGGCAATGCTTCTTTGATAGCGGCCTTGAGTGTAACGCCGCGGTGATCAGCCCCAATAAAAATCTTCATTATGGTTCATCGCTGTAGTTTGAGAACATGATTGTTTGTTCCATACCGCTTTACCTTCTTGTTCTGGTCCGCAGATGGTGAGTACGAGTGATGGTTTTGGTACGGTGATGTACGGCTTGCCATCAAGATCGTAGGCAGGGAACTTAACTAGGTACACTGTTTTGAAGTTGTTGAAGCGAGTACCAAATAGTACTTGGTATTCTGGTTCAAGCTCAACCTCTTTAATGCTCAAGGTCTCAAGCTTAATTTTATCATTTACCAGCAAGTGCATGGTCCATGCCGCGTTCTTCTCTTTGAGCGATGTCTGATTTTTCATGCGGATGTCTGCAAGTACATAAAAACCGATCCAATGGTTTGTTTCTTCAAGCTGACGGCTTTCAATTGCTTTGCGTGATTCAAGGTCTTTGCCTCGCTTAGCACAAAAGCGCTCTGCGTAGTAGGTGCGTACATCTGCAGCGAGCCACATAAAGTCGAACAATGCCATGGTTTCAAATTCTTTATAGATTTTGACGCTGCGGATGTAATTATCAGCAAGAACTGATTGTGCGGTGACGATATCTCCTTGCGGAAACTCAGTTGTTGAAAGCTCATAATATTTAATGCAGCCTGGGAGCAAGAGCCCAAGTGCAAAGAGCCCCGCTAGTGCGGTTTTATTCATACTTTCTCCATCAAAAAGCCAGTGTGCCGAAAATGATTGCTTCCCAATGTACAATAAAACGGTGTCTGGGGTAAAGTATTGAAATAGCTTGCAGTCCAATTTTTAAAAAGAAGGGTTAATCATGGCAGCACTAGCTCGATTATTGGCGTGGCGGTTTTTAACCTATCGCCGGAAAGATGCAAACATTTCATTCATGCTCAAAGTTTGTTTTTTAGGTATTTTCATCGGGACCTTTGCATTGATGCTGACGCTGATCATCACCAATGGGTTTGAAAAAGTAATTCATGAAAAAATGCAAGGGATAAATGCAGAGCTTGTAGTGTATGCCGTGGGTAATAAAATCGCCTACGAACCATTGCGCCAATATTTGCTTAAAGCATGCGGCGATGTTGTTGCCGGTGTCTCAGGTAGTGCGGTCAAGCAGGCAATTATTGATGATGATCTGCAAACAGTGCTGGTGCTACGTGGTGTTGACCAATTGCACGAGCACACGGTCAATGTGCTGAACCAAAAAGTGGTGATGCCGCGCTTGAAGGATGAGCAACATCGGTCTCGACTGTTTGAAAAATTATTGGTGCCGGATAGCATTGTGATCGGTCACAAGTTGGCTAAAGAAAAACATTATGCCGTTGGTGACAAAATTACTATCATGCTGCCGGAGCCACGTAGTAAAAAAAGTATTACTTTGCGTAAAGCAAATGTCATCATCACCGGCATTTTTAATGTTGGGCTAGAAGAATATGATAACAACCTGGCATTGTGTGGGTTGGACCAGTTTCATGAATGGTTTGATGAAGAGGGTGTTGATCAGTTATCTATTACGCTGCGTCACCCTGAGCGGGAAGGTCTTGGTGCGTGGATAAAAAAACTTGGTTTGGTGCAAGGCTGTGTTGCCTACGTTCAGGCGCGTTTGCATACGCTGCTCGGCCGCGATGCAGGAATGGAGAAGGTGCGCGCTGCTTTGCAAGCGGTATCGCCAGATTTTATTCTGCGTTCATGGCAAGATCTGTACCCAGCATTGGTGTCGTCACTTAAGCTTGAAAAATACGTGATGTTCATAGTTATTGCGCTTATCACCTTGGTGGCGAGTATGAATATGGTTTCGTTATTGTTTATGCAAATTCAGCAGAAGCGGCGAGATATTGCCATCTTTCAGGCGATGGGCATGGAACACAATCTTATACGAGAGATTTTTTTGTACATTGGTATGTTCATTACGCTGCTTGCCGCCTTACTTGGGCTGATGGCAGCTGGGATTGTTGGTTTTTTATTGGAACGGTATCCGTTCATTGAGCTTCCTGATGTATACTACATTTCTTATCTTCCGGCGCGTTTGGATGCAGAAATTTTCATCTTTGTCTTTTTAGTAACGTTGCTCATAGGCTTTATTGCGACATGGTTGCCGGCTTATCGTACGCGCAGCATAGAGATTGCTCGCGTCTTGCGAGAAGAATGAGCGAGATTTTCAAAGCTTTCATTTGGTCGGGGATGCATGGTAATCTTCATGCGACTGGACGTTGTCGATAAAAAAGGCGAGAAGGGAATAGGTATGAAAAATCGGATGCAAAGGCTTGTTCTGCTGGTGGGCATAGGATCACTGACGAGTCTTTTGGTGATGGCGGATACTCCTGCCGGTGGTGTGACCGTCAGAGGGGGCAGGGTTGTAAGAGGTGGTGCTAAGGTAGTAAGCGAGCAGGTTGAAACAGCTAAAGAAGAGGCTGTTGGGCGAGTAAACGATGCTAAAGCACAAGCAGCCACTCAAGCGGCTGCAGTAAGAACCGCCGGGCTAAAAAAAATTGAAGATACAAAAGCGGCTGCTATGACTGCAGGTAAGGCTGCTGCGCGAAAAGCTGCTGATGATGCGATGGCTGGTTTTACATCTGGGGGAATTGGTGGGTTTTTCGGGGGGCTTAAATCTAGCGTTACAAGTTCGGCAAAAGATGCTTCAAATCAAGCAAAAGCGGAAGCTGCTAGGGCTGCTACTCAGGCAAAAGATGCAGCAACGAAAACCGCTTCCCAGGTGCGCGGTACAGCGCAAAATGCTGCACAAGATGCTGCGGCACGTGGCAAGACTGCCGTCAAAGGTGTGGCTCAATCGGCGCGGAGTGCGGTTCCTTCAAGGGCTGGTTTGGGAGCTGTGGTAAAAGAAGCTGTGACGAAGGCAAAAGATTCGGTTGACTTAAAATCAGATGAGCCTGGCGATGATAAAAAAGATGATAAAAAACCAGTTGCTGATAGAAAAGCTGATAGAAAAGATGAAAAGAAGGCAGACAAAGGCGATAAGCAAGTCGATAGTCATAAAAAAGATGATAAAGATAAACGTCGTGTAGATGACAAGAAAAAAGATGATAAACGCGACCAGAAGAAGGATCCTCGTGACAAGAAGAGCGATGGTGATAAAAAAGATCGCCGTGATGACCGAGGTAAGCGCGCAGATAAAAAAGATGACAAAAAAGATGGCAAGGGCAAAGGAAAAAAACGTGGTCGTCGTGGCGAAGCTCGCAAGAAGCGTCGCAAAAAAGGCAAGGCCATGCGCAATGCTGCAAGCCGCAAAAAAATTCAAGAAATGATTAGAAAATTGAAGTCAGGTGCTGTTGGTCGTGGGCGTGGTAGTGCTAGTCAACTGGCAAGTGGTACTGTTGGCAAAATGCAGACGCAGCATTTAAAACAACAAAACAAGAGTTTGAAAGATAAGATTGCTGTGCTTGAAGGTAAGAAGCCAGCCCCTGCTGGCGACAAGAAGAAAGATGGTGATAAGGCAACTGCAAAGAAAGGGCCT
>JAHFBQ010000091.1 GCA_023249935.1 bacterium
AGAAAGACCGAGAACATAGTTTAGCTGGTTGAGTATGATGATGACGGCAACCCCAAGCGTGAATCCATGAATAACGCTGCCAGGGATGAAAACTAGATACTTTTCTAATGAAATCATATAAGCAATTAAGATAAACACGCCTGAAACTATCGCAAGCATCGGCAGCATAACTGCACCATGCGTAATAGCATAAGAGGCTAAAAAACCAGACAGGGCTCCCGTAGGCCCTATGATATTAAAATTACTACCGCCAAAAAGTGCTGCAATAAGTCCTGCCCATATCGCAGTTATAATGCCCGCGGTTGGTGGTGCCTGTGATGCTACAGCTAATGATATGGCCAGCGGCGTAGACACCAAAGCAACAGTTAATCCTGACCTCCAATTTTGCTGGATACGTTGAACAATCAAATGTTTCATAACTTTTTTGTGTAATTTTTTTAGAAGGGAATAATAGGTGCTGATAACGTTACCGTAAAAAATTGCTCTAATGAAGCACAGCCAGCAATAAATTGATGCGTAGCTGATAAAATAGGAAAATATAATTTTTCTCGTTCCATAAGCACGATAAGCGAATGAAGGGTATTAATACCCTCTGGCATCGTTGCCAATTCAGCACGGACTTGGGTAAGAGTTTTACCCTGACCAAGTAGAAAACCGGCACGCTGATTTTTGCTCAAGCTGCCCGTACAGGTCAGAAGCATGTCCCCCAGACCAGCAAGCCCATACATGGTTCCGCGTTGACCAACAAAAAAGCTCGTCAGTTCTGCCATTTCTTCCATACCAGCGGTAAGCAGATAGGCGACTGTGTTGTCTTTGCACCCCGCACCTTTGGCGATACCAACGGCGATTGCAAGTACGTTTTTAATCGCACCAGCAACCTGGACACCAATAACATCACGCGATGGAAACAATTTGAAATAGAAGGTTGGCAGATTTGTCATCAACTCATTGCGCAAAACATCATTAGTCGATGCCAGCACAGCGGCGCTGAATTGCCGCTCAATAAGATCGCGTGCAAAGGTGGGCCCTGCAATCACAGCCAAGCCTTCGGGCTGCAGCATTTCATCAATAATTTGTGTCGACAACGCAAACGAATGTTGCTCCATGCCTTTGCTCAATGCTACCCAACGATGTCTACGCTGATACGGCTTGAATGCTTGAAGCACCGACCGCAGGTAGGCAACCGGCACCGCCTCGAAGACAAGGTCGGCATGCTGTGCAGCAACCGAAATATCAATCGTTGCTCGAATGTTAGTATGAAGAGAAAGACCTGGAAGGTAGAGAATATTGGTATGCTGCTGGTTAATTTCGTCAGCAATGTTTTGCTCCCGACACCAGATAAGCACGTTATAACCACGGTCAGCTAATAAATTTGCAATCGCACAGCCCCACGCTCCGCTCCCCAGAACTACCGCACGTAATTGCATATCACGTTCCAAAGTTACGATTAATGTTTACAAAATTATCTATACATTCCTGCAATCGCTCATCAGTCATTGCAGGCCAGAAATCCTCAACATACATCCATTCACTGTAAACAGATTGAAAAGGCAGAAAATTACTTGTACGCGGCGACTTTTCCATTCCTGTACGAATAATAAGCTCTGGATCAGGAGTTCCGGCGGTCCAAAGAGCACTATTAATCGTCTCTTCAGTGATTTTAGAAGGATCTAACGTCCCATCTTTAACTTTTTGCGCAATAACTTGTGCGGCATGTACCAGCTCTTGCCGACCTCCGTAACAAAAAAGTAGATTTAGATTTAATGCATCGCCACCAGCAGTCGCCGCCTCTACTTCAGCAATAGTCGCTTGCAGTGCTGCAGGGTAGTAAGAACTATCTCCCACAAAGCGCACTCTCACTCGTTCCTTTTTTAATTCAGGAATCGCTGCATGAAATTCGGTTGCCAACATGTTGAAAAGATAATTCTTCTCAGTTTCACCACGTTTAAAGTTTTCAAGAGAAAAAGTATAGAATGAAAGATGCTTAATGCCATTCCTTTTACAGACCTGCATAGCAATCTTAACAACATCCAATCCCTTACGATGCCCCAAAAATGTTTCCATCTTATGAGCTTTTGCATAGCGGCGATTGCCGTCTGGAATGATGGCAAGATGTTGCATAACTGATTCTCTCCCTTCAAGCTGTGACAATCCCAGTGATGAAAGCACACCTTGCGGCTGCGGCACCACTTGTTCTTTTTGTTCTTTCTCAGAGCGCTTTTTCTTAGAAACTTTGGTACCACCAGCATAGATGCTACCAACCAGACCCAACAGCAATATAACCAGATGTCTTATGCGCATAGAAAAGTCCTTCTTAAAAATCCTTCTTAAGAAGTAAAGATTACCCAAACCTTTATAACTTGCAATACTCAGTGTCTTACAGCCCTGACTACAACCTTAAATGATGAGGATTTTAACTGCTTTGAGACCAAGCAACGTTCGAAATCTAGCTCAAACCCTAACTTTTCAATGGGATGACACCCCCTATTTATTGCCAATTTGACAGAAAAACTCACACCGTTAAACTGACAGAAGTTTGATCAGATTGCGGTTGCATCTGATCAGAATTTTAAATTCGCAACCGAAAAAGGGAACATTATTAATTTATTAAAAGATAAGCTTAAAGCTGTCATTTTCGACATGGACGGAACTATCATCAAAACTGATAGTATCTGGAGTCAGGTAAATCGCGATTGGCTCCATGAAGCCAGTGTCCGCGCCCTTACCAAACAAGATCTGGCATTTCTTGAATCACTTTCTGGCATGAGCACATTCGTTGGATCAAAAGTCACAAAAAAACATTTTGGCCTCCCTCATGACCCTGACGACATTGCTAAGCGTCAAATGGAAATTGCTAATTCTTATTTCCGTAAAGGCGTTGAATTCATAGAAGGCTTTGAAGAGTTTCATCAAAAATTACGCGAGCATAACATCCCAAGTGGCATCGGAACTAATGCCACGCCAGAAAATCTAGAACCGCTAACAGAGTCAATGCGTTATGAACGTTTTTTTG
>JAHFBQ010000062.1 GCA_023249935.1 bacterium
CCGCCTTGTGTAAACACAGCGTTTGCTCGTTGCCATAAAATTTCTAGCCGTAACGATCGATCTTCATGAAGAGGACTAGAATGTAGGACAAAAGAAAATATTTGTCAAATTCGTGCCCAAGCCCAGCGTCTACGCCCTGCGCCATCACAGCAAATTTCTACCGATACAGAGCCACGATCGAGCAAGAATTGCTCCATATTCTGCTGGTCGACACCGAACTCTATAACTAGATTCGGTTTTTTGCTCGAGGATCTGCCCACAATCCTCTTAGCAAGCTGGACAAGCCGCTCATAAAAAGCCCAGCCCTCTTGGTCTGCAAACAACGCCCGCTCATCTTCCCACCCTAACACATCAGCACCAACAAGATAGCGCGATTTTTTGCTTATGTAAGGCGGATTACTCACGATAAGATCATAGGGCTGCAACCATGGACCATCTTCAAAAATAGATTGCTGATGAAATGAAGCATTATGCAAACCCAATGCTTGACGATTTTCTTGCGCCAGCGCAAGCGCTTCGGTACTGATATCAATGCCAACTATCTGCCACGCCGGAAAGGCCGCGGCCAGTGCTAACGCGATACATCCCGATCCTGTACATGCATCAAGTACACACAACGGTTCATGCGCAATATCTTTAAATTGTTCAATAATCCACAACACCATCTCTTCGGTTTCAGGACGCGGAATCAATATCGGCGGACGTACTATGAGTGTTAAGTTTGCAAACGGCACATTGCCCAAGATGTAGGCCAGTGGTTTATTTTTTTCTACACGATCTGCTACACAAGTATCAAGCTGTCGTTGCTGATCTTCAGTAAGTTGATGGTTGTCCGCAAGCAAAACCACGCGCTTCTTTCCTGTCACTTTTTCAAGTAACAACCAACCTTCGAAAATCGCCTGCTGCTCGTCATTCGTCACAGACATAAGTTGTTGTATAAGTTTATTGAGTATTTGAATCATTATGCTTAATTTCCTGCCAGAGATGCTCGAGAGTCTTTTCAATCACCAACAGCGTCTGAGAATACTCACCAACTCGCTGCATCACTTCAGACACACCAGCGCGACAATCACAATCTGAAAGCAGACGTAATGCCTCCGTAGTCAGCGAGGCTGCTTCTTGTTTTTCATGAATAACGTCCGCAATAAATGCAACAAGCGGAGACCGCTCTTGCTCATAAGCAACCCTGATGTAACCAATTAGTGCATCAATACTATCAATTTGTATTCCTGAAACAAATACTGGCAACAACCTTAACAACCGATCATCTCGCACAATTTTAAATTCTGTTACCCTGCGCTGTAACTTTACCACCGCTTCGGCTATAGGAGTATCACCCTCAAGCACACCATCAATCGTTATGACTGACACCCCAGGCTTGAGTTGCCCACCGTACTGCGCAAGAATATCTTTGAGCGAGCGTCCTTCTAAGCTTCGATCGACAGAATGAAGCCTTGCCTGCAGTAAAGAATTTTCATGCGCCAGCAAACTATTGCTCAATAGCAGGCTCACAATCAACAGCAATATCTTTTTCATATACCGCTCCTCTTTCCCTTATCCATTGATCAAATCATGCACATATTCACGAATATCAAAACGCTTGAGCGCTTCTACACCCTCACCAAAGGTGATATAGATCACCGGTACCTTGTACTGGGCGGCGATAGCAAACACAATGCCACCCTTTCCCGTTCCATCAAATTTTGTTAACACTACACCATCAAGCTTAGTCGCTTCATGAAACACTTCAGCTTGACGCAATGAGTTTTGGCCAAGCATCGCATCGACACCAAGCCACACCGCCACCGGCCTCCCTGCTAACGCCTTATCAAGAACACGCCGAACTTTTTCTAGCTCTTTCATAAGATTCACTTTGGTCTGCAAACGCCCCGCGGTGTCGATAAACAAATGATCAAAGCCTTCTGCAATAAACCGCTGGCAAGCGTCAAACATCACTGCGGCGGGATCTTGCTCATCACGACCGATATGCACCTCAACGCTCATCGACTTACCCCAATGCGCTAGCTGCTGCGTGGCTGCGGCACGAAAGGTATCGCCAGCAACAAGTAATACTTTTTTGCCAGAGCGGCTCGCTGCATAAGCAAGCTTTGCCAAAAAGGTAGTCTTTCCACTACCATTGACACCAACCATCAGCAGTACTTCCGGCATGACTTCGCGATCATTTGTGTTGAGGAGTTTGGCAATTAAAAGTTCTTCAAAAACTTGTTTCACTATAACAGCATCTTGGGTTTTTAGTTTTGCAATCTCAGCACGCAACGCAGCAATAAGCTCATCAGTCGTTACCACTCCAACATCAGAAGCAATCAGCAGCGTTTTTAATTCTAGAAGAAACGCTTCATCGAAATTGCTGCGATTGAACAGCGCACTTACCTTGCTAGAGACCTGATCATAAATTTTCTTCAGTTTATCTTTGATAAATCCAAACATAGCTGCAAAACCCTTTAGGTAGCAAAATAGAATCTAAAAACACTCCACCGAGTCTAAAGCAACCAGCAAATTATAGAAGAGAAAATACGATAGAAGTTGGCAACCAATCTTTCATTCAGCATCTCTATATCACTTCACCTAACAGCTCCATTTCAGTCTGAATTTTTTACCCCCAATTACTCGTTTCTACCCCAGCCAGTTGCAACAAAGAAAGCCTATGCTAGAATCGTCGGGCTCTTTAACTAAAAAGACTAAAAAGTCCTCACTGGAAAGATTAATCGTATGAACTGGTATAACATTCACCTGCGTAAACTTTTACTGATACTTATCACATCACTGCAAATCGCGTTGCCAATAGCCCATAGTGCAGCGCCTGTAGAAGAACCCGTGGGATTTCAAGAGGCATTAGCAATAGTAAACGCTTTTGAGCGAATGAATCCTGCACAGAGAGCTGCCTTCTTAGGAGGATTTCCGCCAATGATACGGGAACCTATTCAGCCGATCTTAGAACATGTAGTGGCAATGCCTCCAGCAGAAAAAATTGCTTTTATTAGAGAAGCTGCTGCGGACATTAACGAATCCATAGATGACGTTAAAGCTTCCATCGAAGACATGGAAAATATCCTTGAAGAAGACGATATCGATCAACAGAAGATTTTGCATAAGGCGATACATGCTAGAGAAGTTTGGCTTGAAAAAGTAGAAGAATTTAATAAGACGCCTCTTGTAGTACTAAAAGGACTTGGCACCGTTCCCAACATTGATCTGCTCAATGAACATTTTGCCCAAGACGTATATCTTGGCATTTTTCCTGAAGATCTGCTTAATCCAACATTTCACTTTGGCAGCTTACTTCTTGATATCAATACCATGGCTGACTACTTTGACGGCATGATAGAAGCCATAGCTACCGCAATGGCGCACAAAGAGGATGTTGTCTTATATAACCTCAATATCATGCTTGAAACAAGTGATGATGAGCTTTTTGCTGCCACCTTCAAAAACTTGAATGAAGCGCTGCAAAAGTCAATGAGTATGAATAATCAGATGCGTCGATTAGCAATTCAATTCTTTAAGAACAGAGTGCTGCCAGCCTGTGTTGAACACGTAAAAAAATCAGTACACGTGCCACCCTTTATTTACAATCGCACACCAAAGGATGTGTCTGAAAAAGAAGAACTAAAAGATGATAAGAAAATCCCGGTTGTCTCCATAAGCAATCATCTCGCTACAAGAATGGTTTTACGCCCTCTTGTTGCGTCTTTCGGCAACTCAGTCGATCTTAAGATTAACGAATGGGTTTCTGGATACAAAGATAAACGCGCAGTACAACCTCTAGCCGCGTTTGGCAGGGTAGTAGGCAATACATACATAAACCTCTATTCAAGTCTATTTTTGAAAGTCGGACAAGGAGCTATTGCAACTATGCTTGAGGCCGCAAAACAAACTGGATTTGCTGAAACATTCGATGAAACTTGGTGGTTTACCCTCAGCTCAGAACTCCTTTTCAATTTATATTTTTTCCACAGAACAATGGATTCCATGATAAAAGACCAATTATTAGACATGTTGGTCAAAGAAAGCCTTAATTTGAAAGAAATTATTGAAACTTTCGAACGCCGCTTGGCAAACCCTCTCAATGAAAGCCAAGAGAAGCAACTAGAAATTAAGCAAGCGCTTAAAGAAGAAATATTCATTATTGTAATGAACCACTTCGGCCCGCTACAACCGGTATTACTGGAAAAATTTCGTAAAAATCATTCTACATTTGAAACGTGCACAGCCGCAGCAATGCTTGCACCGGTTATTCTTCCTGTCGTCAAAGGAATCTGGCCGCTCATTCGTTCAGCTATTAATTAATACAAAGGACCAATTATGTTCAAGAAAAATTTGATCTACACATTTTTTATGGTGATCGCATGCTCGATACCAACTATTATCTCTGCGGCCGGACGCCCTCCTGCATGGGTTGAAGGAGCTGGTAGAGTAGTTGGCAATGTTGTCGATGACATAGCCGAGCGCGCAGAACGACGTATTAATGCAAACCGTTACCGACGAGATGATCTACGAAGACAACAGCGAAATCTTCAGGTACTCGTTGATCGTGGTGATGCAAACGCTCGACGTCAACTTGCGGATGTTCAAGAGGATTTAAACCGCTTACAAAGAGAAGATGACGATCAAAGAGCTCGCGCAGATCGTATGGCAGAAAAGTTTGGTGATGTTGCTGCAGATACAGGTAAACAATTCGCTAGCGTTTTTGCTGACAAATTCAAAGCCAAAGATAAACTCAAGGAAGCTGTTGCTGTTCAAGAAACGGCAAATAAAGCGACTCTGGCGAGCATAGACAAATACACCTCAAAAGAAAATATTACAAAACTCAGTGTTGCTGCTGGTAGTATTGGCATGGTACTTATTGCCACCTACTTTGCAGCAAAATTTGGTCTTTACTACGCACAAAAATTCGTAGGCATGCCAAAATTGGTACGCGAATCGTCAGATAAAAATCTATGGGAGACAATCCTCAGCATGTTCTCATCTGAAGAAGAAGCGGTTGATTTCATGAGCCAAGTTGTTTTTGACCCAGAACTTACTGCGATCATCAGCGAATTGTCAAAAGCTACTCAAGAAACAAGAAAAGACGGGCTTCCTTTCAGAAACCTTCTTCTCTATGGTGAACCAGGTACCGGTAAAACAATGATTGCAAAGCTCATTGCACGTCACTGTGGCATGAATTATGTTATCATCTCAGGTGCAGACTTCATACAGTTTGGAGAAGGCGCTGTTCAACAAATTCATGAGCTTTTCGATCGTATAGAAAACAGCGATGTACCATACATAGTCTTCATCGACGAAGCAACCTCTGCCTTCCGCTCACGTGAAGGAAAAGACCTTGTTCGCGATGCAATTGTTGATGCAATTCTTTCAAGAACTGGCGCGAAATCTGATAAGTTTATGCTTATTCTTGCAGCTAACGATGTTAATCTCGATTGGGCAATACTCAGCCGTATTTCGAAGAAAGTACACGTTCCACTCCCAGCCCTTAATGAGCGCGTAAGAATGTTACAACTATACCTCACTAAGTATTTTGTTGATCGCCCAACTGTACTTGACGGTGAACAGGCAATGATTGGCTCAGACCTCAATGAGCAAAGTCTGCGTACAATCGCACAAGAACTTACCGGCTGGTCAGGACGTGATCTTGAAGACCTAGTTGGTGAATTACGCTACGTATTGAGCACTCAACACTCTCGTACCGTAACACCAAATATCCTTAAGATCGCTGCTGATGAAAAGCTTAAACAGCGTAAAGAATTGGTTAATTATGGCTGTCATAAAGCACCTGCCATGGTTGCTGTAAAAGCATAATTGTTCCCTAGCTATTAAACAGAAGCGGCCCGGATTGATCAACCTGGGCCGCTTCTGTTTTTAATTTGCAGTTTACCAACGAGCATAGTAGCCTAATACACAATTTTACGGTGCCACTCAATCTCAAGAAAAGGATTTGCTATGAATATTATCAAGCAATTTTTAGTGCTCAGTACATTATTTTTCGCGTCACCATGTATAGCCGACTACACCCAAAGAACTATAAGTTATTCCTACTCCACAACAGAATTGTCTATGGGGAATGAGGCTTGTGTAAGCACAAATCAACCCAGCCTATCTGATCACGCCTGTGACAGATGGGCAACCGCAGCACTGTTTTCCGACTACTGGCACTACCAAGATACTGCAGCCATGATCGATAGCATAAACAGCACAGCACACCTGCTCTTACAACATATCTTTGGTGTTTTTGAAACGGCAACCAAAGATCGCAACCTCTCATCGGAAGAACAAGCAACCTTATGTGCCAACCTACTTGCCGAGATGTTAGGATGCGAAACCTTAGAACAAATGGGAATCGGCTTTACACAAGAATCCCCAACACCTGATGATGCAGATGACAATGCGGATGATAATGACGAGGATACTGAAGAAATACTAGAAGAACCAACCCAACGTAGTCCTGTTACAACTTTTTCTAATACCGCGGTAGGTAGGGAAATTTTAGGACTATTAGATCTGTACCATGTTATTTTAGTTCGCCTAGCAAGTAGAACCGCAGACAACAATAGATCTGATCAAGAGGTTTTTCAGGCGCTAGAGGCTGAGTTGGTTGCAATTGTATCAGAAAAACAGCCCCAGCAAAATGACGATATATCACCAGAACTGGCAAAAAGCTATGCCTTGGAATCATTAACCGCAATTAATGAATTTTTGCACAAAAAGCTTCGTGAGTTATGCGCCCCTGTGCTACAAGTTGCTGGAGATATCGTGGAAAGATTCCCTGAGCGAGATGTCAATGCCCTTACCGTCTTAGATTTTAAGTTATGGGCAGACTTAAAAAACGAGGCGGTCTTGGACCAGTATGAAGTGCTTCTGGATCAATACAGCACAGGCGAGTAGAGTTTTATCCCAATACTCCAAATAACATTATCAACTTAAAAGGCAGGCTAAAAACCTGCCTTTTTTCATTTTTCTCGCAAAATACTTATCTCCCAATCTACCTTACTGATCAAACTAGGTCCTTAATAATATTTTCTATTAAAAAAATATTGACGCGGTTTATAATATGTGTAATTTATTATTAGAAACAATTAAAACTACTCCCAAAAATGAGCAGGGGTCGTCAAACCCACCCAAAGATACTTTTCTAGGGGACTTGGAGGTTATCTCAGAGCCCTGGCCAGCTTCTGGCCAGGTGCTCGCGAGTAGACTAGTCAGACTACTCCTGCTCTCTCTCTTTTCTTCACTCTCCGCTTCCATATTTAATACAGACCATCTCAAAAATCAGGCTGAAATAGCTGGTTTTGGTTATAAAACAGCCAATCTATTGGTTCTAAAAGAACTCGCTTACACAATCAACAAGGCTGTACCAACACACTTGGTAACCGTACCAGATTTCATAGGGCTCCCTAACGAATCGATGCAACAATTCCTTAAGACGCAAGGCCTTGATTTGCCTACACAGTGGCAGATCATCATCGCCAGCGCAGCAGGCCCGCTGCAACAAAAGAAAATGTATAAAAATAAACAACTTAGCACTAAATTTCGGCAGGAATTAGAGACGCTACAAAAACGCATCACACAGGCGTGCGAGCAGGCATCTGCAAATACTCTGGCTAATCTGAGTGGGTCCCGAATCGGAGTCCGGGACGACAGCAATGGTGCTGTCGATTTCTTAAAGACTGCTGTGCAAAGCAACTGGCAACTCATGGTCAGAAGTACCGGCAAAGAGGATTCAGAAACCCTTGCAAATGCTGGTGGCAATGTAAGCGTTGCAAACGTACCGCCAAGAGATACCTATGTCATGCGCGCAATCGGCGAAGTTTTGGCCTCCTATGTCAGCACCAAATCAATGCAGCAACGCCTTCAGGCTGGCGATACCACCATCTTCGATACACCTTTTTTGCCAGTACTCATCCAACGCATGATCGGTGAACCTATCGGCGGCGCTAAAGATGCCGCTCATATCCCTACCGGATGTGTTCTTTATACGCGAGAAACAGACGGCTTTACACCTGGCGTAGCACTCGTACAAGCGACATTTGGTCACAACGAAGGAGTCGTGCAAAGCTCAATGCCAATTGATACGTTTTATCTCTGTCGCAATATCACGTATGCCAGCATTAAGATCAAAACAAAACGCTTGGTTCCTGGCATCGAAAAACAGCTCTACACCATTCTTGAACAACCAAATACTGAAGACATTGTCGCAGCTCCAAGCCTTTCTCAGC
>JAHFBQ010000010.1 GCA_023249935.1 bacterium
TTTATTAAGCGCTACTGGAAACAGTGAGCTTGGGAGTAAGGCAAGCAAATACATGCACGCAAGCGCAAAAATGAAGTTAGAAATTGGCCCTGCAAAAGCGGTTAAGAGCGAATAAATTTTTCTATATTTAAAATTTCTAGGGTCAAACTCTACCGGTTTTGCCCAGCCCACATGCAAAAAAATCAAACATAAAAGACCAATAATGTCTACGTGGACAAGGGGATTGAGCGTTAAACGGCCTTGATCTTTTGGGGTATCATCACCGCATAGAGTTGCTGTAAGTGCATGTGCATACTCATGAACAGTGAGAGCTGCAATAAAAACTGGCAACATAAGAGCGAGGTGGGCAATCCAATTTACTACTGTCTGTGCGTTCATGAGATACATCCTTTAAAACAAAATTGAAATAAATGAGTTTTCGAACGTAGTTCGTAAAGTAGTAACAATAAGCCAAAATGACATTCTACATACAGGTATCAAGAAAATCATTAACAAAATAATAAAATCATATTGGTGCAGTTTATCGATTGTATGATGGTAAGAAGTTGGTGTAAGCGAGTACCAAATGTTTGCTGCTGCAAAAGGAGGTATGGGGATGCAATGTACTGCCCCCCAGAAAATCGAGGCATAGATTGTACTGCGCAAGAACTCAACAATGCTGAAAAACGCGTAATCTGGCAGGCTATTTAGATTTAATATCTTAATGAGTACAAAACTAAAAAATCCTAAAATCAAAAAGCTTATTGGCGTGGCTAGACTGTACAAAATATTATTGAGGCGTTGATACTTGAGAATAGCAGAGGTTGTGTGATTTTTAATGACCCAGCGATAACTTAAGCAAATGAGCAACAAGAAAATAAGTTCTTGAGGAATGTCACTAGATCCCAGCAAGCTATTTGCGCCATAGATGATGCAGAACAAGGTTGCAAAATTAAGTATCTTGATATGTACAAAAGGGTTGAGCGTGAAGAAGTGTTTGTTGCTGGGTGACCTATCACCAAGGAGCTTGGCAATGCCGGCTAAAAAAAAACCATGGAATGAGAAGAGAAGTAAATAAACTGGAAAGAAAATTGCAACTTCATGAATGAACGCTAGTATGTTTTGAGAGGCGGTCATGTAATGTCCTTGTAGTCAAAAGTACGATTTGGGCATGCCGTCAAGCATAGGAGAGATTATCTGGTCGGTCAAATTGTGAGATTTGTCTGTAGTAAGTGAGAGTCATAAATTCTTGAAAAAGGGAGAGGTAGCTTTATGAACCCGGCTGGGCGCAGTAAAAAACAAACAAAAAAATCATGGCTAAGTTTTCAGGTTGAAAAATTTACCTGGTTACCACTATTGGTATTGCAAGTGATTACGGCTCTTTTTTATAGGGCATCGCTGTGGTATCCGTTTCAATTTGATGATGTTGCACACATTACTAAGCACTTTGCAATTAGGCATGACAATCCTTTGTGTCGATGGTGGTTTAATCGTCGGTGGGTTGGTGATTATCTTAACCGTCTCAATTTTAGAATGAATTCATTTGAGCCTGTTGCTTACCGAGCGACTAATCTTGTGATACATATGCTTAGTGGTGTGTTGGTGTATTACCTAGTTCTTATGATATGCAAAAATCTTGAACACTCCATCGTGCAAAAATATCGCCATTTTATAGCGTTCTGTACGACGGGGCTTTTTTTGCTTCATCCTTTACAAACGCAGGCAGTTTCATATGCAATTCAGGCGCGCATTGAAGGCATTGCGACATTTTTCATATTACTTAATCTGTTTTTGTTTGTTCGCTATGCGCAGTCAACATCACAGGCTGGTCGTATATTTCTTTTCTGTGTGCTTGCTGTAACAACGGTGATTTCCTGCGGAACTAAAGAAATTTTTGTACTAGCACCAGTCTTTATGTTTTTGATTGATTATTTATTTCTCAGTAAAGGTTCATTGTCTCTCTTAATTAAGCAACGCGGAATGTTTTACTTGATATATGGAACATTTTTCACTGCGCTTGTTGGGTGGTATATGTTTAACCTTGCAGAAATCATGCGATCTGGCAGTGCACCAAGTATTAAAAGTTCAGTTGATTATTTTCTGCATAACCAAAACAATCTTGGGAATGTTTTGACTAATGATCCTAATGCACATATCACTTCATTAACTTATTTTATGTCCCAGTTTCGTGCTGTCATACATTATATATCTTTGGTCTTTTGGCCATTTGCTATGAGTGTTGAATATGATTGGAAGCTTGCCCAGTCCTTCATGTCGAAGGATGTACTAATTCCTCTTATTGAGTTACTTGCAATCATAAGTCTTGCCACATATTCCATTGTAAGGCGGCGTTTATTATTGGCAGGGTTTGGCATACTGTGGTTTCTTGTTGCTCTAGCGCCACGATCAAGCTTTATTCCTTCGGCTGAGCTTGTATGCGATTATAAGGCCTATCTAGCAGTTATTGGCGTCTACATGGCCTTGGCAGTGCTTTTAGCGTCGTTGCTTAATTGGCTTAAAAATTCCTATGAAAAAATTGCATCGTATATTGACTCGTGGCCAGCTTATGCTGTTGTATTAACCCTTGTATTTTTTCCACTTGGTGTTGCAACCTATAGTCGCAATATGGTCTGGTCAACACCAGAGCTTTTTTGGGGAGATTGTGCAAAGAAAGCTCCGGGCAAAGCGCGTACGCATAATAATTATGGTGTAGCTCTTTGTGAGGCTGGTAAATTTGAGCAAGCAATTCATCATTATCAGAAAGCTATTGATCTAGATGCATTCTATCAAGACCCTTGTAGCAACATTGCAGTTGCTTACACAATGTTAGGGAAGATAGATCTTGCAATTGCAGCACTTGAGCAAGCAATTAAAATATATCCAAATTATCCTGAAGCGTATAACAACATGGCTTCTATTTATATTGATCAGCAAGGAGATCTAAATAAAGCCGAGGCAGCTTTACATAAGGCCTTGGCATTACGTCCGTATTATGGCAAAGCTTTTTTCAATATGGCCCGAATAAGTGAAGCTCGAAATGATTATCAGGGTGTATTTGATTATTTGAAAAAAGCTACTGAGGGTGACCTTGATACCGTATCTGACGCGTTTTGTAAGCTAGGGCAAGCTGCTTTTAAATTACAAAAATTTGATGAGGCAGTTAAGGCATTTGGCAAAATGGTACAGCTAGACGGTGGTACTACTACGGCGTGGTTTAACTATGCCAACGCCTTACACCTGAACAATCAACATGATGAAGCAACTACTATTTATCAAAAACTTGCTGATAGCGATCCTAAAGACCATCGCTACATTAATAATCTTGCTGAAAGTTATTTTGCGACTAAGCAATTCGATAAGGCTGCGGCTACTTTTGAGCGTCTGGTAAATACTGAGCATTTTACGGCACCGATTCTTTTCAGGCTCTCTGCATGCCACGAAAATATGAAGCGCTATGATAAAGCAAAGGAGCTTCTATCTGGTGTATTAGGTCAAGAGATGCCTGATGATGTTCGCAATTATGTGAAGCGGGAATTGTCTCGTCTTGATTTACAGGATAAGGTAAATCGAGATGGTAAAGTTTCGATGAAATCAATACAGGAATTTGCTACGTTGGCAAGTAATAAAACTGGTGCCGATAAAAAAACAGATCGTACTTAAAGTAGTTACTAGGTGTCAGTATGAACGCTTTTCTTAAAAAAATAGGTGCATGGCCATATAACATTACTCATGCCTGGGCGATGGGTTTGTTGTCGTTGTTAACACTTGGATTATTTCTTCCAACATTACACTACGGGTTTGTTTTTGATGACTATCCAACGTTGCTTGAATATCCGCATATGCATACATCGGCAATATTTTTTTCCTCTTGTCGATGGATCTCGCGGGCATTGCAGCGGCTTGGAGTTGTGATTGGCGGACTGGAGCCTATTGGATTTCGCATTGTGAATCTTGCTATCCATCTTGCGATAGGGCTACTGCTTTACATGCTTTTCGTATCGATATTTCAGCAACTCAAACAACCATGGTTTTCTACACGAGCAAGGCTGTTAGCTTTTTTAGCGGCCCTGCTCTTTCTTATTCACCCTGCGCAAACACAAACAGCTACGTACATGACGCAGATGGGCACCGAAGGAGTTGCTGCGCTTGTAATAGTAGTTGTGATCTTGTTATTTGTACGCGGTATTGTTGCTGTGCAAATTTGGTCAAAAATTGCTTGGTATGCAGCGTCGTTCATAGCTGCCTATGTTGGATGTGGTTCTAAAGAAATCATTGTGGTCTTGCCGGGGCTGGTAATGTTGACTGATTTTGTACTGTTTGCCCAGATTGACCTGAAGCAGTTTTTGAAGCGCTTGCCATTACATCTACTTTTGGGTGCAGTAATGTTTGTGGGCTTAGAACGTATTGGTGTGTATGTTCGTCGTATTGTTCGGGAGGCACCAAAAGTTGAATTACCAAATAATCGCGGAACGCTTATAACAGAAAAACCGCGAGAAATTATTAAACCTAATTTATATCGTTGGACGCAGCCGAAAATATTATTTCATTACATGGGAATCTTTTTTTGGCCGGTTGGTCTTTGTTTTGAATATGGAATCAAATTAGTTTCAGGTGCTACGGCGCCAGATGTACTCATTCCTCTGCTGTTTTTTTTATGTCTGATTGGTGGTGCGATTGTTCTTGCGCTGCGGCGGCTTTTGTTGCCATCTGTATGCGGAATTTTTTGGTTTCTCATGGTTATGTTGCCGAGATCTATTGCGCCTTCTCAAGAATTAGTTTGTGATTATAAAACGTATATTGCATCTATTGGGATCATGATGATTTTGGCCCCACTGTTTATCTATGCCATTGAATATGTTAGTGCTCTAGTGAGAGTATCATTACGTCAAAAGGTTTTTCTAGGGGGAATAGCCTCGTTTGTGATCGTACTTTTTACAAGCTCTCATGTGCGCAATCTAGTTTGGAAAGATGAGTTAGTTTTTTGGAGTGATGTGGTTGCCAAGGTTCCTGATCGTGCGCGGGCATACAACAATCTGGCGATTGCCTATTTACTCAAAGATGATCTTGATGCTGCAGTTGCCAACTTTAATAAATCAGTAGAGATTGATCCACTGTATGGTGAACCGCATGTTAATCTTGCGCATGTGTATGAGCGGCTTGGTGAAAGGGAAAAAGCTGCTAGCGAATATGAGTTAGCTCTTGCAAGTGGAGAGATGCATCCGCAGCTTTTTTATAATCTTGGTCTTTTTAATAAGAATGGCGGGGCTATTGATTTAGCAGAGAAGAGTTTTCGTAAAGCCATTGAGATTAGGCCTTTTTATCCAACAGCGCGCTATGAATTAGCGCAAATTTTATATGACAAAAAGCAGTTTGCTCAGGTGGTTGCCTTGTGTGAAGAAACGTTTTCTCTTAAAGCGACAGCCGCGTTGCCATTTTTAGATATCTATGGGTTGGCGCTTTGCGCAGCTGGGGACTCAAAGAGGGCTTTACCCGTCTTGCTTTCATGTGATACAACGAAACCAGAAATAGCTTTTTCAGCCGGATGCTGTTTATTTGATGCTAAAGATTTTAAGGCCGCAGCTCAGCATTTCGAGACTGCTCATAAAAAAAATAGACATGATGTGAGGATTGCTTACAATTTTGGCCAAGTATTATTTGAAATAGGGCAGTATGATCATGCCTTAGAAGTTTTTGGTCGTTGTAACAATGTGGTTGACCAAATGCCGTTGGTGCCGCTTTTAAAGGCGCAATGTTTGCAAAAATTAGGACGTGGGACTGAAGCAAAGATTCTACTTTCTCAGATTATTAAGACCACTAAACACCTGGAAGTGTGTCGATCTGCACAAGATCTTTTAAAAACGATTTAACGGTAAAGATGAGTTATGATGCAAAAAGATTTACTTACTTGGCCTGAAAAATTACGATCTGGCTTGGAGTTATCACAGATTTTTTGGGGGCAGTTTGGTCAGCGATTTTCTAAACCTATGAAAAAAATTGCTTTTGTAGGGATGGGAGGTTCTGGTATTGCGGGGCGCATCGTAAAAACATTCCTTGAAAAGCATTCTGATGTAGCTGTATTTGTTATCGATGGTCCGGATGTTCCCGCTGTGATTGATGCCCAGACCTTAGCAATAGTGGTTTCCTATTCAGGTAACACCTGGGAAACGCTAGACGCGCTTGAAGTGCTAAACAAGCGCTTTGTGCCAACAATAGTTTTGGCAAACGGTGGCGAAGCATTACGCATTGCTGAGCTTAAAAATTTGCCATTTGTTATTATGCCAACAGCGATTGCACCACGAGCTTCATTGGGGTATTCGTTGGGGATTATGATGGGTCTGTTCGATAAACTTGGTTTATTGCAAGGGACACACATTGTTCAACAATGGATCGAACATGCTTATCTTTATCTTCCAAAATATTCGCAACAGCAGTACTTTCAGACGTTTCTTAACTTGGCATTGAACGAAGAAATGTTTCATCTTTGGGGTGTTGCTGGGGATAGTGCGGCATGTGTGTATAGAGCACAGACGCAATTTAATGAAAATGCTAAAGTGCAGGCGGTTTTTTCTGTAATACCAGAATTATGCCACAATCTTCTTGTTGGGTTTTCAAATTGTAACAAAAAACCTCTGGTAGTGATGGCCTCAACTGCCTTCTTGCCGCCTCATTTGGAGCTTGCGGCTGAGACAGTTGGTGAAATTTTGATTCAGGGAGGTGTGCATCTTTACAAAATCCCAGTTTTGGGGAATACTCTCGAGGATCAATTGTTTGATATGATCTTGTGGGCTGATTTTGCTTCTTACTACCTTGGGCTTATGAAGGGTGTGGATGTTGTTTCAGTAAAGATTATCGAACAGCTAAAACAGATGCATAAGCAAAAAGGTATTAGATAAGGGTTACTTTCGATGAAAAAAGATCTGCATCCAAAAATTAATGATGTTGCAATTCGTTGTGCTTGTGGCAACAGCTTCAACTCAATTTCAACAGCTGAAGAACTTTCGATAGATATTTGTTCGAAATGTCACCCGTTTTTCACCGGTACGCAAAAATTTGTTGATACCGCGGGTCGTATCGAAAAATTCTCTAAGCGCTATTCGTTAAACAACAAGAAATAGCACGCGTAAAACTTAATCAAAAAGCGAGCACCGGACTTTCTGGTGCTCGCTTAATTATTTGTAGATATTGAGAAAATGAGGAGTTTGCAATGCTAGATTGGGTTGCTATTCGTAGTGAGTATGATGTTTTAAATCATAAACTTATTGACGCATCGCTGCCTCAACGAGAACGCATGAAGCTACAGAAACGAGCCTCGCGTTTTTCTGCTCTACTCAATCTACATGATGAACTTAAAAAGCATGAAGTGGCGGCGCAAGAATGTGAGCAACACTTAAATGCAGAGCTTGGCGAGATGCGTGAACTCTATCTGGAAGAGTTGGCTGAAAGCCGCAGCAAAATTGAAAATCTGAACAAAGAAATAGACGACATGCTTTATCCGCGTGATGAACGCGATGAGCGAGATGTGTTTTTAGAAATACGTTCTGGTGCTGGGGGGCAAGAAGCAGCGCTTTTTGCGGCAGACTTGTTCCGGATGTATTCGTTGTATGCAATTTCAAAAGGCTGGCAAATATCTCTTATAGAAGAAGCAAGTACCGATCTTGGTGGTTACAGCAAAGTTGTGGCACACATCACCGGTAAAGATGTTTTTAAATATCTTAAATTTGAATCCGGTGTGCATCGTGTGCAGCGCGTACCAAAGACTGAAGGTGCGGGGCGTATTCATACCTCAACCATTACCGTAGCAGTAATGCCAGAAGCTGATGATGTTGAAGTTTCAATTAATCCAAGTGACTTGCGCATTGATTTTTATCGCTCGAGCGGAGCTGGTGGGCAGCATGTTAACACGACCGACTCAGCAGTGCGTATAACTCATATTCCAACAGGTATCGTAGTTACCTGTCAAGATGAGCGTTCTCAGGGTAAAAATAAAACTAAGGCAATGAAGTCATTGCAGGCCCGCATACTTGAAGCTGAGCGTGAACGGCATGAAGCCGAACAGAGTGCAACGCGTAAACAACAAATTGGTACTGGTGACCGGGCTGAAAAAATTAGAACATATAATTATCCTCAAAACCGGGTTACCGATCATCGAACTGAATCTACACTTAAAAAACTCGATATTATTGTTAACTCGGGTGATCTTGATGATCTTATAAATCCACTGCTTGAGTGGGACGTGTTGCAACGCCGTGCGCGGGGTAGCTTCTTGGATCATGAGTAAATAAAATAAGGCTCGGTAGAAATACCGGGCCTTTACAGTTCTTAATTCTAGGGAATGTTTTTAGATAAAACTAGCGGTCCCCTCTCCATTTAAAAATAAATTAGCGGCTTACCTTATTTCAAAGCTTGTGTATATTTTGCATCTAGAAGTGAAAAAGTTTAATCGCGAAAGGACACAATTATGCTTACCGACGTTTTCAACTCGGAGCGACTTATCAGCCTTGTAGGCATGATGGTTATCATTGGGGTTGCTATCCTATTCTCCAATAATCGTGGCCAAATTAGATGGAGACTTGTTCTGAGCGCATTGGGAATTCAGGCCTTGCTTGGAGTGTTTGTTCTTAAGACCGGCATAGGTCAGGGGATTTTTGGTTCCATTTCGCATGCTTTTGAAGCGATCTACCAATTTGCTGGGCATGGTTCAGCATTTGTCTTTGGTGCGCTTACTAACATAGAGGGACCATGGGGCATGATCTTTGTGATCAAGGTATTACCGACCATTATTTTCTTTGGTGCGCTCATGGCATTGTTATATCACCTTGGCATAGTGCAATTTTTTGTTTCCGGTCTTTCAATGGCTATAAGACCAATCCTTGGTACTTCAGGTGCAGAGACATTGGCGGTTGCTGCAAATGTGATGCTTGGCCAAACTGAAGCGCCGCTGCTTATTAAAAATTATCTTCCTCGTATGACCAAGTCAGAAATGCTTGTGGTTATGGTTGGCGGTATGTCCCACTTAAGTGGTTCGCTTTTGGCGGTGTATGGTGGTATGGGTGTGCCAATAAGTCATCTGCTAACATCAAGTTTCATGGCTATTCCAAGCGCGATTTTGATTGCAAAAATCTTGTTGCCAGAGACAGAAACGCCGGAAACATTGGGCGGGACTAAAATGAAAATGGAGAAAGATACTAAGAATATTCTTGATGCGGTATCGCGCGGTACGTCTGATGGTTTGAGTCTTGCAGTCAACGTTGCTGCTATGTTGATATCATTTATCAGCTTGATGGCATTGGTTGATTTTCTTCTTGCGTGGGCAACAGGGTATTTCATGCCTCAGCCAATATCGCTCAATTTCTTGTTTGGCAAACTATTTTATGGTGTTGCCTATCTCATTGGTGTACCAATGCAAGACTGTTCAGTTGCTGGTTCGTTGCTCGGTCAAAAACTTGTCATCAATGAATTTGTTGCATACATGTCGTTTGCTAAGGCTGATCTGTTACCGCGTAGTCAAATATTATTGACGTATGCATTGGCAGGTTTTTCAAACTTCTCGTGCATCGGTATTCAGATTGGTGGCATTGGTGCGATCTGTCCAGAAAAGCGTACATTACTGACTCAACTTGGTGTGCGTGCACTACTTGGTGGTACTCTAGCAAACTTTCTTAACGCAGCATTAGTTGGTGTTTTATTATAAAAACTGAGATCACTTGAAGTTGTAAATAAATCCCTCGTACTCTTGCTGACGGTGTTGGTAAGGGCTCGGGGGATTTCTTCTGTATATTAAAGGTGAAGTTGTGAGTTTGTTAGTGAGTAAAGATGTAGCAGTTGCACAAGTAAAGCTGGCTTCAAAAGTGTTTGCTCAATGGCTTGATGCGAAGAGCGCTTATTTTCAGCATTGTATTGCCGATAGTACGTTAATGACTAAGCGTGTTGGATCGATGCAACTGAAACTATCTAAATCGATGTTGCCGCTCAAAGAGCCGCTCTTGAAATTAGCTGGTACTGTGGATGGTCGTCTTGATAAGAGCAAGTTGAACAGCGTGCGACAGCTGACGGCAAGTAGCATATTGGAATTTTTACATACACTTGAAGATGCTGACTTTGCAACCAAAGAACGTAATGAACAAGATGAGAGAGATAATTTTAATGTGACTTTACATCGCTACACTGGTCTTTTTAAAACATTGTTTGGAGATGAAACAAAGCAATCAATAGAGCATGAATTTGCTGTGGCAAATAATTTTGTGGAATTCTGTTTTAATTCTCAATCGTTTCCCCATGTGCAAGAGATACTATTATTTGATGATGCCAAGCCGCTCGGAAGACTGCTGTATGTTGGTATGTGGAAGACGTTGGCCGGTAGTGGATGGAAATATTGGCATCTTGATACGCTCAATCGTCTGCGTAGCTTGTCTGAGCAAGGTAGGACTATAGTTTATATTGCAGGGGGCAGCGATATTTACCAGCTCCTTGTTCATGGTGTTTACAATATTCGTGTCATCGATCCGCAGCTGCATGGCTCTCAACCAAATTATTATGCAGATGAATGGGAGTGGTTGGTGAGGGGAAAAGGGCCAAATATCAATATTGGTGATGAGCTCCATCTGCAAGTACAAGATAAAAAAATAGTAGCCCGTCGAGCTCATGCGATTGAAGGCAAGCGATTTAGTGTTGTTATGGATGCTGGTGAGGAGCTAAGGCCTCAATCAGGTACTGTAGTCTGGGATATTTTCGAAAACGACGTGCACAAGGGAGTACTTACTTTTGAGCGTCGTTTTGCAGGGCAAGATGATTTTGTAGCAAAAGAGAATGAAGAGCTGCTCATGAGCTTTAATGAACTTTTTTTTATAGCATCACCAGAAGAGCAAGATGGTTGGCCAATTGATCCACATAAACTTCCAGATAATTTCAAGATTCATGTTAAACAGTTACGTAGGCCAATGACAAAGCAAATGATTGAAAATATGGCGTGGGTTGAAGAAGAGCATCTAGCGTTTTTACGCCTTGGAAGCTCTGTAAAATAAAGAAACTTATTGTATGAACAAGAAATTTCCATTACTCAGCAAAGCAGAACAGGCTGATTTATCCAAATCAATTCTGTTTTTCAATATGCAAGAGTTAAGACGTATGTGTGAAGGTCTACAGCTTCCCTCAAAGGGGAAAAAAATGGCACTTATCACACGCATCATGACATTTATTGAAACAGGTAAGATTGTTTTAGAGCAGGAAATTCCAGCAATTTCCAGAATAAAAGAAGGGCAGAAGATTCCTTTAGAGTCTCAAGCAAAAATTCTTTTTGGCAGTTTTAAAAATGATGCCGCAACACGTGCATTTTTTAAGAAGTTGATTGGAGAACATTTTCATTACACCGCTTTTGGTGTTGATTGGATCAGTGAACGGTGGTTTGCTGGAAACCCGCCAACCTACAAAGAGTTTGCCATTTTTTGGCAACAAGAGTATGAGGCAAGGAAAAAAACGAAAATTCCACCCAAGAAAGAATGGGCGCTGCTTAATTTTGTTGCTGCTTATTTGAAAAAATTTCCGACAGCTGAACGCGAAGAAGTGGTGACTGCTTGGAAGCAAGAACGTGCTCAACAGGTTGAGCGCGGTATGGTACTCTTACGTAAAATATTATAAATTTCGAAAAAATAAAATATCCCCGATTTCTCGGGGATATTTTCTATCAATCGGTAGTTTTTTTATAATGATTATATTGTTACTATCTCATTAATACAATCAAGGCGCTTGCAATACTCACTACAACAATACCTGTGTTTAAACACATTAGACTTGCTTTACGTCCTGTATTCATTCGCTCGCGGATATGTGCGTAGATGCAGCTTGAGTAGAAAATTGTAAGCATCAATCCTACCGGTACTATCCATCCTAAGAAGAGGAAACTAAGAACCCCTGTAATGCCGAATGCTATATTTACTCCACCAATTTCTGTCTGAAAGCCATTAGATTGCCAGCCGATCTTTTGTGCTGTTTGGAGAGGGAATACAAGATGGCCCAGAGCAGCCCATAGACATTGGATACCGCCATTGAAGAAGACGAGTGAGCGAAGATAACTAAGCCAGAAAGATTCCCCTGAGTTCATGAAATAAGCTGTGGAAACTAAGGTGAAGCCAAAAAAGATCCATGGCCAAGGTAGGCAAGTGACAAACTTAGAAGCACTGAGTGAACATTGTTCTGTGTTCTTCATAGGCAAAATCCTTTTTTCTTGGGGAAGACTAGAAACGAGTTGGTGGGTGTCACATGAAGGTCTGTCTGAGGATCTTATAGAAGTTAATTTTTATTTTTGAACAAAAATAAAAATTCCCCCGATTTCTCAGGGGAAACTTTATTGACCAACCATACAAATCCTTGAAGAAGTATGGCGGGGCTGACGGGACTCGAACCCGCGACCTTCCGCGTGACAGGCGGACGCTCTAACCAAACTGAGCTACAGCCCCTCAAAGTGAGAACACTTTGTGACATGGCGTCTATTGTGCCATAAATTAATTCTTTTTCAAGGTAAATTTACACATTCTCAGCCATTTTACGTGCTGCAGCGATGATATGTGCGCTATCAATACCGGCAAGGTTGAGCAATTCGTATGGTTTTCCTGAGCGAGATAGGTCCTTAACTGCGAGGTGTTCGACTGAAAAATTGCCAGCTGGTAACGCGGTTTTAACTGCTTCGCCTAGGCCGCCTTCAAGGTAGTGGTCTTCTACGGTCAAAATCTTGCCATTGGCCAGCGCTGCAACTTTGGCTACTGTGGTTCCATCAAGCGGCTTGATGCTGTACAGGTCGATAATTGCTACAGATATTCCATCTTTTGCTAGTTGTGCGTGAGCTTTTAAGGCTTCATGGAGCGTTATGCCAGCGGTAACGATGCAAAGCTTGTCATTGGCAGACTGCTTAAGAACCTTACAGCCTCCGATTGGAAATGCTTCATTTTCTTCGTAAAGAACAGGAAGACTTTCTCGTGTGGCGCGAAGGTATGAGATACCATCGTAGTAATTGGCCATAGCACAAGTTAGTGCATAGGCAGAAACCGCGTCACTTGGGTAAAGTACAACAGAGTTAGGTATGCAGCGCATCATTGCTATGTCTTCGAGTGCCATTTGAGAAGGACCATCTTCGCCTATGGAGACGCCGCAATGTGATCCGCAGAGGCGCAACGGAATGCGACCTATGCTTGCCATTCTAATTTGGTCATGAGCTCGTGTAAAAAAGGCACCAAATGTGGCTGCAAAAGCAATCTTACCATGACTGATAAGGCCGGTAGCGATGCTGACCATGTTTTGTTCAGCGATGAAGCACTGGAAAAAACGATCTGGGTAAGATGTTTCGAAAATCTCAGAAAACGTAGAGTTCTTAACATCGGCATCGAGAACGACAACTGCTTTGTTGCTGCCAAGAGCTGTTAAGGCGTAGCCGTAGGCTTTGCGTGGTGCCATAGATTTACCTAGAGCAAATTGATCACGCGCAGCATCGTTACTTAAGTTGGTAGTGTTTTTTGGATAAACCGGTGTTGGAATTTTTGTGGTTACAACAGGAATATGTTGATTAAGTTTTTCGAGTTGAGATGCCGCTCTGCTAAAAGAGAGCTTTAAAGCTTCGATGGTAATGATAAGTTCTTGTTCAGTAAACGGTTTACCATGGAAGCCAAGTTTATTTTGAATTGATTCTAGACCATGTCCCTTAAATGTTTTTGCAATGATCGCTATTGGTGAACCTTTGTGTGAGGTGGCTTCAGCTAGTGCGTCAAGAATTACAGGGATGTTGTGTCCATCTATGGTAATAGTGTGCCAGCCAAATGCTGCAAATTTGCGTGCGATACTTTTAATGTCGTGTTGATCCGAGGTATGGTCTGATTGGCCAAGTCGGTTGCAATCAACGATGGCGATGAGATTTTCTAAATTATTGTATCCCGCAAATGCCGCTGCTTCCCATACAGATCCTTCTGCAATTTCACCATCGCCAAGCATAACAAAGGTTTTAAAGTATTCATTGTCCAAGCGTGCTTGTAGGGTGACGCCAATACCGATTGACAGTCCTTGCCCAAGTGAGCCGGTTGCTGCCTCATTGTATGCAAAGCGTGGTGTTGGGTGGCCCTCAAGTATGGAATCAACTTTGCGCAATGACATGAGTTGAGCATCAGTGATGACGCCGAGTTGTTTGTACGCGGCGTACACGACAGGGATTGCATGCCCCTTGGACATGATAAAGCGGTCATTGGTTGGATTTTTAGGGTTAGTTGCATCAAAATGCATGGTATGAAAAAAGAGTGTCGAGATAATGTCTGCTGCCGAGAAGCATGAGGTGGGGTGGCCAGATTTACTGGCGGTGGTTGCTCGTGCTGAATCAATGCGCAAACCAAGTGCATGTGCTTCAAGAGATGCGATGACATCAGGCGTTATGGTTGTATGCATGCGACGAGCTCCTTGTACAAAAGAATGTTTATTAAGATAATTGAAGATTAACTGACTCCAGGTCTCTAGTGATTCAAAATTTTCTTTAATTTCGCTCAGCGATGCAAGATAGCCGCTTTTGAGTTCAGATTTAACACTGATGCTGCCGCCCATGCCTTCAACGAGGAATACAAGGCCTAGGTGTACTCTGCCTACCTCATTGCGTTCATCATTAATGATGCCAAATGGAGTTAGTGTGATGCCGCCGCTAAAATTTACTTCTTCGTGAAACTCACGCATGCCCCATTCTGTCAGTGGTGTATTGATGATGTCCTCATTGCGTAAGTGTCCGCCAATGCCGAGAGTCATTTTGTTTTTTAATCTGGGCTCACCGGCTGTTTGAGCTCGTTGCATCAAAAAATATTGATTGTTTTGTTTGAAGATGAAATAGGGAATAATTTGTTTGTACCGAGGGTCTTCCTCTGCATACTTGCGCTTAAGAAGCATCTTGCTTGTCAGTATGATGTTCTCTGTTGCTGCAAAAGAAGCGATAGGGGTAAAGAGGTTGTTATTGAGTAGTGGTTCTAATGCAACACGAGGCACGACAACAATGAATTCTTCATATTTATCGATTGGTGCCTGTTGCTGTGCGGTTTGTTGTACCATAAACACATCCTTTGCAAGCTGAGGGGGAGACTTGTTTGTTACAGTCTAAGTTACTCACTATAAAAAGTCTCTGGTAAAGATAATGACAAAGCAAAAAAAGAGAGCGGGTTGAATCCCGCTCTCAGATGCTGAAGCTTTATATGGGTAGCAGTAATTTTTAGCTGCGAAGTGCAGCAAGGATCGCAACCCAGTTAGTTTGTTGAGCAAAAAATGTTGTTTTATAGGAAGAGGCGACTCTGCCATCTGCAGGAAAATAGATCGATAATCCGTTGGCGTTACCATTAAAATCAGGTCCTGCCTGAGAAGCAATAACAGCCTCAAGAGTTGCTGCTTTTGCTTGTGCTATTGCTGAAATTGTGCGATTAGTTGCTTTCACAATGCGCTTAGCGAGCTTATTTTTTTGTTTAGCTTTTCCTGTATTTTTTAGCTTGCCGAATTCTGTGGTTAAGTTGTTATATAAATTGATCAAATCAACATAATCGGGGATATAAAATTCCTGTGTTTTTGCTCGAGCATCGTTTAGGGCTTTTTGAGTGCTGGTCTTATCTAGTATCATCATAGCTTGAATGGCTGAAAGTACCGTATTAAATGCTGTTGTTGCGGCGGTAATTTTGCTTACATTTATAGCTGATTGGGTGAAACTAGGATCGGCATATTGACTTGATCTATAAAAATTAGCATAAGCCTGTACTGCTGCAGTTGCAAAATCAGCCGTTGATATTTGCGGAATTCCCGCTAACACGCTTAAAATATCTGCATATGGCCAGCCATAACCAGGCTCTGTTTCTTGAGATGCTACGAGGTAGCTAACAGAATCTTTAACTTGAAAGGCCACTTCAATCATAGCCATAAGGCAGGCATCCGCACCGAGAAAATCTATATTTTTTCCTATAACGCTCTTGATTTGTGAGCAGGCAGTGCTTAATCCCGGATTATCTAAAAAGGTATCGCGTAAGTCATTATATAAAATTCCGCGATCGTTGTTATAACGCTTTTTTAAGCCAGGTAGCTGAAACCATGATGTAGGGAGTGTGTGGCGATCTAGAGATCTATCAAGTACACCATTGCCGTGATTCCAGAGAACGAGCGCATAATTTTCTGCAGGATAGCTGCTTTTTACCCAGCTCATAGCATTAACCAATTCTTTACCTGGATTGATTCCCATTGGTTGCCCTATAGAATGGTCTAAATTTGTTCTGTTTTGCAAAACTTTATAGCGGTAGGTAATGCTACTTTGTCTGATTTGATCAAGCTGTACCAAGATGTTTACATCGGAGGTTGAGCCAACTTTTTGCATATCACCAATATTAAACTTGGTAAAAGGGGCAAGGCTATTATCAGCTTCCATGTAGGTTAAAAAACTCCATGTGGAATTGGCGAAGCTTGTGCTTTGTGTGGCAAGGAAGAATAAAACAGATACAACTATTTTATTATAGTAGGCCATGATAAGACTCCTTTTGTGGATTTTTCGTTAACGCTGACTTTTTCTTGGTTGTGATAAATGTTTGTAAAAATAAGGGCCAAGACGTTTGCTGTGCGAAGAGTGTTGCTTGGTAAGAGTGATGTATTTCTTGTGTTCGGGGGAAATAGATCGAAAGACCGTTGGCATTGGAGAATGTACGACCATTGCGACAACCGAGTATGCATTGTTTAAAAAGGATTTTTCCTTCCTCAATAATGTTTAGAATTGATATACGGGTAGTCGTTGAGAGATTTTTTTTACTAGAAATAATATTTTCTATGAGGCGGTAAAAATCATAAATATCAATGAAATTACCGTTATCAAATTCTGTGCATGTTCTACGAGCTTGAGCAATGCTTTTGTGTATTATATTCCTCTCCCTTGCCATAAGGCAGATCGAAGCAAATGTGGCTATGTTTTCTTTGAGCTTTGCAATAGCAGTAAGGTCAATAGCGGACTGTGTGTACAGGTTATTGCGTTTCTCATTGAATGACGCAAAGCTGTGTACGATCAAGTCAGCAAGAGAAATTGCCGTGTGGCGTCGAGGATCCTTGATAAGTTCTTGAAAGATACCGCTGTAATGCCATCCAGGTGTAAGCTCGATATTTTCTGATGCAACAAAGATTTTTGCAAAATCCTTAATTTGATAGGCAACTTCGACCATAGCCATGAGGCATGCGTCCATGCCAATAAGATCAATGGTTTTGCCACCAAGAACATCATGTTGAATCTTTTTTAAAGATCGTAAAAGTCCTTCGTTGGTAAGGCATTTTTTACTAGAAAAGTCATACAAGATACCTCGAGATTTTGCCCAACTGTGTTTTTCATCTAGGATTCCTGACCCATGATTCCATAGGATGAGTGCTTGTTTTTGAGCAGGGTATTTGGTAAAAGCCCAACGTGCTGCATCTACTAATTCAGCCTCAGGATCAGTGCCCATGTCTTGTTGTAGTGAGGCATTGTCCACAAGTTTGTTGAGGCCTATTTTGTAACGAGATGTTGTGTGTTTGAACGGCTCATCCCATTGAACAACAATATTAGTATTTTTGGTTGAGCCGATCTTCTTGAGAATAGAAATGTTTTGGTGCATGGAAAATGAGAGATTATTGTCACCTTGCATGACGAGCAATACGGTCCAATCCGCTAATTTTGCCTCAATGTCATATAGTGTGCAGAACAAAAGAAACAAAAGCTTCTTTGGCATATCATCACCCACCCCGTATTTTGACAATTACTTCTAAGTTTGAGTGATAGGGCGCAAGCAAACAAGGTTTCGGAAAAAATCAAAAAAAAGGGGCAACTCTGCGTTGCCCCCAAAAGAGAAGAAATACGGAATTTTAATATCCTTGCGTCATCAGCAGCAAATTATTCCAGCCGCAGTCTGCAACAAACTCTGTGTACATGTACGATTGGTCAATTGGTCCACTCAATGGGTAGTAAATTGATAGGCCTTTGGCGCGCGATAAACTCTTTCCCGTGGCGTTAGCAACAACACTCTGCTCAATGAGCTTAGAGGCGATATCTATTGCATCTTTTAGGGCGTCTACTGCTTGTGTAAGCAGCGGGTTCTTAGTTGTATTTTTATTAAAAATGTCTTGGAATGAGCGGTGTAGCTCTTGGAAAAATGAGTGCAAATCAACATAGGCTGATGTGCTAAATTGTAATGTGTGATTGCGTGCTTGTTTGAGAGCTTGTGTTGTTTTTCGCTGGTCAATTTCACGACATGCCATTAATTTTTGTATCACTAGATTAATACTATCGCGTAGTAGATCCATAACTTTCAGATCAATTGCTGACTGTGTATAAAAGTTGATCTTGCTTTTGTAGAGATTTTCATAGCTTTGGACAATACCTTGAGCAGCTTCTTGGGGTGATGGTTTGCCAACGAAACGTTGTACTATTGGGGCATATCCCCAGCCGAAAGCGAGTTCTACTTCTTGGGAGCCAACAAAGAAATCAGCATAATTTCGTATTTGGTAGCAGACTTCTGTCATGGCCATAAGGCAGGCATCCATGCCAATAAGATCAATCTTTTTATTTTTAAGCACGGTTGTTTTTATTGCTGAAAGTGCGCTAGAAAGTGTTTGATTGTTCATGTAAGTCTTAGTGCGCTCATTAAACAAGATACCGCGGTGGCCAGCTTTGCGCAGTTGTTTTCTTGTAAGATTCTCAGGCGAATCCTCAATGTGGGTCAGTCCTTCAATCTGTACTCGTGGATTTGCAATGGTGGCCTTAGAGCGTGTAAAGCCCATCGATTGATTGCCCCAAACAGGGTCTAAAATTCCTATACCATGATTCCATAAAATAAGAGCATATTTTTTTGCAGGATATTTACTAACGGCCCAGTTCATGGAGTCAACGAGATCTTTGGCGGCATTACCATCTATGTTCACAGGTAAGTGCATATCAAGTTCCATTTTGCCGGCATTAATTTTGTAACGCCAGACGCCATTGTGGTTTGGATCATGCCATTGAACTACGATATTAAGATCTTGGGTAGATCCTACCGTTGCCATGTCGTTGAAATTTTTTTGGGCGAATGGGCACAGTGAATTATTAGCTTGTGCATAAACCAGAAAGGTCCATTCCTTTTCAGGAGTATTGATAATGGCGGTATTAGCAGAAACAGGAGTGATTAGACATATGATTGCTAATAACCCCCACAGAATTCCCTGCTTAATTTCAAATAGACGGTAAAAAAAATTATTTTCACGGCAAAGCATATCTCCCCCTCCCTACATGCAGAAATGTACTTAGTGCTTTATTAAAATCTATATCCCTACTACTCATGCTATAGAATTTATTTTCAAAGAGTCAATAAATGACAAGTTGTCAATGCATTTCTATGGCTAGCCGAGGGGAGGATGGGGTGGTAGTTTGGTTAGGCAAAAGAGGGGTTTTTTGTTAGACTGGCTGGTAAATATGGCTAATGAACGAACAAAATTACAAATAAATATGAAAAAAATTGCAGTTCTTGTGTCCGGTGGTGTTGATAGTTCGGTAGTGCTGAGTTTGCTTAAAGAGCAGGGGTGTGACGTAGAAGCGTTTTATCTCAAAATTTGGCTAGAAGATGAACTTTCGTATTTAGCATCTTGTCCATGGGAAGAGGATCTTGGGTATATCCAGAAAATTTGCGACTCTCTGAGCGTTAAGCTGCATGTGATTTCGATGCAAGAAACGTATTGGCAAAAAGTTGTTGCCTATACGATCGCGCAAGTTCGTGCCGGCTGTACACCAAGCCCAGACATTTTGTGTAACGAGTTTGTCAAATTTGGGGCATTTTTTGATGTGATTGGGGATGTCTACGATGCCGTGGCGACTGGTCACTATGCTCAACGAGAAGATAGAGACGGTGTTGCATTTTTAAAATGTGCTAAGGATCCAATTAAAGATCAAACCTACTTTCTATCTCGTCTTTCTCAAGAGCAGCTGAAGCGATCGATCTTTCCAATTGGACATCTTCTTAAATCTGAGGTTCGTTTGGCGGCTGAGCGCTTGGCTTTACCGAATAAAAACCGCAAAGATAGTCAGGGAATCTGTTTTTTGGGCAAATTTAAGTTCTCAGACTTTATTAAACATCATGTTGGTACCAAACAGGGCGATCTAGTTGAATTTGAAACAGGAAAAAAGCTTGCAGAGCATGAAGGCTTTTGGTTTTATACGCTTGGGCAGCGTAAGGGAATAGGCCTAGGGGGTGGCCCGTGGTTTGTTGTTTCTAAAGATACAAGTCGTAATATCGTTTATATATCGCGTGATTATTATGCGCAAGATAAGCAGCGGACTGCCTTTATTGCTACAGATTGTCGGTGGATAAGCGGTGTTGTTCCATCAGGAAAATGTCGTGTCAAAATCAGGCACAGCGAGCAGTTTGATGATGCATTGATTAGTTTTAAGAATGAAGAAAAAACGGTATTGCATGTTACCTTGAGTAAGAGTGATCAAGGAATTGCTCCTGGACAATTTGCAGTATTTTATCAGGATGATTACTGCCTGGGTGCTGGTGTAATAGTTGATGAGTAACAGTCGAGAGGATTCTCATGGTACCGCACAAGAAAAATAATCGTTTTTATAATCATGGTGAAGAAAAAGCTCGGCATAGAATTTTAAATGTTGCTCAAGTAGCTTGGCATGTACTTGTACGTAGGTTGCAGGCGAAACGGCCACCGTTTGTTGCCAAAGGTAGCGATTTAAATAAGTGGGTTGAAACGCCCAAGTTTGGGACTGATGAAAATAAACCGTCAATAACTTGGTTTGGCCATGCTACATGTCTTGTTAAGATTGCCGGTATTACTATTCTTACCGATCCTGTGGCTGGTACGCTTGGTAGATTATTTAAAAGAAACTTGCCGCTACCACTTCCACTAGAGCAGTTGCCACATATTGACGTCATCTTGATATCACATAATCATCCGGATCACGTAGATATTCCTACGCTTACAGCGCTACGCCATTTCAATCCTCTTGTTTTGGTACCACAGGGCGACGCAAAACTTCTGCATCAACTTGGATTTCATCGCGTGCAAGAATGCAACTGGCATGAACTTATTGAGCTAGAAACGAATCTAGATCGAAAAAAAGTCGAACTTATTTTTTTGCCGGCTATTCATTGGTCTGGACGCGGCATACTTGACGTTAACCGCTCATTGTGGGGTAGTTGGTTGATTCGTGCGGAAGAGTTATCGGTGTATTTCGCTGGTGATTCTGCGTATGGCAAGCATTTCTCTGACCTATCTCATAGGTATGGTCCACCAGATGTGGTGTTGATGCCTATTGCTCCAGAGGAACCACGGGGCCTTATGGCACCTTCGCATGTTGGTGTTGAAGAAGCATTGCAGGCATTTGATGATTTGGCGGCGACGCACTTTTTCCCTATTCACTGGGGAACTTTTGCTTTTGGTCTTGATAGATTTCAAGATCCAATCGAAAAATTGGAAAAACTCTGGCCGTCGAAAGCTCGTGCAGATAAGAAGCTACATATTGTTCCAGCCGGCAGGGTCGTCTTTGTGGATGAAATATGATTGTTCTGGTCTGTGTTTTACTTGATTTTATAGCGAATTGTCTTACTGGTGGCTGGTATACATATTTTACAATAATAGCGATGCTTCAGCTGTTGTTTAAGGAGTGGGAAGATCTTCTGGATGTGTTCAATCTTGCCTGGATTAGTACGGGATTATTAGGTCTTTGTGCGCTTGATGTGGCAAAGTATGGACGCGGCGGCATAAGTTGGTGCATCATCCTAATGGTTTTCTGTCTGTTTTATGTAATGCGGCATTATGTTTTAAGCTCCCGGGGGACACTTTTAGGCATAATTTCAGTTTTAGTAGTGTGTATTGACGTTTTTTGTGCCCAAATGGGGCTTCTGGGTTTTTCTGTGAACGGGGCTATGACAGCGCGTCTTTTTTTTGGTACAATGACAGGCCTATCGCTAGCTTTTTTGGGTGTGCGGGGCAGTCGCTCCTGAAGACTTGGTAACAAGTATTTAGGGGAGGAAAGTCTGGACTCCTAACAGGAAAAGTGCCTTGTAAGGCCTTTTCTCTTACGAGAAAAGGTACAAGCAAGGGGGGTGTAAGCTCACGGAAAGTGCCACAGAAAATAAACCGCCACTGCAAGGTGGTAAGGGTGAAACCGTGCGGTAAGAGCGCACGCCTAGGTGTAGTGATGCATCTAGAGGGAAAACCCCGCTTGGAGCAAGACAAAATAGGTAGGTTTGAGTTTCCTGTTCTTATTGACCTACGGGTATGTTGCATAGATAGATGACTGCTGCGGCCAGTTCTTCGGAGTTGTACGTACAGAATCCAGCTTACAAGTCACCCAAAAGAGCTAGGGTATGAAAAAAATAACCGTTCTAACAATCATAGTAGCGCCCTTTATAGTATTCCTGCTTAGTTATGGGGGGGCGTACTTTTTTCTTCAAAAATCATATGTTGTTGTACCAAGTGTGCTGGGTAAGTCAGTACGCGATGGAGCGCTTTTATTAGGGCAACGGGATCTTTTCTTGGCAGTTCTCAAGGAGCAAGAAGATCCGCTCATGAAAGATGGTACGATTATTCATCAGTTGCCGTTGTCTGGGCAGCAAAGTAAATTTCAGAAGCCTATTTACGTTACAATCACTAAAAAAACAGAGTCAAAAAAAGCTCCAGCGTTTTTTGGGTTGAATCGGCAAGAAATAGAAGAATTAGCAAAAAAGACCAATCTTAAAGTTGCAGTTATTGAGCTTGCTGTTGCATATTCCCGAGGCATGTGTTTTGCGCAGTCACCAATGGCTGGCCAGCTTGTTCCTGATGGACTTGTGACAACATACATCGCAAACGGTAGCAGGCAGTTACGTATGATCCCTGATGTGCGGGGGCTCGTGTACGATGATGTTGTGCCGCTACTTACAAAAGCTGGTATCACCTCGGAGCTTTTTAATGCTTATGACGCAGGCGAATTGTCATTGCCAGATCATAAAATTGTTGATCAGAGGCCGCGCCCAGGTGTTTTTGTTGATGCTGATAAGTCCTTGCATTTGCAACTTCAAGTTGAGTAATCTCTGTTCATTTTGCCAGATATAAAATAGTTTGTATTCCTCGTCCAGATCTGCTAGATTGCAGAACTTATAAGGGTTTTTAGCGGGTAGGATTAGACTTTAAAAGGTGGCGGCAATATGCACTACGACGATCATCAAAGTAAAGAGCATCTTTTGCATGCTCATGGAACGACAGAAAATAAAAATCTTTTGGAGCATCATCATACATTGTGGCATGAGATTTTATGTCATCTGCCCTATGCAATTTTCTCGGTTGCGCTTGCAATCATTGTGTTAACGCTGCTTTCTACTGTTGCATGTATGCATGTTGCACACCGTCTTTTTCATAGCTTTCATTACCTACATATTCTTTTTGCAGCGACGGGTACCGTTTTAATGTTTCGTAAGTATTCGAAAAGCATTACCTGGGGACTTCTTACTGGAAGTATCATCCCTGCATTGTTTTGTACGTTGTCAGATACAATATTACCATTTCTTGGTGGCAAAGCGTTAAGCTTGGATATGTCCTTTCACTGGTGCTTTATAAGTCATCTTGATGCAGTTTTACCATTTCTTTTTATGGGAATACTAAATGGCTGGGTGATGAGTGCACACGAGGCAAGTCGCCAAATGTTTTATTCAATTGGCTTCCATTTTTCCCATATTTTTATAAGCTCCATGGCTTCAATTTTATATCTGATAAGCTTTGGCTTTGATGAGTGGTGGCATCATATGGGGTTTGTTTTTGGATATATCATTATCGTAGTCCTAATCCCGTGCACACTGGCGGATATTGTAGTGCCTATCGTCTTTGCACGAATACAGCGTAGTAGCAAAGCGAAGCAATAATCTAAAGAGGTTGTAGGGGTATGAGAAGTATTCGTTTTGAATCAGTGTCTAAGTCATATGACGGCGAAGTGATACTTGATAATCTTAGCTTAGAGATACCGGGCGGTAAATTCTTTGCCCTTTTAGGGCCCAGTGGTTGCGGAAAAACAACTCTGTTGCGGCTTGTTGCTGGACTGGAAAAAGTTGACTCAGGCAAGATTTTTCTTGGCGATAAAGAAATTACCAATACGCCCATCTATAAAAGACGTGTCAATACTGTTTTTCAACAATATGCCCTATTCCCGCATCTTTCCGTTTTTGAAAACGTTGCTTATAGCTTACGTCTCAAGGGTATGACTGAAGGTGAACTTTCTGATCGTGTGCATAATGCGCTTAAAATGGTTCGATTGACCGGTTTTGATGCTAAGTCGCCCCGTTCTTTATCGGGTGGGCAACAGCAGCGTGTTGCTTTAGCGCGTGCTGTGATTAACGAACCGGAAGTTCTTTTGCTTGATGAGCCGCTTGCGGCACTAGATTTAAAGCTTAAAGAACAGATGCTTTTGGAGTTGATTAGATTGCAAGACACTCTTGGTACCACTTTTAT
>JAHFBQ010000011.1 GCA_023249935.1 bacterium
TTTTAGGTTGGCAGCTTGATCTTGAGGTGTTACCGGTTTGCCAGCTTGTGCTTTGAGTAACGCTTCAAGTTGCGTTAGATCCATGCCAGCAGCAGGTGTGGTTGCTCTGCCGCCACCACCAAGCGATTGGATGTCAAGTTGTATGCCAGGCGGTACAGCGCCAGATTGTTGCGCGCCTTGCATGAGCAGCTGTAATTTTTGCGTGTCAGCAGGAGACAGTTCGCCTCGAGCCTGTTTAGCCATAAGCTCTTGAATAAGTTTTAGGTTGGCAGCTTGATCTTGAGGTGTTACCGGTTTGCCAGCTTGCGCTTTGAGCATCGCTTCAAGTTGCGTTAGATCCATGCCAGCAGCAGGTGTGGTTGCTCTGCCGCCACCACCAAGCGATTGGATGTCAAGCCCGCCACCTTGTGTGGCGACGGTGCCTGCTTGTTGAACAACAATTTGTTGTTGTCCTTTATCAAGCAAGCCGCTTTGACCAGAAGCGAGCATCAATTTTTGTAAGCGAGCTTGATCAGCTGGTGAGAGCTGACCGGATTGTGCTTTTGCTAAAAGGTCTTGAATAGCTTGGGCGTAGGCAGCTTGTGTAGCAGGATCAGCGGGATTTGCGCCTTGCTTTTGCATCATGATTTCAAGTGATGAAAGTTGGTCAGTTGGATCAGCACTTTGCATAATGCTTTGGATGCTGATTGGGCTTGGTGCAGGGACGGCAGCGGGTAGCATGGATTTGATAACAAACTGCTGTTGTGCAGGGTTGATTACAGGGCTATTGCCAGCATCATTTAAGAGTAATCGATATTGTGCTTGTTGTTCTGGTGTCATAGCGTTCAGTTGTCCTTGCAGCCCTTGCAACGCTTGAGCATAGGCATTTTGAATTGCTGGGTCAACAGGCGGGCGTGTGCCTATCATAAGAGCCTTGAGCGCTTCCATGCGCTGTGTTGGATCTTGAATTGCCATTGCCTGATTGATTGCATCAACCGTTGGTATAGGTGCGATTGCAGGGAGCATTTGTGTTTGTACATATTGCTGTTGTCCTGGTGCTAAGAAGCTGCCTTGTACTGCATCACCTAAGATGGAAGTGAAAACAGTTCGTTCTTGTGGTGTCATGGTAGCAGCTTGCGCGGCGAGTTGGCTGAGAGCTTGAGCGAACGCATTTTGCGTTTCAGCATCAAGTGGTATGCCATTGTATTGACTCATGAGTTGTTGTAGTGCAGCCATTTTTTCTGCGGGTGTGCCATGAGCCATAATTTGTTGGATGATTTGCGGATCAACCGGTATGTGTACCAGGGGAACCATTGTCTGTTGTACAAATTGTTGTTGTGCAGGGGTTAAGATTGGGCTTGTAGTTACGCTGCCAACAAGGCCTGCTAGCTGGATCATGATATTTGGATCAAGTAAGTGGGCGTTGTTTACGAGGCCTTGTAGGGTGCCGGCAACAATGTTTTGTGTTTGCACATCAATTGGTTTACCGCCAGCCTTATCAACAAGTGCCTGCATAGCAGCAATTTTTTCTTGTGGGTCTTGCAAGTTTGCAACAAGTGTTGCATTGTGTTCATTTGGTGTTGAAGTAAGTGCAGGGAGTGATGCCTGCAGTGTTGGTACCATTGTTTGCGGAACAAGGTTGCTTGTTGCCGATGTCTTTACCAAATTGGCAAGTGACGCAATGGTTGCAGGATCAAGATGGACGCTTGTATCGACTAAATCTTTAAGTGCCTGTCCAAAGGCCTGTTGGCTCGCGTTATCAAGTTGTTTGCCTTGGTTTGCTTGTGCGACTGCAGCCATTGCTTGAATTGTAGCTGCGGCATTAGGTTGAGCAAACGCGGCATCAATGGCGCCTTGGAGCGGGGATGGGGTTAATTCATTTTCAAGTGTTGGGATAAGCGTAGCTTGTATATATGCTTTTTGTTGATCATTGAGTATGGTGCTGGCAACAGATTTTTTGAATAACGTGATCATTGCCGAGAGATTTGCTTTGTGTTGTTCCGGCGATACGGCTTGTCCGGTGATGGCTGCAGCTTTGTGAGCTGCAGCGGTAGGAGCCATGGTTTGCGCGTGTGTAGCGGGTGGCGTAGCCGAGGCTACAGGGGCTTTGGCAGCCTTTTTTGTTTTTTTCTTCTTTTTCTTTGGTGTCTTGGCACCAGCTTTTGGGGTGGCAACCGCACTTGGGGATGCTACAGATCCGGTATCTAAAACTGGTGCTGCATCTGCCGCGGCTTTCTTCTTCTTCTTCTTCTTACCTTTTTTCTTGCTCGCTACAGGGACCGGTGCGGCTTGTGCTGCAACAACAATATCAATGCCACTTGTGCTTAAGAGTGCGAGTAGTGTGACTAGGCTTTTTTTCATTTTCATTGCTGAGCCTTTTTTGTTTTTAACTTGTTATTTTTGCCCTTTGTCGTCCCGGACTTAGATCCGGGATCAACCCTTTTTGTTGCCGGAGTTTTACGTGATTTTGCTTTAGTACGTTTTTCTTTGCTGGCCAGTTCTTTTTTTCTCGTTGAGCTAGTTTTGGTTTTTGTTGCGGCTTGTTCCTCTGTGCGGCCGTCAAATAGCTGCTGTGCAGCGGTTGCGTACGCATCCTGTGCTTTGGCGCTAACTGGACGATTGCCGACTTGTTCTACCTCCTTATTGAGACTGCGCACGCGAGCTTCTAGGGTTTGCTGAGCCATTGCTTTTGCAGTTTCTTGAATGAGTGCTTGATCTGCTGCTTCACTTGCAGCGGCCGTCGTTGCCAAGGCTATGCCGCCCACAGGACCTTGAGGTGTGCCCGGCGTAGTTTGCAACGAAGCCTGGACTGTGACTATGTTACCAGTGCTCATGCCCAATAAAGCGAGGATTGGTAGTAATTTTTTTGTCTTAACCATTATTTAGCCTTTTTTTCTTTTTTGTTTTTTTCTTGCCAGCTTCCGGGGCTGTGGCTGGGGCTGCTGCTGAAGCTGACTGATCTGTGGCTGGCGTAGCCTGTGCTTTCTTCTTCTTCTTACCTTTTTTCTTTTTCTGTGTGGTTGCCGGTGTTTTGCGTGATTTTGCAGACGCGCGTTTTGCTTTACTGATTATTGCTTTTTTATGATCTGTACTTGTAGATGTGCCGGTAGCTGTCGGTCCTGCTGAGCGACTGGTAAATAATTGTTGTACTACCGCGGCGTATGCATTTTGTAGTGCAGCACCTAATGGACGGTTGCCAACTTTTACAAGCACTGCATTGATGCCAAGCATACGATCTTTAAGTGTTGGTAAAGTCATGGCTTGTTGGATTTCTCGAATTAAGGTCTCATCGTTTGCATCAGGGCTTGCAGCGCCCGGCACAGCATGGGGTTGCCCGGCGGAGTCCTGAGACGAAGCCAGGGTACTCAATTGACCAGATTGTTGCAGTCCAGGGAGAGTCGGTTGTGTTTGTGTTGCGCTACCTTGTGTTCCTGGTAATCCGGCTGAGCCTGTTGGTGAAGGCTGTGGCATGCCGCTGAGTTGTCCGATATGTTTAAGGCCACTGGAAAGTTGTTGTCCTTGAGCTCTTTGTCCGGTTGTACCTGGTAGGCCAGTCATGCCTCGTTGACCAGGTAGTTGTAGACCACCCAGAGCGGGTTGTGTTTGTGTTGCGGTGCCCCGTGCTCCCGGTAATCCGGTTGGCGAAGGCTGAGGCATACCGCCGACGAGTTGCTCGATAGGTTTAAGGCCGCTAGAAAGTTGGTGTCCTTGAGCTCCTTGTCTGGCTGCACCAGGTAGGCCAGACAGACCTCGTTGACCAGGTAGCTGTAGTCCTGAGAGTGTCGGTTGCGTTTGGGTTGCGCTGCCTGTAGCGCCGGGTAGGCCGCCGAGTTGAGCCGGTCTTTGTAGGCCAGTGCTACCAGCGACGCTGGTGAGTTTTGCGGTGATGCTTGGGAGTATTGTGTTAAGTTGTGTTTTAAAGTCTGGACTTAAGAGCGAGTTTGTACCAAGGCTACCAACAAAACCAGCCAAGTTCCTGAGGAACAGCGGATTGGTAGACGGTGTGTTAAGAAGAGAGTTGATACCATTTTGTAGTACCGCCTGTAACTCTGCTGGAAGTGTTGCATTTGGGTTAGCTGCCATAAATGCTTGCAGTGCTGCAAGACGTGCAGCAGGATCTTGGATTGCAAGAGCTGCTTGTAATTGTTGTGCTAGAGTGTTGCCTGTCGCTCCTGGTAAACTTGCAAGACCAAGTTGACTAGCTGTTTGCAGGCGAGGTGGTGTTGCGCCTCCCGTTTGTCCGGCCGTAGCACCAGCAAGGCTCAGCGCATTTGCGCCAATGGCAGTTGATGCTGCAAGTCCTGGGAGAGCTGTCTTAATAGCTTGTTGAGAAGCTAGGTCGATTGCAGTAGAACTCTGTGCTTGGTTGAGCATGGTAGCCAACTTGCCGAGTACTGCAGGGTCAGTTGGCTTGGTTGCGATAAGTGATTGCAACCCTTGGCCAAGTTGTGCTTGCGTAGCCGGTGTTACATCTTTGTCTGTAGCGCTTGCCATTACTTGATTCATCAAATCTATTTTTTTAGCTGGATCAGTCTCAGTAAGAGCTCGTTGCATACCAGTCAACAGATCAGCGTTATCGCCATCCTTCTTAAGGCCTGGCAAGAGTGTTTGATTAAGCAGTGAGACGCCCTCTTGGCCTACAAGGCCAGGCTGTGCTGCGGCTTGAGCAGCAGTTCTTGCTAGTGTGCCAAGTGCTGCAGGGTCAAGAGCACTGCGGCCATCGGCAACTTTCTTGAGGCTGCCTTGTAATAATTTTTGTTGCTCTGGCGTGAGTGTTTTTCCTTGATTAGCCGTTACAAATTTTGAAAGAGCATCGGCTTGCAGTTTTGTATCACTAAGCCCACCAATGTCGGCAAGGCCTTTGGTGAGTCCAGCCTTATCGAGGTCAGCTGTAATGGATGGTAACAGACCGCCCATTTGAGTTTTAAACTCAGGAGAGACTAGGCCGCTGGTATTCAAGCCGCCAACAAGTTTATTCAGTGTATCAAGTGCTGCTGGATCAAGTGCTGCGCGGTTAGTGGCGAGTGTGTTGATGCCATCTTGGAGCATTTTTTGTAAGTCGGGAGACAACGATTTGCCGGCATTGTCGGCCATGAATTTTTGTAGCGCTGCAAGGCGTGCTGTAGGATCTTGAATTGCTAAGATGTCTTGAAGTGTTTTTCCAAGCCCTGCCTTATCAAGATCAGCATTAATGGCTGGTATCAAGAAACCCATTTGGGCTTTAAAGTCTGATGAAAGTAAGGCGTTGTTGCCAAGGTCGCCTACCGTTTTTGCCAAGTTACCAAGTGCTGCTGGGTCGAGTGCACTACGGCTATCGACAACTTTCTTGAGACTGTCTTGTAGTGTTTTTTGTTGTTCTGGGGTGAGTGCTTTATCTTTGTTAGCGGTGACAAATTTTGAGAGCGCGTCTGCTTGAAGCTTTGCATCACCTAGGCCGGCAATGTCGGTCAGATTTTTGGTGAGTATAGCTTTATCAAGATCAGCTGTAATGGATGGTAACAGGCTGCCCATTTGAGTTTTAAACTCAGGAGAGACTAGGCCGCTGGTGTTTAGGCCGCCAACAAGTTTATTCAGTGTATCAAGTGCTGCTGGATCAAGTGCTGTACGGTTGGTAGCGAGTGTGTTGATGCCGTCTTGTAAGGTTTTTTGTAATGTTGATGGCATTGTTGCATTAGGATTGGCTGCCATAAATTTCTGCAACGCTGTAAGGCGTGCAGCAGGGTCTGTGATTACCAGTGCATCTTGTAACTCTTTGCCCAACGTGGCATTGGTAAGATTAGTATTAATGCCGGTCAGCGCGGTGTTCATCTGAGTTTTAAAGTCAGGTGTTAGGAGGCCACTGTTGCTCAGGCCGCCGACAAATCCAGCCAAGTTTTTGAGGAAAACCGGATCAGTTGATGGAGATTTTATCAGTGCATCGATGCCATCTTGTAAGGTTTTTTGTAATGCTGATGGCATTGTGGCATTAGGATTGGCTGCCATAAATTTCTGCAACGCTGCGAGGCGTGCAGCAGGGTCTGTGATTGCCAGTGCATCTTGTAACTCTTTGCCCAACGTGGCATTGGTAAGATTAGTATTAATGCCGGTCAGCGCGGTGCTCATCTGAGCTTTAAAGTCAGGTGTTAGGAGGCCACTGTTGCTCAGGCCGCCGACAAATCCAGCCAAGTTTTTGAGGAAAACCGGATCAGTTGATGGTGAGGTGACGAGAGCGTTGATACCATCTTGTAATGCCTTCTGTAGATCGGTGGAAAGTGTTTTGCCTGTGTTGTCAGTCATGAATTTTTGTAGTGCTGCGAGGCGTGCGGTTGGGTCTGTAATTGCCAGAGCATCTTGTAACTGTTTTTTTAGTAACGCGTTTGCAATATCTGCCTGGAGTGCTGTAATCCTGCCTTGTATAATGGCCTTGTCACTGTCAGCAAGTAATGGACTAGTAAGGGCGCTGTTGAGCAACGCGAGCAGATCATTACTTGCTTGGAGGTTATCGGCAGGGCGCATACCAAATAGTTTTTGCAAGGCATTGATATAAAGTTTTTGTGCGCTTGTTGATGGCTTTGAGCTGGCACCAGAAGCTGTAGCAGCTTGTATGGCTGTGAGCATGTCACCGAATGAAGTTTTGCTTAGAGCGTCAATAATGCTCTTTTCTGTAGCGAGGCTAGCGAGCATCGCTTTAATTTGTGCTTGTTGTGCGGCGGTGAGCAGTGAGGTTGTTGATGCTTGTGTTAAGAGGTTTATCAATGCGGTGATTTCCTCTGGACTACGGTTGTCACGAGTATTGAAGAATTGTGATAGTGTGGTGAAGTTTAGGTTCTGGGTAAACTCTTCAAATTTCTTAGCTTGGTCTTGTGTTTGCAATGGCGTGGTTGTGCTGAGTGCATTTGCGTAGACGGTATCTTTGGCCGCTTTGCGCAAAGAGCTTTCAATTGAGAGCGTATCGATTTTTGCAGCGAGATCTGCAGTGTTTGTACTTGCTATGAGTGTTGATGTTTTGGCACGAGTGAATAGTGTATTTAAACGATCTTGTAGTGCGGGTGTCTGTGTTGTACGAGTAGTGTATATGGCGGTTAACTGTTGGTAGAAAAGACCTTGAATTATTGGATCAAAAGCGGTTGTTCCTGCCGCAGCTAGTGAGCTTTGAATATTGCTCAACTGCTGGGCGAACTCTTTTGTATTTTTATTTTGTACGATGAATTGCTCTACCGTGGTTGCTCGCTGATAACCGGCCACTGTTTTTTGTTGGTCAGCAGAAAGCATTGGGCTTCGTTGAGCAACATCGAGCATCAAATTTAAATCTGAAAGGTCTACTGTAGAGCTGGCATCCTTATATAGTGGAAGGCGGCCATTGAAGACTTTGGTAATGAGGGTACCCAATATTTGCTGTGTTGGCGCATCGAGTGATGTTGGATTGGTTACATCACTAAGAAAGTCATTAAGCTCGGAGATTTGTTCTTCCCAGTCGGCTTCTTGGTCTATATCTGCAAGCGTTGTCTTGACGGCGGCCATGTCGGCAGCGGCTCCGAGAAGATTGGAGCTGCTACAAGTCATCACGCCAAGCAGGACCAATATCCATGCATGGTGTTTAAAAATATGGTTAAAAATCTTCACGTTTCTCCCTTTTTTCTACATAAAATATTTTCAAATTATAATTTTGCAATACTACAGAATCACTATAGCCTTTCTATTTTGCTTAAATCAATAATTAACGGGATGTCGTTTTAGGGGAGCTATGCGTGAAGTTGCTGATTATCTATTGGTTATTAGTATTGGGGTATAACAGTACATTAAAAACAGGCAAAAAAGATTGATTTTTGCGTTTTTATGCTGATACAATGGGGCTTGTGCTGATGAGCTTAGGTGTAAAAAACGTGAGTTGGAAGAGCTAAATAAGAAATGAAGCTGTTACTAGTACGTCGTCCCGGCGAAGGCCGGGATCCAGGCTCAACTTTAAAACTGTATAGTTTCTAGAGCTTTCTTCTTCTGTGCGTGGAAGCATTCCAAAATTTTGCCCAAAAAGAATAGAAAGATTCAGGAAAGCCTGGATCCCGGCCTCCGCCGGGACGACGTGCTGGCAGGTATAATTCAATCTAAAGTAAATCAAGATCTCATGTTCCATAAATAAAGAAGGTAAGAAATGAGTAGTGCAGCTAGAGTGCCAGAGTATCCGATAGAAAAGTTATTGCTTGAACGCAATTCCCCCCGTGAATTTACCGGAGAGCCAATAACTGAACAAGAGCTCATGACGCTGTTTGAGGCAGCAAGATGGGCTGCATCTTCTTATAATGATCAGCCATGGCGCTATGTGTACGTGATGCAAGGCGACTCTCAGTGGCAGGCATTCTTTGATCTTTTGGTGCCTGGCAACCAGACCTGGACAAAAAAAGCGGCTGTTTTGGTTGTTGTTGTGTCGCATAAAGTCTTTGAGAAGACGGGTGATGTTTCACCAACCCATTCCTACGACACAGGGGCGGCAGGACAGAATTTGGCTTTACAGGGGTTTGCTATGGGGCTTGCAGTGCATGCTCTTGGTGGTTTTGACTTTGTGCGCGCGCGCGAGCTACTTAAGTTGCCGGAAGACTATGCCGTTGAAGCGATGATTTCCATCGGGCGGCAAGTAGTAAAAGCGCCAGGTGAACAGAAACTAACGCAGCGCAAGCAGTTAAAAGAGATTGTGTTTCGTGGGCAGCTTAAGTTTGCTTCATCCACTTAGGAAGTTCTTCTTTCATTACTTTCATAAAGCTAAGCAGGCCAACCGCTTGTTCTTTATTGCCGGCAGCATCGATCATTTCGGCTGGAAAGGCGATGCCAATGCCATAGAGGTGAGGACCAAGTTCATGTGGGTTGGTTCGCGTTGGATACAGATCTTGTGCGTCGACTGGTAACTTGTTTGGTTCAAAGCCAATGGCATCAATGATAGCGGAGCACGTGGCAACGGCTGCATCTGCTTCAGGAGAATCTAGCGGGATATGAATAACCGCTGGGTGGGTTGAGTTGTTGCGTGTCCATCTTGCTACAGGGCCTTTGAGTCCTGAATATGGAAAAATTTCGCCACTTCTCGTATGGCTTCGAAAGCGATATTTATGTTTGTATACATGTACAATGTGCTCACATCCTAGAGAAGCAAGGTTTTTCACCGCGAGTGCTGCTGAGTGGGAGCTTCCAAATATGGCGATACTTTTGTGCTGGGCAAGATATTTTTTTAGTTTTTTTTCATTAAGTGCAACTTCAAGTGGAATTCGTTGTGTGTACGGGGCATGGTACAACTCTTTGGGGTGTGCACCAATGGCGAGTATGACGTTACGTGCATCAAGCTGGATGGCTGGCATAGTGCAGCTCCACAATTTGGCACCGCGACCATACGAAAGTTTATCAATGTGACCTTGAACATTTGCGACTATCTGACGAAAGTGTGTGGTGATTATGTTGAGTGGATCTGTTATCAGCCCGAGGTGCAGTACTGATTTTGAATGGTGTCTGAGGTGGTGAAAGAGGCGGATATGATGCTGCAGGCTGTCTGACAATTTGACGAACTCTAAAAAGTTTGCAGGTGCCGAGTTTGCGGGTACTGAGGTGTAATATTTGCCTAGAGCTCCAACGTTGAACGCGTCATCAACCCAGATGATATTTTCTGGCTTGACTGAGGCGTCTAGTAATGCCGCTACAGCGCTGATACCTGCGGGACCTGCGCCGACTACAAGCCAGTCAGCTTGGTAAGTTGCCAAGATGGGTTGTGGTGTTACGTTGTCGGCTATGAGATTGCTCGTAATGAGAAGTAGGAAGTTAAAAATGGCTTTGTAGTTCATGTGCTTCCTTTATATTAAATCTCACACAAGCTTACACCGTCCTCTTTTCGCCACGCAACAAGTGAAAAAGGGCGGATGAATCTGATCAGATTCATCCGCCCTTTTAAAACTAGTACAAGAGATGAGCGTTTACTTTGTTACGGTTGCTTGTGGAGTGAATGTGCCACCGCCCATGACGAGAGCGAGATTGAAAGCTGTTGGTGCGGTAGTTGAGTGACTAAGCATGCCCGTCAGACCAACGCCAAAGTGGGCAATGACCAATGAGCCCTGTGCGCCCTTAAGTGGTAAAACAGTGACGCCGACAACGCCAAGAGAGCGATACATTTGCAGAGTTTCTGGAAGGCTAGCAATTACTGCAGGATCTACACGAAGCCCAAGATCTCTCACGATGTTTTCTGTACTTGATTTTGGGTGAGTTTCCCACTGAGGGCAAAGAAACGGCAAGCGGTAGCCGGCGGTAAAGCCTGTGCCAAGCTCAAGCGGGGTGCGTGTTGAATAACGTGAAAGGTCTGTGCCTACTGCAAAGATGGCATCAAAGCGCCACACCAATTCTGCCTGCCAGCCGAATGAGGAGTATGCAATGTTGGCTGTTTGGGCAGCAGCTTCACCTTTTGAGTTTTTGTATACAAGGTCTGCATTGAAATTTTGTTTTCCGTAGAACACGCTCCATGACGGGTGCATAGCAAAACCAACGCCGGAGATTTTGTAGTCTTTCAGTTGAGTGACCATAGCTTTCATGGTTGCTTGAAGTTGTTCATAGCTTTGGCTTTCAACAACGTCGTCATACCCGCGCAATTTTTTGGTTGCGACTTCGCAGATCGTCAGCAATTCTTCTTGGGTGAATGTTTGTTTTTCGTTCAACTGAGCGGTAGCTTCGCCAAGCGGGGCGCCTGTGTTGAGGGCTTTCATATCTTTGAAAATATTTTTCAGCGCAGCTGCTTGCTCTGTTGAGTTAGCAGCTTGAACAGCAAATGTGCTGCTTAAGAGTGCGGCAAGAGCGAGTGAACGTAGTATGTGTGTCATAGTAGAATCCTTTTATTTGTAAAGTAAAACAGTACGGTTAAAGTAACAAAAGAACGCGCATTTGCAAGAGGTTTTGGCAATAAAATCCTTGCAAATGGGCTGATGAATCTATTCAGATTTAAAAGCTAGCACAAGAAGTGTGTGTTTACTTTGTTGTTGCTGTTCTTCTTGCGCTGTGAAAGTGCCGCCGCTCATAACGAGTGCAAGATTGAAGGCTCCTAGAGATTGCAGTACCGCGAACGAAGCATCGCCCTCATGCTTTTCCTTCTGTTGTTTTGGCAAGTCGGCAGGCATATGTTTGGTCCATTCGTTCATAATAGTTGCGTTAGACGGTGGGGCGGTTGGCAAAATACCTGTCACGCCCATGCCGAAGTGGGCAATAATTAAAGCTCCTGGCGAGCTTTTGAAAGGCAACATAGTAACCCCAATAACTCCTAAAGGCCAGCGGGTTGTTATGACTTCTGGCGCGTTATCAATGAACATATCTTCTTGAGGATTTAAGCCTCGAGCATAGTTCGGCCGTGCAAGTAAATTTTCTTTTACTCTCTCTTCTAGCTTTGGGCAAAGAAACGGCAAACGGTAACCGGCGGTAAAGCCTGTGCTAAATTCAAGCGGGGTGCGTGTTGAATAACGTGAAAGGTCGGTTCCTACGGCAAAGATAACATCAAAGCGCCATACCAATTCTGATTGCCATCCGAATGAAGTGTATGCAATGTTGGCTGTTTGAACCGTAGTTTCACCTTGTGAATTTTTGTACATAAGATTTGCATTGAAATTTTGCTTACCGTAGAACATGCTCCATGAAGGGTGCGTCGCAAATCCAACACCAGAGACTTTGTAGTCTTTTAGTTGAGTAACCATGGTTTTCATGATTGCTTGTAGTTGCTCGTAACTTTGGCTCTCAACAACTTCATCATACCCGCGTACTTTTTTGGTTGCACTTTCGCAAAGCGCTAGCAGCTCTTCTTGAGTGAACGATTGTTTTTCGTTCAACTGAGCGGTAGTTTCAACAAGCGGAGCGCCGGTTTTAAGAGCTTTAATATCTTTAAAAATTTTTTTTACAGCATCTACTTGTTCTGTTGAGCTAGCGGCTTGAAGAGCAAAGCCGATGCTTAAGAGCGCAGCAAGCACGAGTGAGTGTGGTAGGTGTGTCATCGAGAGGTCCTTTATTTGTGAAGTAAAACAACCTGGCCAAGGTAGCAAAAGGTCTTGCTTTTGCAAGGGGCTTAGGTAACAAAATCCTTTTAGTCGAAATTGTTTTTGAGTACAGTATTTCTGTGTGCAACTTGAAAAGAAATGGACCTCTTCCAACGCTGGGGTTCTATTTTCTAATTAGAGTTTGGTTTGCAATGAAATCTCCCCTGTCATCCCAGCGCCTAGGCTGGGATGACAAGAGAAGGCTCTTATCATAATAATTTCATTGCCAGAAACTTAAGAAAAATTATTTACTGAAGAAGTCTAATAAAGGATGAGTGTATGGTATCGCAATCAAATCATGAACTAGGCGAAGTAGCGCAATTGATCGTGCTGCAGCGGGCAGATGGAGCTGTTCTTTTGTTAGAAAATGTTGATGGGCGTTGGAATCTGCCTGGCGGGCGATTGGAACGTGGTGAGACGTGGCTGGCGGGGTTGCAGCGTGAAATTTTTGAAGAGACGGGCATTTGCTCGTTTGCGCTTACCGGTTTATTGACGGTATATCAGCGCATGAGTCGTAGGACGCAACAGCCGGTGTATGGGGTTGTTTTTCGCGGTACTACAGATGAATCTGGCGTTGTTCTGTCTGAAGAGCATAGATCGTATAGATGGATTGAATCAGTTGATGCGTGCGATGGTATGGTTTTCTATCTCAAGCAAATTGAAGAGGCGGTACGTGCCGTGTTGACTAAGGAAGATATTTGGAAAGACGCTTTTCTCGCTAAAAAGTGAGATTTCTATTCCAATTTTGTCCTAATTGAACTAAACTCCCGAAAGTTTTCCAAAGTTTGTTCCGATATGTACAAAGGAATTTTCATGATGAAAAAAACTATTGGTATTTTTGGCTTGATGTTGGCATCTGTATCGGTTGTGTCTGTTGACGCGGCTAATCATCGTAAGGGATCGGAACTTGATGAGGTTGCAGTGGGGCAGCAACGTCGTGGAGGATCTCCTGTTCAGAACGCTCCAAGTCCTCTGTCCATAAATGGTGGAGGCACTGCTTTTCGTAAAGAACTAGAGAGTCATGAAGCTGCTATTGTGCGTTACTCAACTTCAACAGTAATTGAAGGGGGTATTTTTAGCCATATGGTAAGTAAGGCGCTGAAGGAATCTGATTGGAAAAATTTAGCACAGTGGATGACTGTCTCTCAAGAAAGAACGGGAGATTTTGGTGCTTTCTTGGGCGCAATCAATCCTGACCCTGAGGATGAGAACGCGAGTTCCGTGGAGGATATTTTGAAAGGGATGGTAGGTTTTGTGGAAACTCCATTGCTTGAGATGTTACTACCAGTTCTTAATGATAATGACTTAGATGCAGCTGCTGTAGTAAGGGAAGCGATTCGTGCGCGTGCTCGTAAATAAATTTAGCTTGAATTAACAAAATCGACTCAAGGAGTTTTTATGATGAAAAAAATTATTGGTATTTTTAGTCTGGTGTTGGTAGGGATGATGTTCTCTTCTGTTGAAGCTGCTAATGGAAGGAATAAGCGTGGGGGGACCTCGCCAACAGAAGAAAGTTCCCCAAAAGGCAAGAAGAATACTTCACCAAAACAAAAAGGTACTTGGAATAACGGTGCCGCGGTTGTTAATGCTTTTGAAGAAGCATATGCATCAGCTGTAAGTGTGCTTGTAGATGAGCATGCTGATTCGATGGCTGCAGCGATTGATGGAACGTCCGTGCAATTAAAAACAGAATTGGAAACCTTGATGACTTCTTCAGAGGGCTCTGAAGCGGCAGGAACAATCATGGTGAGTTTATGGGCAAAAGTTTTTGCTGAGCAAAAATGGGGTCATCTTCAAGTGCTGGTAGATAATCGCGTTGATGGTTTAAGCGATTATCTACAAACGCTGGAAAAGATTGATGCGGCTGCACGAGCAATACTTGTAACTGCTGGTATTCTTGTATATGAAGGTGCGTAAACAATTTTCTCAATAATAAGTAAAAAAGCGCCTCGTGGTGAAAATTGCGAGGCGCTTTTATTTTGTAGTGCGTTAATTCTCTCCTGTCATCCCGGACGTGATCCGGGATCCATAGAACTATGATAATGCAGGATGGATCCCAGCGCCTGGGCCCAGCCTTTGCATAAAGCTTCGGCGGGCGCAAACGTCGAACAACTGGCTGTGGGCGGCATAGCCTTGGCGACGACGGCTGGGATGACAGAAATTTTTTTTTGTCATAGTTGTTTGATTGAATCAAAAAAACTTTAATATAACAATTTTAATACAGAAGCTTTGAGGTACATAGATTTTTTGTTTGAAAATTTTATAGACTGCATTATTATTGCTATTCGTTTTTTACAACTTGTGTCGATTTGTATTGGGGTGTTTTGGTTATGAAAAATTTGATGGTTATTGTGGGGCTGATTTTAGGGTGTTGCTCGGTATCATTTGTTGATGCTGGCAAGAATGATGGAGCTAAAGCTGCTAAGAAGAGCAATGCTGCGGCAGATAAAGAAGTAGTCGCAAAAAAAAAGACATGGCCAGCCGTTGTTGTTAAAAATTGTTCACCAACAACACCAACGTCTGCAGGGCGCTCGCCTGCCAGTGTGGTGGCGGCAGTAAGGCCTGGAGTCTCACCAAAATCACTTTCAGGTTTATCACCATTGTCTATAACTTCTCGAATATCTCAAGGAGCTTTTCCCTCAGCCCCAGTTGCTCCATTGACGCAAGAAACTGCTTTGAAATTATTTTGTAATGAAAGAAGAGATCCTGACTTGGTTTTATTTAAGACCTGGGTTCTAGATGCTCTTAAAGAAAAAAAATGGCACATGCTGGTTGCTTGGATGAGGGCTGGGATCGATAGATTGAGAGACTTTAAGGCCTTTGTTGCGTGTCTTAAAGGATTGCCAGGTGCTACAGAAGAAGTTTTCAGTGCAATTTTTTTAGGTATGGTGGGAGCTTCTAATTTTCTTTCATCATTGCGTGATGAGTATGGTGATGAGCTTGCTGTAGTACTTAAAGCAGAAGGTATGGAAGGTGCGGCTATTGTGGTTGAAGCACATAAACAAGCATTGATCGAAGTCGCAAGAGAGAAGGGAGTTACTTGTGTGCTTTGTGACAAAAAATTTGATATTTCTTATCACTCAAGAGTATTTGTGCTTTCTTCAGGTCAATTTATTGAACAAGAATGTTTGTGGTATATAGAAAATAACAGACGCCATTTCAACATTGATACTAAAGGGATAGCGCTGTCGTGTGGGGATTTTCGTGCGATTGCTCGTATGCATGAAAGACGCTCTCCAGTCAGAGAAGCGTCTTCTTCTTCGGATCGCTGACTACTTTAAGAAGTGCGTATTTTCTTTATTCCCGCCAAAGCATAATTTCTCATCACACCAATCACCATCGCAATCAATGTAGCACCACTTGCAAACACAAGTCGTTCAGCTGGTACGATAGTCAGCAAAGCCATCCAGGTAGCAGGTGTTGTTGGCACGAGATACAACCACATGACGCTGCCGATAGCATGTGCAACAAAAGTGGCGGTCAACAGGCGGTTGAATAGTGAGGTAACGCCAAAAGATCGGAGTAGCTCGCCAAACACAGGTACTACCCAGAACAATGAGTAAACCCAGGCAGCATTGCCAACAGGATGTAACACAAAAGCTGCTGCAGCTGTTACAGGAATACCGATGTTTAACATTTTTGATCGCCATGATGGTGCTGTGCATTGCGCGCTGTAGATGGCCGCAAGAGTAGGCAAGCCTTTGGTAATGGCCAGCGTAGCCGAGCCAGATTTTAAGATAACATACATGGTCATGAGGATGATGCTGCCGATGCCGCTTACTGCTGCGAGTGCTGGCATAACCATATTACTCAGGCCGAAATAGGTGCTTTTGCCTGCAAGTATTGTTAAGATCGATATATTGCAACAACCCATGATGCCTAGGACGATGGCGACCGGCGTGATAGTCAAAAAATGCTTATTCATAAAGTCCTTTCTCTACATGTATGATAAACTGTTCTTTGTTCTCCTGTGCTCCTTGTACGCTAGCATATCAAAGAAAAGGGATTACAAAATGAACAAAAAAATTTTTGTGAGCGATGGTGTAGGGTTTGTGGAGCTTCTTGAGGTGTTCGGGTCAGATTTGACCGTTGCCAATGCGGCACGCGTCTCGTTCAATAAAGAGTCGGCAATGGAGCCGATTGTGAATGCGCAAGATGGCTCCGTACAGGGTTATTCCTTGTCAGAGCGAGATAAAAAATTAATTGGTTTTCTGGCTGAGCATAATCACGATTCACCATTTTTTCATCCCATTTTGCGGTTTCGCATCAAGATGCCGATCTTTATTGCGCGCGAGTGGTGGCGGTCTACCATAGGGTTTGCGCGTAACGAGGTATCGCGTCGCTATGTTACATTTGAGCCGCAATGTTTTATGCCAGACTATTTTCGTAAGCGGGACAAAGACATCAAGCAGGGTTCAAAAGATGAAGCAGTGCCGTGTAACGAACAGGTGGCGCAGCGCATTGCTCAATTCTACAAAGAAACGATTGCTCTGTACGATGAGCTTATGCAGAACGAAGAGGTTTGCCCTGAGCAGGCTCGTATGGTGTTGCCGCAAGCGATGTACACCGAATTTGTTGAAACGGCGAGCTTGGCTGGCTATGCACGGCTTGTGGGGTTGCGTACGGGTGCTGGGGCGCAACGTGAGATTCAATCATACGCACGCATGGTCGGCGAGTTGGTAGCGTACCAATTTCCGGTGTCGTGGCAGGCATTAAAGCTTGATGGTGTTGTACAGAAGGAAGAAGTAGTGAAAGTAAAACCTGCAACACAGGCTGCGATGTGATCTATTTGGCGTCGTGTATTGCCTTCTGGAACTCTTCACTGGCGTGCTTGAGTTCTTCGTAATAAAAAACGCCAAAGCCGGTCAGTACTAACAGTGCGGATAGCAATATATCAGGAGTAAGTTTTTCGCCAAACCAATACCAGCTGGTGATTGCTGCTGAAACGGGTGCCATGAGTCCGGCAAGTGAGAGCAGCGTTGCAGAATAATGTGATAATAAATAGGCGTACATGTTGTAGCAGATCACGTTGGTGATCAGGATAATAAGTGCTAGCCACATAAAAAAGTGTGATGGGTTTGAGATTGTTTGATTAACTTCAAAAGCACCAGAAGCAAGAAGCGCGCATATGCCGCCAAAAAACATTGAGATACCGTTGATGGCAAAAGGCGATGCTTTAGAGTGCAACACTAATTTTTTCATAACGATCCAGCCGTAACTGAATGACATGACAGCGCAAAGCATGGCAATTTCTGGCCAAGAGAGAAAACCAATTGCCAGTGCGCCAAGATCTCGACCAGCTATGAGTACTGGTAAAATAGCTGTAAATCCAATCGATAGGCCAATCCATTTGCGGGTTGAGCTGCGTTCTTTCAATAAAAAATATGAAAAGATAAAGGTACCAAACGGTGCCATGTTATAAATGATAGCCGTTTTAATGACCGGCAAAAATTGCAGTGACCAGTAGCGCAACAAGTATGGTAAGCAGATGCCGAAGAAACTAACTTGGGCAAGATAGCCCCAGCTACGGCGGTCGAAACGGTCGCGATATTTATTAAAAAAATACGCAAGTATCGTAAGTAAACCACCTGCGATTGTCATGCGGATACCGATGACGAACATTGGCGGCGCGAATGAAATTAAAATTTTACTAATAGTAAAAGTGCAGCCATACAAGAGCTGCATGAGTAATATCAAAAACATACTAGATTCCAGGCAATAAGTATTGCAATAAGTCCAAAACCCTAATAATACCTGGTTTCTAAAAATTTTGCAAAGGGAAACTTTTATGCAATTTCACCGCATCGGTATTGCAAAAGTGTATGTTTCTGTGCGTAATCAGCCTGAGCAAGGATCCAGCGATTTTTTGCTTGCAGCAATCCATAGCGACTTTCTTCAAGATTTGTCTTGGTAATTATACCAAGCTTGAGCTCTTGTTGGCGGCGGGCAAAGAGTGATTGGGCGCGTGTGAAGGCGATTTGTTGAGACTTGTATGTCAGTGTTGATCGGCTGACCATGCGATAGGCCTGTTCAACTTCGAGGCGGATTTGTTGTACAAGTTGTTCTTTTTGTAACATTGCGCCGATTGCTCGTGCATCAGCTTCTTGTTGCCGGTAGTGAGCACGATCGCCATCGAAAATAGACCAATTTAAGTAGAGGCCTACCGTGTACTGGCCACGTTGGCTAGCGGTGAAGCTGCTGTTGTTACCAGCGCTTCCACCAACGCTGAGCTTAGGTCCCGTCGAAAGACGTTCGAGTTTTGCTGCTTGTTTTTCTAGATCAATGCGGTTATCCATTTGTTTGAGTTCTGGGCGATTGTGCATTGCTTTGGTTATGTAGTCGTTGATGGAAGTTTTGTTTTCTTTGTGTTGCCCTAGTGAAGGCGTAGATCCAGAAATGAATGGGGACTGGGTCCAGGCTCGGAGGCCGGGATGACAAATAGGAGTAGTTGTGGTTGGTGTCTGCGGAGTAAAAGCAACCATCGTCACAGGACCCTTTGTCTCATCAACCAAGTTGATTTGATTTTTATCACCAAGCAAAAACGTTAACTGTGTTTCTACCAAGGCAGCATCTTCTTTAAAAGCTTCAGCCTGTTCATGAGCAAATGCGCGATTTTCAACTGACCCAAAAAAATCTTGCTTATCGAGCAACTCAATATCATGCTGTTTTTGTGCGCGATTAAAAATGCGGTTGCTACTGAGCTCAAGTTGATTGAACAGTGCTTGTTGTTGTTGAATCACCCATGCATCAATACAGGTCTTTGATACTTCATACGCGAGGTTTGCTTCTTGTGTTGCCTTGTCATACTGTGCAACGGCAACGCCGGCCCGTGCAATTTTTGCTTGTTGTTGAGGGCCGCCGAATTGGTACAGCAGCTGCTGTGCCTGTACGCTTGCCAATCCATACGTCGTCGCTGAAGGGCTTGTAAGTGTGTTGCCTTCTTCTAAGACTGCCAGTGAGCTGTTACTTGTTTCCAGGCCGCTGGTGAGTTGTACTTGTGGGCGGTAGCCACTCCATGCCTCTTTAACTTTCAGCTTCTCTTCCATAATTTTGTATTCAAGAGCCTGAATATTTGGGCGGTGTTTTTTTGCCGTCTCGATTGCTTGTTTGATAGTGAGCTCGGCTGCATCACTCATGCCCATGCAGAGGGAGAGAAGTAGTAGTGGGACTCTTTTCATGATGTGCACCCTTCGCCTAATACTCAGTTAATGCTTCAACCGGATTGAGTCGAGCAGCCATTTCTGCAGGATAAAATCCAAAAACAATTCCTATTAAGACCGTACATAGAAATGAAACAATGATGGGGGTAAGGTCAATAATAGCTTTAATCCCAAACCAATGATTAAGAATATAAGCGGCAGCAACACCAAACACAATGCCCAGGACGCCACCAACCATACAGATGATAACTGCTTCGATTAAAAATTGCGTTCTAATAAAATTCATTGTGGCCCCAAGTGCCGCCTTGATGCCAATTTCTTTGGTGCGTTCCTGTACTGCTACAAGCATAATATTCATAACGCCGATACCACCAACAAGTAGGGCGATAATGGCTGCAATGAGCGAAAAGAGCCCAACAGATTTTGAAGCTTCTTCTGCTGCGGCGGCAAATGTTTGATTGTCTCTGATCATAAAATCATTTGTTTCCCCATCTTGTAAAGCATGAGAGGCGCGTAACGTTTTTTCAAGCTGTCGTGTCACTTGTGCGACCTGCTCATCAGTATGGGTGCTGAGTACAAGATCATAGATTTTGGTACCAAAGCTTTTTTGTAGGCTAGTAAAAGGAACAAGCGCTGGTGGTGGCCGTAACCCATCAAACCGTCCTTTAACTTTAGGAGGGTCAAGAATGCCGATAACAGTGAATGGTATTCTGTTGACACGGATGACCTGGCCGAGAGGGTTTCTTAATTTGAAAAAAAGCTCTGCCATTTCAGGCGTGAGCACAAGAACATTATCTTTCTGTGCGATGTGCTGCTGATTAAAGTAGATGCCACTGTGCATAGTGCGTCCATAAATTTGCAAGCCATGTTCATTGGTGCCCATGAGCTCTCCGGTCGACTCTTTGCCTTCATACTCTATGGAAACACGGTTCTGGTATATTTCAGGAGAAATATACTGCACCGCCGGGCACAGTGAAGTAATAACGGAAAGATAATCGAGCGAAAAAGGTTTAGGATCTTTTTTTGATGGAGTCATCCAGTTGTAGGTAGAAATATTTATCGTTTTTGATCCATAAGCAAGAAACTGATCACGTGCTTTTTTTTGTGCTCCTTTGCCAATGGCAGAGATCGTGATAATGCCGGCAATTCCTATAACAATACCAATAAGTGTGAGCAGCGATCGTACGGTGTGGTGGCATATTGCACGAAATGCCATGCGTAGCAACATGTGTGTTATCATGCGGTTCCTACTTCTTAGCTACCAGCAAATTTTTTTGCAAGGCGCTTCATTTCTTCTGATGCAGTCATATCATCGGCTATGATTTCATCGGTGTCTTGTATGCCGGAAAGAATTTGAAAATAAGCATTGTCTGTAATGCCAATTTCTACTGCTCGTTCAGTCAAAGTTTTATCTTTTAGAACCCACAGAGTTTTACCTTTAGTTTTCTGGAGCTCATTTTTCTTTGTTGTGTCGATTGGGTTGAATGCATAGTTCATTGTTTTCGCGGCTGTCTCGAGAACCTTGCCATTAAGTTGAAATACATAGCCGGGCACAGCAAGTGCCTGTTTTACTTCTGCAATGGTGGTTTTTGCATGAACACTCATGTCTTGACGTAAAAGACCTTCACTGTTGTCGATCAACACTTCGGCTTTGTAAGTAACTGGTGTTACTTGTCCTTGTTGTGTGTGAGATGCGGGGTTGGCGGCTTTGCTCATACCAATAGATGCGATTTTCCCAACCCAAGGTGGTCGATTTGGATAGGTGTCGACAGCAATTTCTGTAGGCATGCCAACGTGCACATGGCCAACATCGCTTTCATCAATGTACAGCGTGGCCTTCATGGTTGCCAAATCTTGTGCTATCTCAAAAAGAACGATAGCTGGTGATACGCCTATTGAAACCGCTTCTCCTTCTTTAACATTGATCGCTAAGATTGTGCCATTGTGTGGTGCGCGAATGTGTGTTTGCTCAAGGAGGAAAGCTTCTTTGTCAAAAAGTGCTTGCAAGCGTCTGACTTCTGCGCGAGCGTGTTGATATTCTCGTAAGTCCTTTTCAAACGTTTCTTGTGCAAGTTCTCCTGTTCTGTAGAGAGTCTTCCTTCTTGCATACATAGCGGCGGTATAGGTGAACATTGCCTTGGCCTGTTCCAGCTGCGCTTTGGCTTGGCGTACTGCAGGGTCGCCACCACTGTCATTTTCAAGGTCAGCAAGCAATGTGCCTTGCATGACTGATTGTCCATCTTTTACGTAGATTTTTTTTACTGTAGCATTGATTAAAGGACCAAGCTTTGAGGTCCCTTGAGCTTCCAATGAACCTTCAGCGCGGACGATTTTATGAATGTCGCGACGTTCAGGTTTTTGCGTTTTAAAAGGAAGGCTAGAAGATGTTGAAAGAAATATTTTATATCCAATCAAGCTTATGATTGCAACTACTAAAATAGGCACGCTGGCTGTTACAAGCTTGCGTATCTGCATCCTCATTTACTGTCCTTTCATAACACGTTTTCGTTGACATACGTCAACGTAGCATGTTTTTATCTGTTACCATAGATTTCGTCATAACGGGCCAGGGGAGGAAGGCGTAATGCTGCTTCTTAATGCAAAAAATTTGATTAAAAAATATACGGCTGGCGAGGCTGAAGTTGTTGCGCTCAAAGGGGTTGACCTAACTATTCATACCGGTGAGTTTGTTGCCATCACTGGATTTTCTGGGTCAGGCAAATCAACCTTGATGCATCTGTTGGGGTGTCTTGATGTGCCGACGTCGGGAAGTTATGTTCTTGATGGCGTCGATGTCTCTATTGCGACGCGTGATGAACTGGCTCATATAAGAAATCAAAAAATCGGTTTTGTTTTTCAAAAATTTCATCTGCTGCTAGATCTAACCGCTGTGGACAATGTAGCATTGCCACGTATTTTTGCAGGGGTACAAGAACAGCAGGCCCGCGCTGATGCCGCACAGCTTTTAGCGCTTGTGGATCTTGCCAACCGCACGAATCATTATCCCTATCAACTTTCTGGCGGACAACAACAGCGCGTGGCAATTGCACGCGCATTAGCTAATAAACCACGTCTTATTTTTGGTGATGAGCCAACGGGAAATCTTGATATGGCAACCGGTGAGATTATCATGAATGTTTTTAAAAAATTAAATGAAGAGCAACAGGTAACCATTATCATTGTTACGCACGAGCCATCGATTGCTGCAAAGGCAAAGCGAGTTATTGAACTTGTTGATGGGAAAATAATAAACGATTCTTCTCGCTAACCACCGTGTTGATACGTTCAATGACGGCCTGCGCAGAAAGTTGGTTCATGCAATCACTAGCCCCATGAGTTTTTTGGTACTCGTGGCTACAGCTGACCTGAAAGCATAATTCTTTGTTTCTTGAGGTGATTTGTGGACCGTGTCGTTGTGCGAGTGTTGGGCCATACAAGCCTATTGTATGCACGCCAATGCTGTCTGCAATGTGCAGTAGGCCGGTGTCTGGCGCTACGATGACATCGGTTTTATGCATGACGGCAAAGAGTTCATCAAGTGACCATGCTGGCGCAATCACTATGGGTAGATTGTGTTGTTCTATGAAAGTGGCGAGGCTGGCTCCCTGCTTACCAAACTTTTGTCCGACGCACATAACCGTATGGTGGGGTAGAGGGAGTAGCTTTAGAGCAAGTTCTTCCCATCGTTCAATTGGCCAGTGTTTTGAATCCCAGGTGGTGTTTGGTGTTAAGATCACAAGGCGACGCGCGTGATGCTTGTTTAACCATGAGGTGACGTTTTGTTGCGCGGTGGTGCTTGGTTGTGGTGCGGAGTCGAGGGGAGTGGGGATGACGCCTGGGGGGAAGTTATCCTTTGTCACCCCGGACTCCGATCCGGGGTGACAAAGCTCAGATCTGCGATCTATTCTCCTCACCACCCCAACAGCTGCCAGCGCTAGCGCTTTGTTCTTCTCTATGATGCTTATTGTTTTTGGTACTACCACCGTGTGGAGATGTACAGTGCTACTCAGCCCTTCGCGTGCTGTGTGCCAACTAAAGCCGATGCTTGGTAGATCAAGTGCAGCACATAAAAAACTTGTTTTGCACAGGCCTTGAAAATCAATGACCAGGTCATAGCGATTGTTGCGCAATATTTTAAGCAATGCGAATGTTTTGCGCAGCTGTGCTGGCCGTAAATAATGATCGTGTAAAGTGTACACTTGGTTGATGCCAGGGATGTGGCTAACGATACCAAAATTTTTTTGCTGTACGAGCCAGTCAATATTGGCATGAGGTAGCTGTTTTTTTAATAGATCGAGTGCTGGTAAGGTATGTATGGCGTCACCTAAAGCGGAGACGCGTACGAGTAAAATACGCATGCTAGACTTTCTTATTCTCTCCACGAGGCCGATCATGATATACTAGCGCACAAGGTCGCTTTTGCAATGCTTTTTTGAAGGGATGGTTTTTTATGGAATTGTTTGTTAAATACAAGTTGCTGATCGGTGTTTTGGTGCTGATTGGGATATGCGCATCAATTGCATTTTTGATGTATTGGAAGCGAGGCAGTGGGAAATCTTTTGCCTTTGGAAGACGTCAATTTCATGTGCCGACTGATGGTGTCAAAAAAGTTGTTCTAGAAAACGGCATGACCTTGTTGATGTACAGAAATACATCTCAGCCTAAAGTGGTTATGCAAATTGGTTATAACATTGGTTCCTACATTGAAGCTGAAGGAGAGCGCGGCCTGGCTCACTTGCTTGAACACATGATCTTCAAAGGTACGCAAAAAATGTCAGAGTCTGATCTTGATGATATCGCGCGCAAATATGGTGCAAGCTATAACGCATTCACCTCAATGGATACGACAGCTTACTACTTTGAAGTAGACAAAAATAACTGGCAGCCATTTTTGGGGATTTTTTCAGACTGCATGCAAAATGCTCGTTTTGATGAGCAGCATCTTAATTCAGAGTTAAAGGCGGTACTGCAAGAGCTCAAGATGAATAAAGATCAGTACTGGAACATGATGTACCAAAAAATTTGTTCAGCATTGTTCCCATCGAATCATCCATACCACACACCGATTATCGGGTACAAAGAAGATTTG
>JAHFBQ010000063.1 GCA_023249935.1 bacterium
ACTATTTAGGTCGCTGTATTCAACTAGTTCCGCATGTTGTTAATGTCATTAAAGAGCGCATGCTACGCTTTGCTTTGAACAAAAACGTTGATGTTGTGCTTGTTGAAATTGGTGGTACGGTAGGTGATATCGAGGGCATGGTGTTTCTTGAAGCATTACGCCAATTTAAGCTAGACCTTGGGCATCGGAGTGTGCTACATGCACATCTTAGTTATGTGCCATTTCTTTCATGGACTGGTGAGATTAAGACGAAACCAACGCAGCATAGCGTTAATAAATTAAAAGAGGCAGGGTTAGTGCCTGATGTGCTATTTTTGCGCTGTGATCAGGCAATTGACGCAAAAGCTCGAGCAAAAGTTGCTCTTTTTTGTGGGGTTCCTGCAGCGCATGTTTTTGAGGTGTTGACGGTAAAACCTACAATCCGGCTTCTCTTTACTCTTGAAGATCAGGGCCTTGTGTCGATAGTGACAGCATTTTTTGAGATGTCGGGCAGTGTCAAATCATCTGGCTTAGGGCCTTGGAAGGCTTTGCTAGAAAAAATTGAGCATGTAGAAAAAACGGTTAATATTGCGCTTATTGTGAAGTACGTTGGTAGCAATGATCCATACATAAGTGTGGTGGAAGCGATTAAGTCTGCCGCATATCATGCACAGGTTGTTCCAAACATTCTGTATGTTAATGCAGAAAAACTGGAAAGAAACGACGTAGATGAGTGGGCGGTATTGAAAAGCGCTGTCGGCATCATTGTACCAGGGGGGTTTGATAAACGTGGCGCTGAGGGTAAAATTCAGGCGTTGCGCTGGGCAAGAGAGAATAATGTGCCGAGCTTTGGGCTGTGTCTTGGCTTTCAATTGATGTTGGTTGAGGCGGTTCGTTCACTTCTTGGCTTGGCAAAGGCAACCAGTGCTGAATTTGATACTGCGACAACCGAGCCAGTTATCTGTCTTTTAGATGAGCAAGCAGGGGTGGTAACCAAAGGTGGTACTATGCGACTTGGAGAGTACCCATGTGCTGTTGCTTCAGGATCAGTGGCTTATGAGGCGTATGGGACATCTATCGTAAAAGAGCGCCATCGGCATCGCTATGAATTTAATAATGCGTACAGAGAACGGCTAGAACGGGTTGGTATTGTATTTTCTGGTCTGTATGAGGCAAAACAACTTGTAGAGATAGCTGAAGTACGGGGACATAGGTTTATGCTTGGAACGCAATTTCATCCAGAGTTTATGGCATCATATCTGCGTCCACATCCTTTATTTGCTCGATTTATTCAGGCTGTAAAGGAGTTGGTTTGATTGCCTGTTTTGTATGGGTGAGACTATAAAAAGTTAAACTAAACCAAGAATCACGTTGACCAACTTGATCTTTTATTTTAAACTCTCAGGCATAAAATTTTTGTTTTGCAATTTCAATTATGCAAGGACCTTATCCATGGATATGAATAAATCGTTTGTTTTGCGCACAGAAAGCTATTCGAAGCATGATCAGGCATGGCATGTAATCGATGCATCTGAAAAAGTTCTTGGCCGCTTGGCAACTCAAGTGACTGACATGTTGCGTGGTAAAAATAGCCCAATGTTTACACCACATGCTGATTCAGGTGTCTATGTCGTTGTTATTAACTGCGATAAAATCAAGTTAACTGGCGATAAGTGGAACAGCAAAATGTACGCAACTTACTCTGGTTGGAGATCTGGCTTAAAAGAAACCCCAGCCAAAGAAGTATTTGCGAAAAACCCTGGTGACTTAATTTATATGGCCGTCAGAGGTATGTTGCCTAAAAACAAATTGAGCCGCAAACTTTTGAAGAAGCTTCGTGTGTACGCTGGTGACCAACATCCTCACCAGGCACAAGTTAGCGCTTAAGTGCCCTGTAAGTGATAAATTAAAAAAGAGCCACATTATTTGTGGCTCTTTTTTTTTGGAGAGTTGTTATGAAATTGCAGCAGACCTTGAGAAAAGAGTTGAGCTTTGCTGGGCTTGGGGTGCATAGCGGGGTGTTCGTAAAAATTGTTTTAAAACCAGCCTTAGTTGATTCAGGAATAATTTTTGTTCATGATCAGTTTCCAGATGAGTGGTTGGTTGTGGGAGCAACGGTGCCTTTGCAAGCAATGCATGCCACCGTGTTGCGACAAAAATCATGGGCACTTAGTACGGTAGAGCATCTGATAGCAGCTATTCGCATGGCCGGTCTTGATAATGTAATGATCGAGGTCTCAGGGGAAGAGATACCGATTTTTGATGGCAGCGCAGCTCCATTTTTCCATGAAATTTTGCGAGCTGGGCTTGTTGAACAGGGCTTAGTAAAAAAATATCTCATGCCTCGTAAGTTGCTTAACTTTGAAGCGGGTGAGGGTAAGAAAATTATTTTAAAGCCACTTCTGCCAGAGCAGTCAATAGGGACGTTTGATTGTACGTATGAAGGCGCTTTCAATCATTGTTTTCTTAGCGCAAAAAAAATTAGCCGCTACATCGATCAAGTCGTCTTTAAGGAAAATATAGCACCAGCGAGAACGTTTGGCTTTTTAGAGCAGTTGCCTTATTTGCGTAGTCATAAGCTGGCTATGGCAAGTTCATTGGGAAATACACTAGTATTCAATGCAGATGAGATGGTTAATGATAATCGGATTGATGATGAGTGGCTTAATCACAAAATTTTAGATTTTATTGGGGATCTTGGCTTGCTGCCGTACACTTTTACGGGGCAGGTTGAGGCAAGCCAGACTGGCCATGCCTTCAACCGCCGCGTTATTGAGCATTATCTTACACACCAGGATGATTGGGTGATTGTTTCCTAAGTGATTTAGAAGAGGTTTGGTAAAAGTGTTCTTAAGCCGTGCATAATGTTGTTGCCAAACAGCGTGACAATGTCTTTGTAGGTGAGATACGCAGCAAGGAACAAGAAGAGGCCTAAGGAAGAAATATTAATTATGGTGCGAATTTTGCTAGGCAATGGGCGACGAATAACAAATTCAATAGAGGCGAAAAGCAGTTGTCCACCGTCGGTAATCCCCAATGGCAACAGGTTAAATAATGCTAGATTCACACTCATGATTGCAAGGAAGATGAGAAATGCAACAATGCCGTGTTGTGCGGTTTTAAAGCCTTCAGCAAAAATCATGACAGGACCACCAGCACCAGCAAGACTTTTTTGAGTAAATAAATTTATCAAGCTAGACGCAATGAGAACAATCCATGCATTCGTTGTTTCTATGCCGGTAATAATAGCATCTTTAAACGGTAGTCTGCGAATAATAGGCGGGAAAGAAGTTCCCATTACGCCGATAGTTTTGTTCTTGTTGATCACCCTAGCGCCAAGTTCGACAGGTATTGTTTTTTGTTCATCCCCGCGTTGAATGACCAATGATACGGTACGATTTGGGTTTGCTTGAATTGTTTCAAGTAGAACTTTTTGAGCCTCTTGAGGATTTTCGTCTGCAAGCTGAGCCAAATCAATGTTGTTAATGGCTAATATTTCGTCTCCGCTGCGTAACCCGCTTATGGCTGCAGGAGATTCTTTTCCGATTCCCCCGATTTTAATTCTGCTTTGAGTGTTGCCGCTAAACATAAATAGGCCAACGAAGGTGGCATAGGCGAAAATAAGATTGAAACCGATGCCGCCAAGCCAAACCAAAAGTTTCTGCCAAAATGGCTTGGAAATATAAGAACGATCTGAAGTATCATGCGCATGCATTTGCTCGCCCTGGGCAATCTCTTCTTGGCCGGCAATTTCTACGTAACCACCAAATGGAATCCATGCCAGGCGATAGATGGTTTCGCCAATTTGTTTTTCAAAAATTTTTCTACCAAAGCCGATTGAGAAGGATGGGACGTAGATATTAAAGATTTTACAAAAAATAAGATGTCCAAATTCATGTACTGCTATCAATATCCCAAAGCCAAAAATTGATAATAATAAGGGAAGAAATTTTTCAGCTATAAAACTAAGCGTTGCGACCATTGACATCCTTCTTGTCTGAAAATAGATATAAGTTTCAGGTAAAATTGCACACTAGAATTAAGTATTTCACATTTTGCCAGCTTCTACAATTTTTACTTGCGGCAAGTTGCGTGACTACTTGACTGTTTTTATCGCGACAAACCGTGTGAATGGGTTTTTTTTCTTGAAAAAATTAAAAGAAGCTATAAAATTAACCTGTCTTTGGCGTGCGGTACAGGCACGAGTCATTGCTAAAAAGTGTGTTTAATAGGTTCACGCGGGCCCTGTACGAGTACTTCTGGTTCAATTTGTTTGCGACGGATACAACCATATCCAGTCAAAAAGCTAAAAATGATTTGGTACCAAAGTCAAGAACGGGAAAAGTTTACTAGGTTTTTATTATTAGGGATCGATACATATGCCAACGATAAACCAGCTTGTTCGATGCAAGCGAAAGCAGGTAACGTACAAAACTAAAGCACCAGCGCTTAATGAGTGCCCACAGCGCCGCGGCGTGTGCGTTCGTGTGTATACGCAAACACCGAAAAAACCAAACTCAGCGTTGCGTAAAGTGGCTCGTGTAAAGCTTACCACAGGCAAAGAAGTTACCGCCTACATTCCAGGCGAAGGGCATAATCTACAAGAACACTCGGTTGTGCTTGTTCGTGGTGGTCGTGTAAAAGATTTACCAGGGGTACGTTATCACATTGTTCGCGGTACGTTGGATGCTGCTGGTGTAACAGCAAGAAACCAAAGCCGTTCTTTGTATGGTGCTAAACGCAAGAAGAAGGGTGCTAAATAATGCCAAGACGTAAATCTGTTAATCTGATCCGCGATGTTGGCGTTGATTCACGCTTCGGATCAGGTGTGGTGCAAAAATTTATTAACATTGTGATGGAGCGTGGCAAAAAAAGTGTCGCTCGCGCAATTGTGTACGAAGCTTTTGATGTGATCGCAAAAAAAGCTGGTGGTGATGATAAGAAGGCTTTAATGCTTTTTGAAAAAGCTATGGGACAGATTCGTCCCTTTGTTGAAGTTAAATCACGCCGCGTTGGCGGTGGTGTATACCAAATTCCAACAGAAGTTCGTCCTTCTCGCGCTCAAACATTGGCGTTTCGTTGGATTCTCGATGCCGCTGCTGGGCGTTCTGATAAGACCATGGGCAGGCGCTTAGCGAATGAGCTGATGGATGCTGCCGAAGGCAATGGAAGTGCAGTTAAAAAACGTAATGACGTTCATAGAATGGCTGAAGCGAACAGAGCTTTTTCGCATTACGCTTGGTAACCTTTCAATTAAGGAAAGCTGCATATGAGTAACCCGAAATTAGCAAAGTATAGAAATATAGGGATTATGGCGCACATTGACGCGGGTAAAACCACGGTCAGTGAGCGTATTCTGTTTTACACTGGTGTATCACACAAAATAGGTGAGGTACATGAGGGTGAAGCAACCATGGACTGGATGGAGCAAGAGCGTGAGCGTGGTATCACGATTACCTCAGCGGCGACAACCTGTTTCTGGCGTGATTATCAAATTAACCTAATTGACACTCCGGGCCACGTTGACTTCACCATTGAGGTTGAGCGTTCGCTTCGCGTGCTTGATGGAGCTGTAGGTGTTTTTTGTGCGGTTGGTGGTGTTCAGCCTCAAACCGAAACGGTATGGCGTCAAGCTACTCGTTACAAAGTTCCACGCATTGGATTTGTTAACAAGCTTGATCGTATCGGTGGTGATTATTTCAAAGTTGTAAAGCAAATCGATGAGAAATTGCATGGTAATGCTCTCGCAATGCAGATTCCAATAGGAAAATCTGAAGATTTTTCAGCTATTATTGACGTTCTGACCAAGAAAATGGCGATTTCTGATGAGGAAGGCGTTGTGACTTGGCAAGAAGTGCCTGATGCTTATAAAGCTCAAATGGAAGAACTCTATATTAAAATTGTTGAGCGCTCCTGCGATTTCGATGAGGTTCTTGCTGAAAAATATCTTGATGGTAAAGCAATTTCGCTTGATGAAGTCAAAGCTGCTTTGCGTAAAGGAGTTCTTGCTCAGCAAATTACACCTGTGTTCTGTGGTGCTGCTTTTAAAAATAAAGGTGTACAGTTATTGCTGGATGCTGTACTGGATTACTTGCCATCCCCTCTTGATGTTCCTCCTGTAGAAGGTACAAATCCTGATACAGATGCGAAGGAGCTAAGAAAAGCTGATGACTCAGAACCGTTTAGCGCATTAGCGTTTAAGATAATGATTGATCCATTTGTTGGATCGTTGACATTTGTTAGAGTTTACTCTGGTAGGCTTGATGCAGGATCTTACGTATATAATGTTGCAAAAGGTAAAAAGGAACGTGTAAGTAGAATCATGCGTATGCATGCCAACAAGCGTGATGAAGTTAAGTCAATTGGTGCGGGTGATATTGCGGCAGTTGTTGGGGTGAAGGATGTGATTACCGGTGATACTTTGACCGATGAAGATCATCCTATTTTTCTCGAACGTATCAGCTGTCCAGATCCTGTTATCAGTATGGCAATTGAACCTAAAGGTAAGGGCGACTATGAAAAGATGGTTGCTTCGTTGCGTAAATTGATGCAAGAAGACCCTTCTTTCAGGTTTAGTTACAATGAAGAAACAAATCAGACAATTATTTCAGGTATGGGTGAGTTACACCTAGAAATTATTGTTGATCGTTTGCTCCGTGAGCATAAAGTTGAAAGCAACGTAGGTAAGGCTCAAGTTGCGTACAAAGAAACAATTCAACGAGCTCTTGAAGTTGAGGGTAAATTTATTCGCCAATCTGGTGGTCATGGTCAATATGGTCACGTTTGGTTGAAATTAGAGCCAAAAGATCGTGCTACAGGCTTTGAATTTGTTAACGACATTAAGGGCGGTACCATTCCAAAAGAATTTATTCCTGGTATAGAAAAAGGCGTAAAAGAGGCTCTGAGTCAGGGTGTTCTTGGTGCTTACCCTGTAGTTGACGTTAAGGTTTCGGTCTTCGATGGATCGTTTCATGATGTTGACTCTTCTGAATTAGCGTTTAAAATAGCAGCTTCTATGGCGTTTAAAGATGGTATGGCCAAAGCGTCGCCAGTGTTGCTTGAGCCTATTATGAAGGTTGAGGTAATTACGCCAGATGAGAATATGGGCGATGTAATGGGTGATTTGAACTCACGTCGCGGTAGAATTTTAGGAATGGACACTGTACAAGGTTCTCAGGTTATTACCGCAGAAGTCCCGCTTGGGGAGATGTTTGGTTACTCAACAACGTTGCGTTCTTTGTCAAAAGGGCGCGCTAGTTATTCGATGCAGTTTGAAGTGTATCGAGAAGTGCCAAGAAACACTCAAGAAGAGATTGTAGGCAAAAAGCAACAGTAATTTTTTAGGTTTTGTGTGGAAGGATAGCATAATGGCAAAAGGCGTATTTGAGAGAAAAAAGCCTCACGTTAATATCGGTACAATTGGTCACGTTGACCATGGTAAAACAACGTTGACTGCAGCGATCACTAGAGTTCTTGCTGATCAGGGTATGGCTGAAGCAAAAGCATTTGATCAGATTGATAAATCTCCTGAAGAAAAAGCACGTGGTATTACAATTTCCGTTACTCACGTTGAATATGAAACAGCAAACCGTCACTACGCACACGTAGACTGTCCTGGTCACGCTGACTATGTTAAAAACATGATTACCGGTGCGGCGCAGATGGATGGCGCGATTCTTGTAGTATCAGCAGCAGATGGACCAATGCCACAAACACGTGAGCATATTCTTCTCGCTCGCCAAGTTGGTGTTCCAGCTATCGTGGTTTTCTTGAACAAAGTTGACATGGTTGATGATAAAGACATGGTTGATCTCGTTGAAGAAGAAATTCGCGATCTTTTGACAAAGTACG
>JAHFBQ010000092.1 GCA_023249935.1 bacterium
AACCAAGCTACAGAACTCTAAAAAGAAGGCGCGCAAGCTTCTTATAGATTTTGCTGATATCGATACAGAAGAAACACGCCTAAGGTCTGTGCTTGGAAACTATGCCAACTTTAATCTTAAAATTTATTTCGAACAGTTCTGCAAAGAATATGGTTTTAGCGCCGTACCAAATTGGGACACCACCACAACAGCAATTAATCCTCAGATTGATGAAATTGCCCTAAGTGCCACGTTTAAAGAGCTCACAACAGAGAGCCTTGTCCGCATGCTACAGGGATTTGATAAAACGGAAATTGTGTATGTAAAAAACCTTCGTGTAAAAAACGAAAAAGATAAAAAGATTTCTTGTGAAATCACACTGGCCACCGTCAAGACGAAAATGGGATAGGGGATTGGCTATGATGAGAAGCGAGTTGATAAGATTGATTCAAAAGAGGGCGCTGGGATCCACATTAAATAAATTCGCCATCATTCTCACACTCCTCTTCATCACAAGCACTACGTTCGCTGAAGAGCCCAACGTACGCGTGTCATTTAATCCCGCAACCGCCACCATTCAAGCCGCTGACCTAGACGAGGAACAAAAAACTTCAGCAAAATCTCCATTGATCAAGAACGATGAAAATGAAGAAGCAAATGTTTATCTCAATTTTGAGAATGTAAGCCTTACCAGCGTTGTTAACTACCTTTCAGAACGTAAAAAGATCAATATGGTTCCTCATAAGGACCTGGAAGCACAAAAGGTTTCTTTAAGTACACGAAAACCAATCACATTAGACCGAGCTTGGAAAATTTTACTCACTTTACTGGAGGTAAATGGCTTCAGTATCATTCAAGTCGACAATCTTTATCGCATCGTCGCCAATAAAGATAATGGTGTTGAACCGCTCCCCTACTACAGCTCACAAAATACCCCACCAGATAAACTTCCCGATAGTGATTTAGCAATTCGCTACATTTATTTTTTCAAAAATTTAAAACCAGATATTGCTCACGATATTCTTAAATCTATGCTTGAAGGTGATAAGAGTATACAGCCGCTTAAAGATTTACAAGCGGTACTTATCAAAGAAAAATGCCACAACATAAAAGCTGCTATGAAAATAGTATGTGAGCTTGATACCGGTGGCTTACGCCAAGCAATTCGCATAGTACCCCTTAAAGAAGCTGATGCTGATACGGTACAAAAGCTTTTTAGCCAAGACCTCATAGGAAGCAATGAGGCCGGTGATGACCGTTTGCGTTTTATGGCATCAGACGGACGTGGAGAAAGTTCTTATTTTTCCACCGCTACCAAAATTATTTCTGATCCTAGTAAAAACTCACTTATCATCTTAGGCACTCCTTCCAATATCGATAAGATTTGTAATTTTATTTATAAATACATCGATGTACCAATTGGCAGCGCTGATTCACGCATTCATATTAGAGAGTTGCGCTATGCTAAAGCAGAAACTCTAAAGCCGCTACTTGAGAATATTATTAAACCACCTAGTGGCCAGGGTAGCGAAAAAAGTAGCGTCGTCGGTCAATTTAAGTTCTTTGAAGATGTTATTATTAAAGATGATGCCGGCGGCGGGGATGATAATAGAGGTGCTGGCAACCGCCTCATCATAGCCGCAAATGGAAGCGATTGGGAACGCCTTGACAGTTTTATCGATATGCTTGATAAGCCAAGCCCTCAAATCGCTTTTGAAGTTATGATTGTCGATATCAATCTGGAACAAGATAAACAACTTGGGGCACAACTACAAAGCCAAGGCATGGTTGGCGCTGGAATCAATCGCGCCCAATTCAACAATCTTTCTGGGTTAGAAAAAATATCACAAGAAGAAAATACGAAAGACCAGTCAACCATTCCCGCCTACAAATTCACAGAGATCATCTCTAAAGCATTTGCATCAACAGGAGCTGCAACGTATGCAACCCTAGGCTCTCCTGGTGTTGGTGAAGGTAATAATGTGTGGGCTCTCATCCGCAGTGTTTTTGCAACAACAAATTCTCATATTGTTTCTCAGCCATTTTTAGTCACTAATAACTACCAAGAATGTTCTATTAAAGTAGGTGAGACGAAACGCGTACCTGGCCCATTAACTGCGCAAACAGGAACAACCCCTGTTCAAGAAAAAGTTGAAAAGTCGGCTGACACAGAAATTAAACTTACACCGCAGATCAACTATGAAGGAATTGTTAATCTTAAGCTGTTGATGACGGTTAATGAATTTGGTCAAGTTGATCCAGAAACTGGGCCACCCATGTCCAAAAGAATGATCGATACACGTATTAGCATGGCCGCAGGAGAGGTTTTGGTTCTTGGTGGTATGACAAAATCCAGGCAAAGCGTTATTGAATATGCCACTCCACTATTAAGCAAAATTCCCATTATTGGCAATCTCTTTCGCAGTACTACAAAGGGTAAAGAGGAGACTAACCTTTACGTTTTCATCAGACCTAGTGTTATCAAGCCAAACTTTGAAGGCGCTCCAGATGAGTACACACAACTCAAGCTTGATTATGCAAAGTATCAAATGATGAAGAATGATACCTATGCCAAAGAGAATGACCCAATTCAACGCTGGTACTTCAAGCCAACAAATCATTCTGTACAAGACGCATTATCAGATGCTCGTAATGGTATTTTCAGACCTATCGACGATTTCACCTACGGCAAACGCCAACCAAAAACAGTAGATATTAAAAATGATCCGTACTTTGCCTCTAGAGATACATTAGAAAAGAATAAGCGTCTTAGATCGCTTAAATCACGCAAGAAACACAAAGCATAATTAATAAACTAGGGCCCCGACGATCGTCGGGGCCCTAG
>JAHFBQ010000012.1:0-13198 GCA_023249935.1 bacterium
CTTCTTTTAATGATCTATCAATTTCTCCTTGAGCGCGCATAGTTGTTGCTTCAACTGAGGCAAGTTCGGACTCGTTTTTAACTTTTTGAACAGCCTTCTGAATAGCAAGTTGTGCTTGATTTTCAGGCTGTTTAGTCCAATCAAGTTTTGGTTCTCCTGTTGCTTGAATGGTTACTTGGAAGGCGTAAATAGCTCCTTGTTGTGGTGTGGCACCAAGGTAGAGAGAGCTATTGAGTACATGGTCTGTCAGTTTAATTACCTGATCTTCTTGAGAGAATTCATAATCAAAAGGAAGGATGATAGTTAATCCGCCACCAAATGGAATTGGGCCGCCAGTTTTATCATACGATGTTGCTTGTTCATCGGCGTGGAGTACTAATGGCGAGCCTATTTGAGTACTGCTAAAGGCAGCGGTTGCTTTACCGTGACTTGCAAATCCAACCGAATCGATTCCATCGATTGCAGCAAGATCTTGGAAAATGTAGATAGGATTTTCGCCAATATCACCGGTCCCAATAACAATTTGGCCAAAGTAGAAACTGACCCAGTAGCTCTTACGTTTTTTAGCATCGAGTTTGAGTGTTGGTAGCGGGTCAAGTTTGACACGAGCACGTTCATTGTAGCGCTTTTGTCCCGTATGCCATTTTTTGATAGTAATAGCCTTATTGTCATCATCGCCGAACACAATAGCATAATGTGAAGCGTTTGTGTTTTGTTTACGTGCAAGAATAACCGCAGCTCCAGATGTTCCTTGAACGGCAAATTGTACGCAGCCTCGATCATTCATTCTAAATGGCTTGTCAGACCAAGCAACTTTGCCAGGTGCCGGAGAATTTTTCTGCAGACTCTTAGCATACACGCGTGGTACCGTTGAAAAAACTGCAGGGGGCGTGATTTTTATGTTATTGTATTGTACAGGTGTATTATGAGAGCCAAAGCCAACACGCGTTACTTTTTGAATAGGAAATGGGTCTCGCCAAGCCATAAACACGTTTGCACCAATCTCGCCAGAGCCGACCATGATGAGGCCATTGTCAATCGAGACCCAGTAAGGCAGAAATGCGCCACTTTGAACGCGTGCTGTTGGGTATTGATCGACAGTAAGTTCGTAAACGATCGTATCTACAGGATCTCCGTTAATATATTCTCGTCTTACAATGGCGGATTTTGAATTGTACCAGCCGCCTAAGATAACTTTGTACGCGAAACTATTGGACATCTCTTGGCCAAAAATAATTTGTGCATCACCAGCATCGCGAACTCGTGTCATGAAAGATACGCCGCCAACGCCCGGTTTTTTAAGTGAGGTTTCGAGCCACGCAGCGCCTTTGCTAATCATTGGATTGACGCTCAAGATTGCCGATGGATCAAAATCATCAAGACGATCAATAGCAAAGCCACTGACGCGAGGGTTTTGTGAGGCTGGGATGCCTGCAAAATCTATAGAAGCCCGAGGTCCAATGCCACCACCCATGCCGAGTTTTTCAATTTCGATACTGAGCTGTGCATCAAGAGCTCCGTCATATTTTTTATTGTCGGCATCAAAGGTAGTGAGAAATGTTGTAGTCTTCTTTTCTCGCTCACCAGGAATTTTATTTATTGAAATGCCAGAGGCAACGGCGATATCTGACATTCCATCAGCCTTCTTAACGAAATTACCGTTTTCGAAACGATATGCAGCTCCGTCTTTGCCAATCATCCATGCGTCGGTATCACTACGTGCTGATATTCTATACCCACCATTACTTGGGACTTGGAGCCAAGTTTTAGCTTTTTGATCTTTTAATCGCCAGATCGATTGATCATCTTTGGCAACTGCCCATACAGAACCATTATCTGAGACAGATACCCAGTTTGCTTTGACGCTTGGAAGAGGAAAGTCGTCGGTACTCGTGCCATTGTGCCGTTGGACGATACCATCAGTGGTAGCCATCCATACTTCATTTTTCGATCGAATAGAGGCTTGTTGAATTTTGCTAGCTAGTAATGTCCAACCATCGCCTTGCTTAATCCAAAGTTTATCATCAATATCGGTACAGCAAAGATCTCCAGAGGCGCTGACGCTCACCGATCTAGGTTTGAAGCTGGTCGGTACACCATTCCATGTCGTACCATTCCAATGAGAAAGTTGTCTCCAATAATTAACGCTATACACGTCACGATCATTGCGCACAGAAAGCTGTTCAACAAAGCCTGGCATTGGTGCAAAGTTCTCTTCTGCATTCATGGTGCGAATGTTACTGTAAACACCGATATTTGCTGCAGTTGGTATGATATAAAAATGGGAAAGGCTGGGATTGTCTAGTTTGTCTAGAGCGTTTCTATCTAAGGCTCTGTAGATAAGATTTTTTGGATCTCTGTTGTCTAGAAGTAGCCAGGTTGAATGCAATGTTTGAATCGAAATGAGACTGCCATAGTTGATATTAGCTTGTGAAGCAAAGCGTTCCTGATTAAAAAGGCCAAATAGTTCCCAACCGCCCCAGTTGCCACAAACAGCAACTTTTTGGTAAAAGTTGTCAACTTCTGGTCTTGTAGTGAGATTTTTTGTTACCCATTCAAATGGTTGTTCCCAACCACGTGTATCTTGCCAGAAGAAAACTCGCATACTGTGTTTTAGTGGTCCGTAATATCTGCCATCAGCTTCTTTGACTGGTTGCAAAAAAGTATTTTTATCCAAAGGGTTATCAGTGCGTTTTATGGGTTGCCAGTCTGCATTGTGCATGCGTAGAAGGCCTCCACGCATATCAACTAAGCAAATTTTGCTTTTTTGTCGATTGGGATCTTGATTGCCACCAGCCTCAATTACCTCTCCCAGTGCAATTCCCCAAGTAGCTTTTTCGGTAATAATCTCTTCACGGTCAGCTTGACCAGCTTTGAGTACCTCAATTTCTGCAGTGCGTTGATGGAGTACCCCACCGGTTAATCGATTTTTGAATAGAAAGCCGGTAATGCCGGTGCCAACGATTTCCCATTGAACAGCTCTGGAATCAGCACGAAAATCTTTACTAACAAAGGTTAGCTGTCCTGTTGTTGCGTCTGTACCTAGATACTTGCCATCACTGTTTGTATGGAGAATCCCTATCCAATCACGTAGTAACTCGTCTTTGATGCGGCTGAAAGTCCACAAGGTTGCTGGGTCTTTGGCTTCAACTTTTTCAAAAGCTACGACAGGTGCATTATTAACCTTGCGGCAGGTCAGATACATACCGTCTGCACGTTTGAATCGTCCGGTTGTGTTATTTGGAATTTTGTCATGTACACCTTCAAGAAATTTAATGTCAGCAGAAAATTCAGATAGGTTGCGGATACGTGTGATAACGCCCATACCTGATGTTTTTGAAGCAAGGTCGGTGGTAAGAGATTGCACCTCAGCTACGCTACCAGATGTGTTTATTTCTGGGATTGATGACCAGGTGCAAAAAAAAAGAAGCAACGTTTTTAGTAAAAAGCGAATACATTTTCCATAAAGCATGATCAATCCTTTGTTTTGATAAACAAAGCAACAAAACTAATGGTTGTGAGCCTCATGACAAATCAACCACTACTTGTGTATAGGAACAGCAATACTTTTGACAAGTATTGATTTTTTTATAAGGAATTTTTCTGAAGTGATTTCATTCCCTTGACGAAGAGATATTTGGCGATAAAATGTATCCCTCGTTTTAAAAAATCAACAATTGGTTCAGCAACTTCGAGGGAATACATCGTATGGTAATGCTACGAATAAGCATTCTGGGTTTTTGCTTGCTACTTAACGTCTTCTATGCGTCTAATAAAGCTGTTTGTTTGAAAGAAGGTCAAGAGGCCGGCTCTGCTATTGGCAACGATGAACCAGATCCGGCGGCACCGGATTCTGGGAGCGTGGGGATGGTATCTCGTAGCTTTCATAGGACACCAAGTAGGCAGGGATGTACCGGTGTAGCTGCAGTGCCAAGGACTCCAAAACCCAAAATTATTCCTTCTCCTCAGGCAAAAGTTACACCAGGTGGAAGTGGGGCAAGAGTTAAAACAAGAAGGGGAGGGTCTTGTGGCATGGAGAATCCTTCAGATTCTTTGTTGGAATTTGTCGCGGCTGGCGGAGAAGAAAGATTTGAAGTTTTTGGTAGTCATATAGTTATGCGTGAAAGTGTGTTAGATGCAATTCGTGCCGATTATGCATCTTATCAAGGATCCATCTCTGATTTTTGTGCCAAGCTTCTGGCGAGCTATAAGGGATTTAAAAAGCATCAACTTGAACTAGCTGAAATATCTTTCTGGAACGGTCGTCTAATAAATTGTCTTGATCGTGTGATCTTAGAGATGCCATATCGAATTATATCTCGAGTTTTGTGTGAACGTACGAATGGTTCTTACGGGGAGACCATTTCTGGGGCAAATAAAGCTAGAGTTCTTGCTCACGCATTTCCCTATGAACTTATTCTTAAAATAGTGACTTCGCCAAGGACTCAAGTCTTTTTCGTTCCTAAGCAGCAAGCTTATGACAAGAATGGCGTCCCTATGACTGATGCTTTAGGCAATCCTAAGACTGAAGGTTCGTACGTTGAGTTTCATTACGATGTTACATTGACTGCTGAGCAGAGTTCTGATTCACTCTTGAAGTGTAGCTTGCCAAGTCTAGGTGATTGCAAGGCTGTTATTGCGTTTAACGAATCGCGTAATGAACATGGGGATATTATAAACCCTGGGGTGTTTGATACATTATTCCACGCCTGCTTTCATACGACAGAGCAGCAGCGGCTTACAAGAATTCCTGTGCGTGTTGAGGCTGTGGTGGAGCCGAAGCTGGCGTTTAAAATTCTAAAACCATTAGAGTTTCGTTCTCTCCTATCAGTCTTTGCCGCAGACTAATAATTATGAAAAAAGGGCGGCTTATAGAGTCGCCCTTTTTTACGGCGATAAGCGGCTTGTATAAATTTGCATGTGCGGCTATAGTTGCCCTCATTAGCGGAATTTAGATCCCGGATCAAAGTCTGGGATGACGATATAGAGGTGTGATGTGGCCAGCGAGGCAAAGAAAATAGGGACGGTGATTAGTGGCGCATTGAGCGAGGGTTTGACCATGCGTCTCGATGCCAACTGTTCTCTTGAGACAATGAAGACTGGTAAATTTGTCTCTGTTGTTGGTAATTTATACCGCTACTTCTCTCTTGTTACAGATCTGCAGTTACAGGTCTCACACCCAGATATTCTTCTTTTTCCTCCAAGTGAAGATGAGCAGCTATTGCGTCAACATTTGAGTGGTCGTGACATCTATGCTCATGTCATGTTGCGGCCGATGCTTATGCTTGATGGCAATCGGCAGCGAATGCCAGTTAAAACTATCCCAGGACATTTTGCTCGTGTATTTGAAGCCTCACCAGAGGACGTAGCGGCCATTTTTGGTACCGAAGAAGAAGCAAAAAAATTTTTCAACATTGGTGTACCACTTGATATGGAAACACCCGTTTGCCTTGACCTTGCGCGGTTTACCGAGCGAAGCAATGGCATTTTTGGAAAAACGGGAACCGGTAAAACATTTATCACCCGTTTGATTCTTGCTGGGCTTGTAAAGAGTGGTGAGGCAGTCAATCTAGTGTTTGATATGCATAGTGAGTATGGCTATCAAGCGCGCAAAGAGGGTGATGGGCAGATGTTTGTTCGCGGACTGAAGAGCATCTTTCCTAATAAGGTTGTTATTTTTTCTCTTGATCCTGAAGCGACACGGCGGCGGGGTTGTACTCCCGATGTTGATGTAATCTTTGGGTTTAAAGATATTCATGTTGACGATGTCCTGACTCTGCAAGATGAGTTAAGTCTTCATCCAACAGCACTTGAGGCGGCATCGCTCATAGCAAATCGCTATAAAGACCAGTGGTTAGTTGAATTGCTCAGGCAGGAAAAGACGCTCAAAGAGTTTGCCGCCGAAGTTGGTGCACATACCGAATCGGTTGGTGCCTTATATAGAAAGCTTAAACGTTTGGAGAAGTTTCCATTTTTAACTAAGCAGCGGTCTTCTGTGGCAGTGATTGATCGTATGATGGAATATCTGAATAAGGGTTTTCACGTGATTCTGGAGTTTGGGAATCAATCGTCGATGCTGTGCTACTTGCTTGTCGCCAACATTGTTACGCGGCGTATCCATGAGGAATATGTCGCTCGTACTGAACGATTCTTAGCATCCCAAAACAAGGCAGATGAACCGCGCAAGTTGATGATCACGATTGAAGAAGCGCATAAATTTTTAAATCCTTCGGGCGCAAAGCAAACGATTTTTGGCGTGATCGCGCGTGAGATGCGTAAGTACTACGTCTCATTGCTTGTAGTTGATCAGCGGCCATCAGGTATTGATGAGGAAGTGCTGTCGCAGATAGGTACGAAAATTGTGGCGCTTCTTAATGATGAAAAAGATATCCAGGCCGTGCTTACCGGTGTGAGCAATGCGAGTGGGCTGCGTTCTATTTTGGCTACGCTGGATACAAAAAAGCAGGCGCTTGTTATGGGGCATGCTATTGCTATGCCTGTCGTGATTAAAACGCGCGAGTATGACGAGGCTTTTTACGCTGCTATGGGCGAAGGAAGTTCGTCAAAAAATCCTAAGGCTATAATCGATGAAATTTTTTGATGTCGATGTGTTCTGGCAAGATTGACGCTCCCGGGGAAACGCGATAGAGTGATCCTCACGTATTGTTTATTTTTAAGCTGAGGGAGCTGTATGAAAAAGATGATTCTTAGTGGCCTTGCGCTTGCGTTGGGTGCTAGTCTACAAGCAAAGATTGAGTTGGTATCGGTTGACAGCATGTTGCTTATGGAAAGATCCAAGGCTGGACAAGCATTCGCAGAAAAGGCTCAAAAAGAAAAAGCTTCTATCGAGTCTCTTATCGCATCAACTAATAAAGAATTAGCAATGCTTCAAGAAGAAATTAGTGCCAAATCTTCGGTGTTGAGCAGAGATGCACTACAAGAAAAGATTGAAGCTTTTGAAGCAAAGCGTCGTAGTGCTGAGCGTAATCTTGCCGATAAGCAAGATGCTATGAAGCTATCAATGCAACGTGAAAGCGCAAAAATCCGCAGTGAGCAAGTAGGTGTAATGAAGAAAATGTGTGAACGTCAAGGCTGGGATGCGCTGTTAGAAAAAGGTTCAGCTATTTTTGTTTCAAACGCTCTTGATAAAACATCTGAGGTTTTAAAAGAGTTGGATGCTGTTTATGAGGCAAAAAAATCAGCCTCTCCAGACTTAAAAAAAAAGTCTTCACAACCAAAGCGAGAAATTAAGGTTGCGTAAACATGCACCTCAATCTTGAGTTTTCGGTATTAAAAAAAACTATAGGGTCTGCGGGCGAATTTTTGCCCGCAGACTTTCTTTTGAACCGTATAGCATCACTTGAACATGCTACATCTAAAGACATAGTTGTGGTTGTTGATCGAGGTGATGCGGCGGTTTTTGATGCTATCTCGAATGACAAAATTATGCAGACCAAAGCTGCTTGTGTTTTGGCATCGTATGATGTGTTACCTGGACGTACCTGTGTAGTTGAAGATCCTTTGACAGCCTATCAAATGCTCGTTGATCTTATGGTGACGCGTGATCATAAGGCATTTTTCCATGATGATCGCTATGCACATGCATTTGTCAGTAGAGATGCGCATGTGGAGCACGGGGTTGCTATAGCCCCTGGGGTTGTCGTTATGCCTGGCGCTCGTATAGGTAGTGGCAGTGTGCTGCATGCCCAGACTTATGTTGGTATTGATGCGGTCATTGGCAAACAAGTGGTTATGCACCCTGGTGCTAAGGTGTTAGATCGGTGCTTAGTTGGGGATCATTCTATTTTGCATGCGGGGGCGATTGTAGGGTCTGATGGATTTGGGTATCAAGTTACGCAGCGTGGATTGCGCAAAATCCCCCAAATTGGCATTGTCCGCATTGGCAAACATGTAGAGCTTGGTGCGAATGTAACCATTGATAGAGCGTCATTTGATGAAACGGTTATTGATGATGGTGCTAAGTTAGATAACTTAGTGAGCATTGCTCATAACGTTGTGGTGGGTAAGGGATGTGCGATTTTGCCACAAACGTGCTTAGGTGGTAGTGTACGAGTTGGATCAGGGACACTTATTGGTGCTCAAGTTGTAATACGCGATAATGTTGTCATAGGCAATCGAGTAAAGATTGTTTCAAAAAGTGGCATCATGGAAAATCTTGATGACGGTAAGGTAGTTGCTGGCGTGCCCGCGGTGTCTTTTACCGAATGGAAGCGAATACAGGTTGTCACAAGGCAGTTGCCGGCGTTGGTTCGGCAGGTGCAGCAAATGTTGCAGCGTCGATCATGGTGGGATGTAGTAGTAATGAAAATTGCCGCATTAAAGGGACGGTGAGCTATGGACAAGCAGCATGGAACAGTTGTTGTACAATTTAATGCGCCACATCTTGGTGAGGCGTTGTCTCAGGCGTTGCAAGCGTCACTGATCTGTGCAAAAGTTGTTCGATTCGCAGATACAGAAAGTGATGTTCTGCTTGAGCAGTCGTTTCATGAGCTTGCTGGGAAAGAGGTGATTCTTGTTGCACAATTTGGAGCATCTTTTGCTGCGTGGTCTATTAATGATTTTTTGATGATGCTTTGCTTCTTGGCTAAACGTATCCGCGTCGCTGGTGCTTTGTCTTTACGATGTGTTTTACCGTATTTTCCCTATGCGCGGCAGGATATTGAAGCGGACCATGGTGGTATAAGCTGTGCCAATATTTTGAGTGATATGCTTGGAGCTGCTGGTGTTGACCTCTTAATTACTTTTGATTTACATAACCCGCTTATTCGGACTCAAACAAGTTTGCCTATCGTCAATGTGTCATGTACTAATTTCTGGGCGGATGCTATAGAAAAATTTATGCAAGCTAAAGGCCGGCATAGGTATGTTCTTGTGGCGCCAGACAGAGGAGCTGTTGTGCAGGTGCAGGCGCTAGCGCAAAAACTTGGCATAGAAGCCTGTTTTGTAGCAAAGCGGCGTACTGAAATTAATCATGCGACAGCTATTTCGCTTTCAGGAGCTGTTGAGGGGCGCTATGCTCTTATCCTCGATGACATTATTGATACAGGGCGTACCGCGATAGGAGCTGCTGAGCTTATTTTGAGTCACGGTGCAACAGGTGTTAGCGCTTTTTTTACACATGCTGTGCTTTCATCAACCTCATTATCAGTGATGCAAAATGCTCCATTCGATGAAATTAATGTGACAGACTCAATACACCGTACTTCTTTGAGTTATGACATTTTAAAATTTATTTCAATGACACCATTTATTATTGATAGTGTTTCAAAATTGGCTATACAACAAGAAAATCTAGTACAGGCCGCGTATGAATCTCTCATATGACAAAAACAACATCAGAGCAATTATCGGGCTTGGTAATCCTGGAAGCAAATATTATAAGACGCGTCACAGCATAGGTTTTAGAGTTGTTGATGCGCTTGTTGAACAGCATGGTGGTCCGTGGCATGAAACGACGAAGATGACCTATGTGACATTGAATGATTTTGCTTCTCATCCAGTATATGTTATTAAGCCGCTTACTTTTATGAATACCTCGGGAGAGGTTTTGCCATGGTTAACGAAAAAGGGCATTAAAGGTGATCAGATTATAGTTGTGCATGATGAACTCGAAAAACCATTTGGCTCTAATCTGATAAAATTTGGCGGTAGTGCCAAGGGGCATAATGGTCTACGCTCCATTATAGGGATAATTGGCATGGATTTCTGGCGACTTCGCTTTGGGATTGGGCGTCCACAGGGTGAAACATTAGTAGGTGACTTTGTATTGCAACCTTTCAATCAGCAAGAAGAAGAGTTATTGATTACCTTAATACCACAGGCGTGTAAGCTTTTAGCATCGAATTAAAGCAATTTATTGGGGCGGCGTATATTTTTTTAAAGTTTTTGGTATAGTTAGAGGGCTTTTTTCAGCTAAAAACATTTTTGTGCTGGAACTAGTCTGGTTCGTATTATTCAACGTAAATCATTGAAAGGTCTGCTTGTGTTGCTTCCATCTGATTTTCGCAAAGGCTCAACAAAAATTCTGTGGAACAATGAACCCTGGTTGATTATCGATTATCAATCGGTTAAGCCGGGTAAGGGCGGTACCTATATGCGTACCAAAATGAAAAATTTGATTACTGGGCGTATGCTTGAAGAAACGTTTCGTTCGGCAGAAAAGCTTGAAGAAGCTGATTTAGAATATTTCCAAGTACAGTTTCTTTATGCCGATGAGTTTTATCACTTCATGGATCAGGCAAACTTTGAACAGATTGATTTTAATAAAGATCAAATCGAGACGGTTATCCCTTATCTCAAAGAGGGGATTATCTATAACATTATCAAATTCCAAGGCAAGCCTATTTCAGTAGAACCACCTATCTTTATGGAATTAAAGGTAGTTGATACACCGCCTGGAGTTCGTGGCGATACTGCTCAAGGTGGCAGTAAGCAGGCAAAGCTTGAGACCGGCTTGGTTGTTAGCGTGCCGCTTTTTGTTAATGAAGGTGAGCTGCTTAAAATTGATACACGTGAGAACAAGTATATTGAGCGTGTTGATAAATAATGGCTATAACTGGAATATCTATGTTTGACGCTAAGGACACCAAGCCAGAGCTGGTTGCGTTAAATACAAAAATTGATGATTCAATCGTTACAAAAATAGAAGCATTGAACGAAGCGCCGATTGATGCTGAGCTTGATGCTGCATTGACGGATACTATTGAGGGCAGCGAACCATTTGATGAGGACTTTCTTTTTACTCTCAAGCCAGACTCGCGTCGCAATGAACGGATCATATCTTTTTGTATGATTTATGCAGCAGATAGGTTTGAGTATACCGTTGGGCTTGAAGGGCTCATGCAGAATTTGCGTGACTCATATTCGCTTGAGGTGTCGCATAACACTTTCATTACGACGTTAGTGGGCGGTGTTCTAGTGAACTATCAGCAGCTTGATGAACAAGTAAAGCCTTTTTTGAAAAATTGGAAATTGGAACGTCTTGGTTGTTGTACACGCCTTATCTTACGCATGGCTCTTTGGGAGTTGCGACAAGAGGGAGCCATTCCGTCTATCATTCTTAATGAAGCAATAGAGCTTGCAAAATTATTTGCTGAACGAGATGCCTATAAGTTTGTTAATGGCATTCTTGATGAGGTAGTTAAAAATGTGCCTGCAGGTATACAGCAAGCATAAAAATAAAAAAGGGATTTGCTGAGAGGGAGAGTAATGAGTGATCGATATAATTGGGTGCGCACTGTTGAAAACAACAGTGCGCCTCTTTTTTTTCTACTTGGTCCATGTGCGATAGAAAATGAGCAGCATACACTTATGCTTGCGGAGTATCTTGCCAAATTGTCTGATGATTTGGGGGTCAAGGTTATTTTTAAAGCTTCCTATGATAAAGCAAATCGTACGTCACTGGGTAATTATCGCAGTGTTGGTATGGATGAGGGCTTGAAAATTCTGGCTCGTGTGCGTAGTGAATTTGAGTTGCCTGTTGTTACCGATATTCATGAGAGCTGGCAGGCAGAGCCAGCGGCAGCAGTGGTTGATGTTGTGCAAATTCCCGCGTTTTTATGTCGTCAAACCGATTTGCTCGTAGCAGCTGGTAAAACAGACAAGGTTGTTTTTATTAAAAAAGCTCAGTTCATGCGGGCAGAAAAAATGCAAGGTGCTGTTGAGAAGGTGACATCTACCGGTAATAAAAAAGTCTGGCTGGGGGAACGTGGAAATTCTTTTGGTTATACAGATTTGGTTGTCGACATGTGCTCTTTCCCTAGGATGAAAGCATTGGGTTGCCCTGTGCTTTTCGATGTAACGCATTCAGTACAAAAGCCAGGAGAACTTGGTCCGTCAACGGGCGGTGACCGGCGATTTGTTGGTGCATTGGCAGCAGCGGGCGTGACACAGCGCATTGCTGGCATGTTCATGGAAGTTCATGAAAATCCGGATAAAGCGCTTTCTGATGGACCAAACTCTGTCCGATTAAGTCAGTTGTCGGATCTTGTGAAATACCTGCGAGATCTTGATGCGTTTGTTAAAGCACAACCTGTTGTCGATTTGAGTGATCAAAGTTCAATGATTATGCCTTCTAAATTGTCAGGACAGTTAAATCAGGTGGTCCAATAAGATTAGTATCCTGTTGTGAATGTTGCGTAAGATTGTTTTACCGAATCAAAACAGGTTTTAAGCCAGTAGGTATATTTTGCTGGGTTCTTTTGTATGTCATGTTCAAGAGCATCAAGAGTAATCCAGCTATAACTTTGAGCTTCATCGGGATTGAGTATGGGTTCTCCATCAAAGCGGCCAAAAAAGACATGATCAAATTCATGCTCAAAAAGATTGTCTGACGGAAAATGAGCTTTGTAGATGAAGCTGAACATGTGTTGCAGCGGGCAAGTAAAGCCCATCTCTTCTTGCAGTCTGCGATGTGCGGCGACCAGCGTATCTTCTCCGGGACGCGGATGACTGCAGCAGGTGTTGGTCCATAGATTACTTGTATGGTATTTATTGGCGGTACGCTGTTGAAGTATGAGTTCGCCTTTGCTGTTGAAGATAAAAACTGAGAATGCTCGGTGTAGTTTGCCTTGACGATGAGCGGCCAATTTTTCTTCTGTACCGATTGGTTGATCGTGTTCATCAACAAGAACGACGTGTTCGGTAATTATTTTATTGTTCATAATTTTTACCTTCAGAAAAAATTGATAAAAAAATAGCGGGGTTAGTTTTAAAACTAACCCCGCTATTTCTAGCTTTTGCTTAGACCAATTCAGCTGCTGCGAAGAAAAATGAAATCTCTTCTGCGGCTGTTTCAGGAGCGTCTGAGCCGTGAGCAGCGTTTTCACCGATGCTTTTGGCGTAGAGTTTTCTGATAGTATTTGCTTCTGCTTGAGCAGGATTTGTTGCGCCCATGAGGTCGCGCCAAGCCTTAACTGCATTGTCTTTTTCAAGAACCATTGCAACTACTGGGCCCGACGACAAAAACTCTGTGAGTTCACCAAAGAACGGGCGAGCTTTGTGTACGGCATAAAAAGCCTGCGCTTGAGCAAGACTCACGCGGATTCTTTTCATACCAGCAATCTTAAAGCCTTCAGTTTCAATCCGAGCAATGATGTTGCCGGCATTGCCAGCTTTCACTGCATCAGGTTTGATCATTGCATAAGTACGTTCCATTATGTGCCCTATCTTTACGAGT
>JAHFBQ010000012.1:13208-23003 GCA_023249935.1 bacterium
TTTGTTACGAGCTGCGTGTTCTTCAAGTGCCTGCTGCAATGAACTCTTTAGGTTGCCTGTGCTTGTTTCTTTTGGAGCTGGGGCAGCCTTAGGAGCTCTCTCTTCTGGTGCGCGACGAGGCTTACGAGCTTCATCATTGCTGCCAGTTGCGCTGCGAGGTCTTGCTTCGCGCTCAGTATCACGTTGTTCACTTGCTTCTCGTTGTGATTTTAGACTTAGACCAAGTTTGCGCTCTTCAGCACTTACCTTGATAACTCTAAAGGAGGCTGTTTGGCCAACTTTGAGAATGTCTTCGACTTTTTCCACTTCTTTATCAGCAAGCTCAGAGATATGGACTAAGCCTTCGATGCCGTTGTTAAGTTTAACGAATGCGCCGAAGTTAGTGATCTTTGAGACAACGCCTTCAACCATGCTGTTGACGGTGTATTCGCTTGCGATGCTGGTCCAAGGATCTTTTTCAAGTTGCTTGATACCAAGAGAAACCTTGCGGTTTTCAGCATCGATACCGAGAATGACAGCTTCAACTTCATCACCTTTTTTGTACTTATCACCAGGATGTGATACATGATCGGTCCAAGAAAGGTCTGAAATGTGAACTAAGCCATCAACGCCATCCATAAGCTGTACGAATAGGCCGAAGTCGGTAATGTTGCTGATTTTACCCTTGATTTTATCGCCGATCTTGAAAGAAGCTGCAACAGCTTTCCAAGGATCTTCACGAAGCTGCTTAACGCTTAGCGACATGCGGCGGTTATCTTTATCAAGACCAACAACGACAGCTTCAATTTCGCTATTGACGGTGAAGTATTTGCTTAGGTTGTTGATACGCTCTGTCCAAGAAATCTCGGAGATGTGTACCAAGCCTTCGATACCTTTTTCAACTTCAATAAACAAGCCGTAGTCGGTGATGCTTGAGATGCGGCCTTTAAGTTTAGTGCCGATAGCATATTTTTGATCAACATTTTCCCAAGGATTAGGCGTGAGTTGTTTCATGCCGAGGGAAATTTTTTCATGCTTTTTATCGAACGCAATAACTTTAACGGTGATGGTATCGCCGATTTTTACCAATTCGCTTGGGTGCGCAATGCGGCCCCAAGACATATCGGTGATGTGAAGCAAGCCATCGATGCCACCAACGTCAACGAACACACCATAACTGGTGATATTCTTAACGATACCCTGCAGAATTTGGCTGTCATTGATAAGTTCAAGTGCTTTCTTCTTATCTTCTGAGCGTTGTTCTTCAAGATACTTGCGACGAGAGATGATGATGTTGCCGCGCTTTCTGTTCACCTTAAGAATTTTACAGGTGACTTCTTGGCCAACGAATTGATCAAAATCGATAACGCGTTGTGTATCAATTTGTGATCCTGGTAAGAATGCAGGGATGCCAACGTCAACGTTAAGACCACCCTTAACTTTATGGGTAACCATACCGCGAACAGGCTCGTCCTTTTCTGCCAATTCTGTGATTGTATCCCAGGCACGAAGTGCTTTTGCTTTTTGGTATGAAAGTACAACTGAACCGTTTTCATCTTCCAAACGATCAAGTAAAACTTCTACTTCGCTGTTTGGTTGGATACGTTCGAGTTCGTAATCAGTGAACTCATGTGATGGTATGTAACCATCCGATTTGTAATCAATGCTTACAACAATTCCGCCATTGTCTTTGCCGATGATTCTACCCTTAAGTAGGTTGCCGACTTTAAAGCGGGTTGATAAGTCTTCGTACAGTGAAGAAAGCTCGAGTTTTTGATTATCAGTTACCTGAAATTGTTCCTCGATAAGTTCTGCGCTGTTTACGTACACTGGGCGATTTTGTGTGCGCGCCATGTAAACATTCCTTCTATGAACATCTTGTATGTACTGCTGTTATGACAGCCATCAAGACGGTTAAATATGAAACATATAGATAACAACGGGCTTAGCGTATCAAAAAATGCCAAATTTACAATAGTCCGCCTGGACTTCTTTGGATTTATAGGTCGATGGTTAAAGAGAAGCGATAGAGCGCAAAGCGGCTGTCTTCTACGTCGGGGCTGGATTTTGGCATAGGTTGCTCCTTGATATATGACAAATAGCAACGCTGTCTCGCTTCTTGTTCCAATATTGTGACAAATTCGAGTAGATCATGCAGGTTGTAAGTGATGCCTATAGCGGTTGTGATTGGTGGGGCTTTAGAGCGGGTAGTAGCTTTTTTTGTAGATATTTTTTCTAGGACGATGCTTGGCGGGATATTGTGTGCAATGTTGAGCAGCATGGTTAGAGAGTTATCTATTGTTGGCCAAGATTTTTTTGTTGTTGGAATTTGTGTTTGGAGCCGAGCTGTGGGCGATAGTTTTATTTCTCGCAATGGTTCTTGTCGCTTGGTGGTGTGCTGGTATGTATTCGCTGTCATTCGGGATGTGAGAAATCCGGCGCTGATGCTGATGGCTGCAATGCCACATATGAGCCATGCTGGATGAATTTTGCTGTAGCGGTCAAACATGCTTAGATAGTTGTCACTTTGAGCAAGTTTGTGTAGGGCGTTGGTGCTGAGCTGTGTTGGTTCGAAAGGATTGGTCATAACAGCTTGTGGAATAATGGGGGTGTCTTTGGTGCAGACTAAAAACTGAAATAGCTCATGAGCGAGAAGGGGAAGGGGATAAAATTCTTTGGGAAGCAGGATCCATGCCCGAATGGCAGCCAATTTTTTTTGCTTACAGAAAAGACGTAACCCGCGACAAAGGCTAGAGGGATTAGCTATTTTGTTCAAAAGCAACGTATTTGTTTCGAGGTACAACTGTTCTTGTTCGCCAATTACATCATTCTTAACTCGAGAAAAAATAAGCCTATCTCTCCCTATCTGAATGATCCATAAGGGAGGGGGAGAAAAAAAATAGTGTAAACGGGCTGGTAGTTTCATGATAATAGTGGATAGCGTTGCAACAAACTTTTATCTAAAGTTGCAAGTTGCTCATCCAGTTGTTCTTTTGTCAATAATCCCTGTTTGGCCCCTATGTAGTGTAGAACTGAAGCACTATTGATGATGCCTCGGCGTAGAGCATCTTCGATAGAATATCCTTGCGCGATACTACCAACGAAACAAGACCCAAATGCATCACCAGCACCTACCGTATCAACAACATGGGTTTTAATGCTTGGGTGGAAATAAATGAGTTCTTTCGTAGCGGCATATACTCCATTAGCGCCATTGGTTATGACCACGATCTCTGGGCCCATGTGCAAAACCTCTTTAAAAAACTGCTGCATACTGAAGTAGAGGTTATTGTAGGCGACTGGATTATCTAAGAGATAGGGCTTATTGTTTGTCGGTTCGGCAAGCTCTTGGGGCTGTCTAGTTTTTAGAGCTTTCTTATATGCTTCACCACTCTCGATGAGCGCAATCATGAATGTGCGGGCTTCTGAGCTATTTAAGATCAAGGTCTTTACATGCTTTAAAGAAAGCTTAAGACTTTCTGTTCCTTTAGTTAATTGACTTGCGCCTGGGTTGATAGCGATAGGGATATTGAAATTTTGGGCGCAAGCAACGAGAGATGGCAAAATTTCTGCCGACTGATTACTTAATGAAGTGATATAGAGTAAATCAGCCTGCTTTAAGTCATCGCATACAAGTGTCTTAAGGTCTAAATGATTATTTGCGCCACGGTAGGCGAAAATGGTGCATTCACCTTGTGACGAGTTTATGATAAACGATTTTCCCGTTTCATAGTTTGTAGAGCGCAGGACTAGTGACATGTCGATACCACAATCCTGTAAGGCCTTGAAGACGAAATCACCAGCGGCGTCAAATCCAATTTTGCAGGAAGTGGTTACTTCGAATCCCTGATTTTTAAAAGACACGGCGGAGTTGGTTGCCCCTCCTCCGGTGATGTGCGTTATGGATTCTATTTCTATTTTTTCTCCAGACTCAAAGAGCATGTAGTGCTCGGCAAAATTACGTTTTTCAATTGTCATGGAATCTGCACCGTGATAGGTAAGAAAAATGTCTTGAGTTGCTCCACCAATGGTGAATACATGCATGCCGACTCCTTTCAAATTTTCAATCAATGGGCTTGTAGTGTATGGAGATCATTTAAGTAAAAGCAATAAACTCAAGCTGTCATCCTGGATGGCGTGTTCTTTTTACCATACATTTGCTTTGACTGCACCACTTTTGTCTAAAAATGTATGCATAAAAAAGTGGCTACAGATTTTTTAAGTAGGCTGAAATGCCTTTTTGGATCGGTTTTATAAGCATTTTTTCTTTCTAGTGGAAAAAATTTTAAGTAAAAAATGCGTCTTTTTTAAAATAATGGTTGAAATATGAAAAAATGACGTATACAATACCTTCACTTGATTATTGAAATAACGCGAAACGCAAACAACGATATTGTTTGAAACAGCTGGCGCAGTCGGTTGTGGCGAGAAAACATAATGGTGCAAAACGTGATGCAAAAAAGTTGGAAAAAAGTTTAAAAAATAACTTGCATCGATGTGAAAAATCTGTAGAATTGTGCCTCGAGTTGAGCGCGGAAAGCGCGGATGGGACCTTCGGGGGAAGGCGCTTAGGAAAAAGTTAATGTCTTTGACATATACGTTGATACGTAATTAAAAATTACGTGAGTGTGAGGAACTCTGTAAATTTAGATACGGAGAGTTTGATTCTGGCTCAGAATAAACGCTGGCGGCGTGCCTAACACATGCAAGTCGAACGCGAAAGGTCTTCGGACTTAGTAGAGTGGCGAACTGGTGAGTAACACGTAAGGATCTGCCCTTTAGTGAAGGATACCTTCGAGAAATCGAGGTTAATACTGCATAAGTCGAGAAATCGAGAAAGACGGCCTAATAGCTGTCGCTGAAGGATGAACTTGCGGCCTATTAGCTAGTTGGTAGGGTAAAGGCCTACCAAGGCAAGGATGGGTAGCCGGCCTGAGAGGGTGTACGGCCACATTGGGACTGAGATACGGCCCAGACTCCTACGGGAGGCAGCAGTGGGGAATATTGCGCAATGGACGAAAGTCTGACGCAGCGACGCCGCGTGAAGGAAGACGGTTTTCGGATTGTAAACTTCTGTTAAGTGGGAAGAAATACTTTTGGTTAATACCCAGAAGGGCTGACGGTACCACTAGAGAAAGCACCGGCAAACTTCGTGCCAGCAGCCGCGGTAATACGAAGGGTGCAAGCGTTATTCGGAGTGACTGGGCGTAAAGAGCGCGTAGGCGGTCTTATAAGTCATATGTTAAATTCCACAGCTTAACTGTGGGTCAGCATGCGATACTGTAAGGCTAGAGGGTAAGAGAGAGTAGTGGAATTCTCGGAGTAGCGGTAAAATGCGTAGATCTCGAGAGGAACACCGGTAGCGAAGGCGGCTGCTTGGCTTATACCTGACGCTGAGGCGCGAAAGCGTGGGGAGCAAACAGGATTAGATACCCTGGTAGTCCACGCCGTAAACGATGATCACTAGATGTTGGAAGAGCTTAGCTCTTTCGGTGTCGAAGCTAACGCGATAAGTGATCCGCCTGGGGAGTACGTTCGCAAGATTAAAACTCAAAGAAATTGACGGGGGTCCGCACAAGCGGTGGAACATGTGGTTTAATTCGACACTACGCGAGGAACCTTACCTGGGCTTGACATGTAATTGCAACTGGTGGAAACACTGGGTCCTGTGAGCAATCATAGGCGATTACACAGGTGCTGCATGGCTGTCGTCAGCTCGTGTCGTGAGATGTTGGGTTAAGTCCTTTAACGAGCGCAACCCTTGCCGTTAGTTGCTACATTAAGTTGAGCACTCTAGCGGGACTGCCACGGAAACGTGGAGGAAGGTGGGGATGACGTCAAGTCCTCATGGCCCTTATGTCCAGGGCTACACACGTGTTACAATGGTCGGTACAAAGCGGAGCGAAGTCGCGAGATGGAGCAAATCGTCAAAAGCCGATCTAAGTTCGGATTGCAGTCTGTAACTCGACTGCATGAAGTTGAAATCGCTAGTAATCGCGCATCAGAATGGCGCGGTGAATACGTTCTCGGACCTTGTACACACCGCCCGTCACACCACGAAAGCCGTCAGCACCCAAAATAATTTTAGCTAACCGTTAAGGAGGCGAATTATTAAGGTGAGGAGGGTGATTGGGGTGAAGTCGTAACAAGGTAGCAGTAGGAGAACCTGCGGCTGGATCACCTCCTTTCGAGGGAGTATAAGCCGAACCGTAAGGTTCAATTAGGTGTGCTATTAAAATTCAAAGTTTCTCACACTCACGTGCTAACATTTAATGACTGTCTTTTTCTAAAGGCAGTCATTCTTTTTATCCCGAGTGATTGCGTTAGCGATCGTATCGAGGAACGTATCGATGTATAAGTAAGATAAAAAATTGTGATCTTTGAAATTTGCGTTTGAAGTAACACGATGAATTAAATTAACGTTCATTGGGTAAAAAATACAAATTCTTGTAAGTTAAAAACTTAGTAGATAATTGAAAAGAGCGTCTGGTGGATGCCTAGGCATCAAGAGGCGATGAAGGAAGTGGAAGACTGCTGTAAGCTTCGGGGAGCTGTCAATCAAGCATTGATCCGAAGATATCCGAATGGGGAAACCCACTATGTTGAAGACATAGTATCCATGCCTGAATATATAGGGTATGGAAGCGAACCGCCTGAACTGAAACATCTAAGTAGGGCGAGGAAAAGAAAACGAATGTGATTCCCTGAGTAGTGGTGAGCGAAACGGGAAGAGTTTAAAACTCATGCTATGTAAGCTTGTATGCGTTGTAGTATGAGGGAAGCGGGAAGCGATGAGCAGTAGATACAAATGCTGCGTTACTGGACTATAATAACTGAATATTCTGGAACGTATGACCATAGAAGGTGAAAGTCCTGTAGGTGAAATTATAGTATCCTTTAATATTTGTTCTCCCAAGTACCATGGAGCACGTGAAATTCCGTGGGAATCTGCCCAGACCATTGGGTAAAACTAAATACTCCTTGATGACCGATAGTGAACGAGTACCGTGAGGGAAAGGTGAAAAGAACCCCGGGAGGGGAGTGAAATAGAATCTGAAACCAGTAGCTTACAATCGGTGGAAGCGCGATATACGAATGCGTGACCACGTACCTTTTGCATAATGAGCCAACGAGTTACTCCTACGTTGCAAGGTTAAGTTTAGAAAGAACGGAGCCGAAGCGAAAGCAAGTCTGATAAGGGCGAAATAGTAACGTGGGGTAGACCCGAAACCTAGTGAGCTACCTATGGCCAGGATGAAGTCCCGGTAATGCGGGATGGAGGTCCGAACAGATGTGGGTTGAAAACTGCTCTGATGAGCTGTGGGTAGGAGTGAAAGGCTAATCAAACTGGGAGATAGCTGGTTCTCTTCGAAATATATTTAGGTATAGCCTTGCGGGATGACGCATGGAGGTAAAGCACAGTTTGGGCTAGGGGGCGCGAGCCTACCAAACCCTTACTAACTCTGAATACCGTGCGTTTAGAAAGCAGGAGACGGACTGTGGGGGATAAGCTTCATAGTCGAGAGGGAAAGAGCCCAGACCATCAACTAAGGTCCCTAAATCTTTGCTAAGTGGGAAAAGAAGTGGAAATACACAGACAGCCAGGAGGTTGGCTTAGAAGCAGCCATCCTTTAAAGAAAGCGTAACAGCTCACTGGTCAAGTGTTTTTGCGCTGAAGTATGAACGGGGCTAAAGCAAAGTACCGAAGTTATGGATTATTTTCAGACTACGGTCTGGATATAGTGGTAGAAGAGCGTTCTTGGGCGGCAAGCTTGACCGAGAGGACAAGTGAAGGGCCCAAGAAGTGAGCATGTTGGTATAAGTAACGAAAAAACAGGTGAGATTCCTGTTCGCCGAAAACCCAAGGATTCCGAGAGAAAGGTTTATCCGCTCTGGGTAAGTCGATACCCTAAGTCGAGGCCAATAGGAGTAGACGATGGGAAGCAGGTTAAATATTCCTGCACCACTTTTAGCGTTTGAGCGATGGGATGACGCAGAAAGCTAAGCGTACACGGCGCATGGATGCCGTGTTAAGTGATTAGGGTGATGTGATAGGTAAATCCGTTACATCATAAGCCTGAGGCATGATGAGCTAATCAATCTAAGAGAGAGATTAGTTACGCTGATGCTCCGCTGACTAGAAATAATCTCTAGCGAGCAAAAAAGTGATCGTACCGTAAACCGACACAGGTGGGTGAGTAGAGAATACTAAGGCGTTGAGATAACTCTCATTAAGGAACTCGGCAAAATAGCCCCGTAACTTCGGGAAAAGGGGTGCCGTAAGAGTGATGCCATGAAAAAGGCAGAAGCTCTCATACGGTTACAACAAAGAGGTCCAAGCGACTGTTTAACAAAAACACAGGGCCATGCGAACTCGAAAGAGGAAGTATATGGTCTGACGCCTGCCCAGTGCTGGAAGGTTAACAGGAGATGTTAGTCGTAAGACAAAGCATTGAATCGAAGCCCCAGTAAACGGCGGCCGTAACTATAACGGTCCTAAGGTAGCGAAGTCCCTTGTCGGGTAAGTTCCGACCTGCATGAATGGCGTAACGACTTGGACGCTGTCTTAATGTGAGACTCAGTGAATTTGTAGTGCTTGTGAAAATGCAAGCTACCCGCGATAGGACGGAAAGACCCTGTGCACCTTTACTATAACTTGACATTGATGTTTGGATTATCACGTGTAGGATAGGCGGGAGACGGTGAAGTTGCAGCGCTAGCTGTGATGGAGTCAACGGTGAAATACCGCCCTTGCTGATTTGAATATCTAACTCTGGTCCGTGATCCGGAGAGAGGACAATGTCTGGTGGGTAGTTTGACTGGGGTGGTCGCCTCCCAAAGAGTAACGGAGGCGTTCAAAGGTCCCCTCTGGCCGTATAGAAATCGGCAGTATAGAGCGCAAAAGCAGAAGGGGGCTTGACTGCGAGACAAACAAGTCGAGCAGGTACGAAAGTAGGATTTAGTGATCCAGTGGTTCTGAATGGAAGGGCCATTGCTAAACGGATAAAAGGTACGCCGGGGATAACAGGCTGATCTCCTCTAAGAGTCCATATCGACGAGGAGGTTTGGCACCTCGATGTCGGCTCATCGCATCCTGGGGCTGGAGAAGGTCCCAAGGGTCTGGCTGTTCGCCAGTTAAAGCGGTACGCGAGCTGGGTTCAGAACGTCGTAAGACAGTTCGGTCCTTATCCATCGTGGGCGCAAGGTATTTGAAGGGAGCTGTTCCTAGTACGAGAGGACCGGGATGGACAAACCGCTGGTGTTCCAGTTGTTCACCAAGAGCAAAGCTGGGTAGCTAGGTTTGGAAGAGATAACCGCTGAAAGCATCTAAGTGGGAAACTCGCCCTAAGATAAGATACCTCATCAGTGCGTAAGTGCTGATATAAGATCCCTTGAAGACGACAAGGTTGATAGGCTGGGTGTGTAAGTACAGTAATGTATTCAGCTAACCAGTACTAATAGATCGAAAGTTTTATCTATAAATTTTAACTTATAATAAAACGCGTTTAAGCGTCCTGGACTAGATCCAGGATCCATCAATGAATAATTTAATTCAAATTAATACATCATGCATTCAAGCGCAAATTCAGCGCTTGTGAGAGTTTAGGCTCTCACAAGCAAGATCACATAGAATTGTGCTCGCAAAACGAGCGTTGAAACTTTTCGGTGGCGATAGTTACGGGGAAACACCTGTTCCCATTCCGAATACAGAAGTAAAGTCCGTAACGCCGAAGATACTTAGCTGGTGACGGCTTGGAAAAATAGGTACTGCCGAGATTAAAAAGCCTTTGAGAAATCAGAGGCTTTTTTTCTTGC
>JAHFBQ010000013.1 GCA_023249935.1 bacterium
CAAAGATGGCTTTGGCTGTTTCGTCACTCGCTAAAGTTATGCCAACGGCAGCAAAACCAACAATGTCCCTTTTTTAGATTAAATGAAGAATTTTTATTGACATTAAAGACGGTAGATCCCAGCTCTTGGGCTGGGATGACAAGGGAAAAACCATTTTTCCCACCATTTTTTAATACCCAGAGTCAAATTATTTCAAGTTGCAATATTATTGATATTTCAATCTGAAACTTATTATAATGGGAAAAAGGGTATAAAAGTTGTGGGGATAGTAATGAATAAAGTACTTTAGGAGCTGCGAATTTACTTAGGGAACAGATGCAAAGAAGATATCTGTTTAGAAAAAAAGAGAAATATGACTAAAAAAATAAAGGGGTCGGTGATGAAAAAGCTCGTAATGAAGATGTGGATTTTATTCTTCTTGGCTGTTGCTGGAATAACTAGTGAATGTTTTGGTTGGCCAACCTGGGGTAAATCCAAAGAAGAAGAGCAACGTGTACAACGCGACTGGGAACAACTACAAAGGCATGCGATGTTTCGCCTTGGAGGGGTCATCTTCAGCCTTAAACCACAATTAGAGGCATGCTCAGAACAGTTGTTACCAGAAGTGACAATGCTCAAAGAAACACTTGAATCGATTTATAGACGGCTGGATAGGATTATTGCGTTTCTGAGCAAACACAACACCAACGCAGACTCTGAGTTCAAAGAAAGGAATGCCGTCGTTATAAAAGCCGATCTTGAACTCTTAGAACAAGAAACTCAATGGTTGATGATTAGTTTTCTTCGTGCAGCTAACGATACCTTCATGCAGTGCGCGGAAACCAGCAGATCTATTTCGGCTGAGAACAATGACCGAATCTCAGAACACTTTTTAAACATCGCTACACAACTTTCTGATGCCTACTCAAAGAATATGACTAAGTTGCCTAGTATGGTAGCAATTGCGTACGATTATGAACGACTTATGGTTTCCATATGGGCTTTTAATAAAACACTTACCGCTAACCTTAGCGTACTCACAAAAGACAACAACGCCCTTGCACCAAAAATTACACAGCTCAAAAATAGAATTATTGAGGATTCAACATCCAAAGCAAAAAGGACAACAGCAAGACAAACCAAGGAGAATGATCAGGAAACACTTGATTTCTATGAAGCGGAGAAAAAACTTGACGATTTTAAAATAGGAAGCGCGCTAGAAACATGTAACTTGCTTTTTCAGCTCTATTTCGAAGCTGGATTTATAAAAAAGAAAATTTCAGCGCAACAACCACAGCCATCCAGGACAAGATGGTACAAAAAGACCCCGGGAAAACAGTCAACTGACATGACGGGAGATGACTGGGAACCATCAGAAGAGATGCGTAATTGGGAAGCCTTAGGGGGAATGGTCCGGGGATAGATATTTCAAATAGAACTTTTACCCATTGACAATTAGAAACTAATTGGGTTAAGCTTTGGAGAGAATAGTTTGTGAGTATTTAATGAAAAAGGCTATTTATGAAGGAAATCTTATGAAAAATTCATTGAGACAGAGCAAAGAATTCGTGAATTATCTCAAACTAACTGAGATTTTATTTAAATAATAAAGGGGGTCTTATGAAGAGTACAAAATTGGTCTTGCTAGCAACGCTGGCACTCGCGTCAACAACGCAGCACTTAAACGCAGCGGATAGCTGGTGGTCAGGGATTAGAACCAGAGCTGGGCAGGCTTGGGCAGCAACCACGCAGGCAGCACAGAGAGCAAAGGAGGCTGCTAGGACGAACTATGAAGAATGGCAAAGAAGTCGATTGGCAAGGACGCTTGGTATAACAAGAAGTACGTTGACTGGCCTCGCTGCTCGCTTATCTGCTTTAGAAGAAAAGGCAATTGGATATACCACACGTTGGGTTATCGCTCCAAACAAGCAGGACTCCTTAAAAGAGCGAGACTCATTTATTGGAAACAGCACGGCAATTCGTAAGTATTGCAACGATGCTGTGGAAAAGCTTCGATCCGTTATTGAGGTTACTCGAGATCATCTAAACAGCGATTCTCAGCTCCAAAAGGACTTGGCAGAAGCTCAGGATGTTGTTGAAGCTGCAACTCTATCTTTTGAGAAGTTACAACAAAGATTATTGATTGAAATATTTAAAGACCTAGGAGCGTTAGCAGTTTCGGCTGCTGGCTTGCCCGGTCAAGGAATAGAGTATTTCAAAACCACCATTGGAACTGTTGAAAAGCATCTCAAACAAGTAACACGATCTTTAGATTTAGATGCGGGCATCCTATTTGAGGCCGTTGATAACATTATTCATCAGCTAGCAGCAACAACAGAGCAGTATCGTACAAATAATGAAGGAATGGGAAAGTTAAACAAACTTCTCCATGACGAAGAAGTTTACATTTTTTTTAAGCTTGATTCTAACCTTACCAAGATTAAATCCAAACATAAATTTCTCCAAGAGTGCGACGGGCAAACAAAGATCGAGACTCTTATTCCGCTTGCGACACTCATAGCTTTGCGAGGAGACATTGACAGCATTAATGCCTTACTTCAAGAAAGATTCACCCAAGCCCGCCGCGAATTGTTAACAAAGATTGAACACAGTGACACGATTCCTAATAAATCGGAGCTAAAACGCAACGTTGAAGTGGCAACCAGGCCGGAGGAACTTATTCCTCTAATGAAAAAATATCACGAAGACACTGCTAAAATTGTCGCCACTTTTCAGGCCCCAACATTCAAAAGAATTCAAGAGTTAGCGGGACAATTCCGCCAGCTCGAAGAAACAGAGCAACATCTTAATAAAGAAAATCGCCTTCTTATTAAACTCTCTTCCGTAGTTGCAGCACTGGGAGAATCCGGATTGGATATCAAAGAAGCAAAAAAAGCTCTTGATGAGCTGGAGGTCGAGTTTCGTCAAAGACTTAAACAAAAGCAACAAGAAGAAGCAGAAGCATACAAACGATCATACACAGGAAAAGCGTCAGAAACAGTTAGATCTGTTGGTGGCTGGTTTGGTTCTTGGTTGAGTGACAGACCCACAGCGGAAAGTTCTGATAGATCTAAGCTCGAAAAAGTTTCCGGTGAGCCAGATGCTCGGGAGGGCATAAGAGCTGAAGATATTCAACTCTTCTACCATTAATTAGATACTAACGAAAAGAGGCCACGGTCAGCTGACCGTGGCCCCTTTCACTTCTGTGAGTATTTAATGAAAAAGGCTAATTTATGAAGGAAATCTTATGAAAAATTCAACGATGATGTTGTTGGGAGTATTGGCGTTCGCTTGCACCAGTCAAGAAATGATGGCTGATGCACAAGTCGTTCTTGATAAGGTTACTATTGCTGAGCAACGGCTTGATACTCTCAAAAGCAAGCCAGAAATCCAAAGCAACGAAGCACTAAAACGTGATGTTGAGTATGTAGCAGCGGTGCTTGGATTCATAAAACGCATCTGCAGCAAACTAGATGTGAATCATGAAGATATTAAAGGGGCTTCAGGTCTTTTAATTGAGACAGAGAAAAGAATTAGTGAATTATCTCAAACTAATTAAGATTTTATTTAAATAAAAGGGGGTCCTATGAAGAGTACAAAATTGGTCTTGTTAGCAACGCTGGCACTCGCGTCAGTGACACAGCACTTAAACGCAGCAGATAGCTGGTTCTCAGGGCTTAAAACCAGAGCTGAGCGGGCTTGGGCAACAACCACGCAGGCAGCTCGGGGAGCAAAAAAAACTGCTGAGACGAACTATGAAGAATGGCAAAAAGGTCAGTTGGCCAAACAAATTGCTTCTGTAAGAGCATCGATTGCTGCCTTCAAAAAACGAATCTCAGAACTTAACAACCGAATTTCACGCAATAGCAATCTTGGGGCAATTGCAGAAGACTTGGCGATGAGCATTAGTGACCAGCTAAAATCTCTTAACGATCACTTAGATAGAGCTGCTACCTCGCTTACAGTGACTGTGATCTCAGCACAAGACCTCATTGCTAGTTCTAAACTCCAGAAAAGCTTATTAGAAGCCACTAAGTTACTTGAGACTGGGGAAATCGTATTCCGCCGATCACAAAAAGCTTTACTGCTCTTTACGTTTGACCATCTTCAAAGAATAATTGAATCGAGTCGAGTACTCCCTACGGTTCTTCATAGAACAGCGATGGATACGCTAAATAATCTCTCAATAAAAATTAACAGACTTCTGGAAAAAACTACTCAACAAGCCGCGTTAAATGATCGCGACATCGAGGTGCTTTTCAGCGACACAGATAGAATTGTTTCATCATTAGTAGCATTCGCTCGTAGTGCATTTGCGATCGAAAATAATAGTTCTCGCCTTCGAATCCATTTTATAAATACATATTTTAGAGACGGAGATCTTTATATCTTTTATGGCCTTGACACCGAGTTTCGTACAATCGAGAGAAACTTACGTAATCTTATATTTAAAGTGATAGATACTCATTATATAATAACTCTTAAAGATCTTGCAGCAGCGTTACAAATCAATCATGCCCTCAAACGCCTTAATCAGACCTTAGAAGAATCGGGCCTCGTTTTTAAAACAGACCTGATGCATGATGTGGAGAATGAAACAAGAAAAGATTCATTCCCCGAAGAGGCTACCACATTGTTACGGCGACTCAAGTACGCAAGACCATCTGCTCTAGACATAAAAAATATTGCTGAACAATTCCGCACATTGCAAGAATCCGTCAGGACCGAAACTGAACTTAGGAAGACCGCCGAAGCCGAGTCGATTCGCTCTGCTGAACTTAGGAAGACTGCCGAAGTCAAGGTTATTAGCTCTAATGAGACACTTATCCAAAATATAACGGCGTTAGCAGGAGAAGTCACTTCTGTTACAGGCGACACAAAACATCCTCTAATCAAAGAACTGAGCGACTTGTTGATGAAAGCTACAGGTGATGCTAGCGCAGATCCTAAGGGTTTACAGGATGCGTTTAATGTTCTAGTCATAAAATTTAAAAAAATAGTCGCAGAAAAGCAACAACAAGAAGATGAAGCGTATCAACTGTCGTATAGAGGTCAAGCCGCTAATTTTATAGGCTCTTGGTTTGGCGGTCCTTCGGCGAAGAGTTCTAGTGATTCTAAGCACAGAAAGAGCCCTAGAGTCTTCGATCCTTCTGATGTTGCCGAACTTCAAGATCAATAGAGGTATCTATCGTTAGTTACTTAAAGAGGGCACGGTCAGCTGACCGTGCCCTCTTTAAAAAGATAAGTTTTTAAGGATTGTGATGAAAATATTTGCCAAAATTTTATTGATGGTAATCGCCGGACTTGTACTGCAGGTACATGCCGCTACCGCAGCTGGTCATAGCGATGATGCTCTTCTTCAAGAAAAATCTCGCCTTACTTCCTATCTCAAAAAAAGCATCAAGTATTGCGTAGATAATATGGCAATTGATGCGGCTACAGGAGAAGCACTTTTTAGGAGCATGGAGGAGGCTGAAGGCATTCTGCAAGCAGAGAGTTCCGAAGAAGCAGCTTCCCAGCCACGAGATAGGCAAAGAGACCTTCAGTTGCTTGAGACGGTTCTTCAAAGAACGTGTGTGGATTTTTTGCGCGCACTTGCTGGTTACTTAAAACCGATAAATGACTATGGCTGGACTAGCCGTGGGCTCAAGGCTTTTTTAGAAGTTGTTTACAATGAAATACCAGGGCTGGAAATGAAAAGTCTACATGCAGACGAGCTTGCAGGATTATATAGAAGGTTTAGTAATCCGAAAGGTGAATTTGGTAACGTCTTTGATCACCCCTATGAACATGCAAAAGCCCGCTTGATTACAGGTATTCAGGAGATTGACTTGAAAAGGCTAGAAAAGTTTGGAACTAAAGACCAGCTCTATACCGACCTCATGGCGTTGCTTGAACAGGTGCGCAGAGCCAGCACCAAAGATGAACTTCTCCACCTCGTCGACCTGTACACCACAAGTTTTTTGCCTCGGGTGATGATAAAAATGGCACAGCCGGCACCTCCTACACCTTCGATCTTTTCACAGGTTGTAGAGTTGTTTTCCGCTAAGACAGAGAAATAGTACTTATTTCGCCGACCAAATTTAGGGCCTCGGTCAGCAGACCGAGGCCCCTTTTACTTCCCCAATACCCCAATTTCAATCTAATTGACAAATAGAAGTTAATTTATCTAGACTCTAAAGAGGACAGGTTTAAGATTTTGAATTGGAGAAGGGGTTTCATGATTATTTTTAAGAAACAGGACAGGATAGATAATGAAATGGAGTAAAAAAATATCTGCACTCTTGGTAGCGCTTGTACTCTGCTCTCAGCTTGTGGGAGCAGCTGCAACTGAAAATCCTTTTGGCAGGTTAATGCAATTCTTTCACAAGAAAACGCAGCAAATAAAACGCCTAGCTTCTCCTGAAAAGGATGCCGCTGCCCTAGCCTGGCTAAGCAAATTAAGAAACGAGTTGCAAACTACCTTTGATGCCGATGCCGCTGCGTGGAAAGCACGAGGGTGGGCAGGTTTTATCTCGTTAAAAGGAGCAGATGCCGTTGCACAGAACCTCAACAAGCTATCCAGTGAGTTGAGCAGTATAGATTTGACAACGCTGTACAACGAAGAAGAAGGCTTTGTCAGCCCGACTGAGAAATTGAGCAAGTGGAACAATGATTTTGAGCATGTACGAGAACAAATGCTCTCACACGCAAAAGACACTATAGAAAGTTTGCTTGCACGGTTTACAACCCCATCTGATGAAGAGGTAGGAAAAATCACCGCTTATCGCACATTCATTGGTGAAAAAACTCAAGAAAAAATATCAGAGTTCGATCGGCTAGCAAATCTGAGAAATGAGATTCTAAAACTAAGAGTTGCTCGATTTTTAAAGCTTGTTGAAGCAAGTAACTTCGATTCCGGCATTAAAGCGAGTTTGAAGCGAACAGCCAAATCTATTGTAGATACAAAAAAAGACGTTGATTTCAATGCTGTTATAGAATTTGAGCTTTCTTATGCCAAAGCTCAACTAAAAACGTTAGTGGACACGTTTACTCATAAACTTGCACAAGAAAAAACACTAGCACCAGAGCAAAAACGCCCCTTGGCAAATAAAGCTGACCTTCTTAGAAGAACGATCAACAAAGCAACAAGTCAACTTGATTGTCGACAACTTTATACACAACTCCAAGCCATAGACTCTGAACTCGAGAGAATGATCAGTGAAGTTCGGTCACCCAAAGGAGATTTTCTCAATACCGTTCGGGGATTTTTGAATAGATTCCGTAGTGATTCCCCAACCGGAAGGTCACCAATGAGTTCCCCACAACCACAACAAATGCACTAAACAAGGAGATACAAAGTGAATAAAACAATTATCACGAAAATTTTTCTGACGTTGGCACTATTTTTCGCGTTGACTAACCAGACAGTAGCTTCTGCTGGTGAAGCAGAAACAGCTGATCCTGTGCTCATTGATAGGTTTTCAAAAATCAGAGCATCAGTTGCTCAAAAGATGCCTGCTGAAAGTCAGGAATATGCATATGCAATGAAAAATATTAAAAGAATTGAAGATCAGCTCATTATAGTAAATCCAAACATGCCAGCATCAATGAAAGAAGTACATCGACAAGATTATGAGGCCGGACTTAAGCAATTAGAGGCTAGAATCTCCAATTTTAAACCAAAATTAAAACCTGCCGCGCCTGCACAACCAGCACCAAAGCCTGGTACCACAAATATTTTTGACTGGCTTGGTTCTTTATTTTCAAGAGACAAAAAGGTTGCACCAGTTGATCCTAGGGAAGCAGCTGCCAGAGAATGGCGATTTAAGACAAAAAATATATTGAAAGATAGAATCGCTCTCTTTGCTCGCGACCTTGACGCGTATGTCGTTAACTGGTTAACAGAAGAAGCATTCAGAAATTATTCAGAAAGAGTTGCTCTGTTGCAACGACGAATTGAAATGGTCAATGAGCATGACCTCTCTGACGATGGCTTAAGTCCCGTAGATACTAAACTTCGCCAATGTGAAAGTGAGTTATACGATCTGGTACAAAAAGATTTTGGTGAGCGATTATTTGATTTGAAAGATTCGCTTGAAGCTATACGTAAACAGGTTGACCCCGCTGCTTATACAAGTTTGAGAACACGCATAAATAAAAGTAATAATTGGTTAAAAGAAACCTCGAAGCATGGTGATACAACAATGAGAGAATTGAACGATGTGAACAACAACTTACGCTTCTTAGCAGCTGATATTCTCTTAATCAAGTTGGACCTTCTTAAGAAAGGGCTCGCTAGAGAGGAAAATTCTCGCTTCAAGGCTTTAGCGCGAGCATCAATGCCTTTTCATTTATTTGACCAAAAAACAAAGGCCCTTTTTGAACTCACGCTTACCACCAAACTTCCCGATCACCCACTTACATTACAATTAAGAAAACTACAATTTCTTACTTGGGCAGACGACTTTGAAGCTCGTGTGTGGAAAAGCTCGCTGCCAGATAAAGACAAAAAGACACTTGCCGGAAAAGCGCAGGAATTTAAAAAGCAGGTAATAGCCGCAGAAAGCGCTGCTACTATTAACGGACTCTCCGGTAGACCAGACATGCTTGACCACGCACTAAAAATGGCAACTGAAGACAAAGGATTTTTTAGTTGGTTCCGCTCAAAAGAAAAACCGCAAACAATGCCGGCCATGCCTCCCGTGCGCGCACAAGAGAAAACGCCTGCACCACCAGTTATAAAGACTGAGACTAGGCAAGAACCCGTGAGGCAAGCAGAGGAGGTGGCAAATAGAGTAACATCACCAGTCAGAGTCCAAACACCACCTCAAACTCCTGTAAGACCTCAGTCATCAGGCAGTACAGGTAAAGAAAGTCCTTGGCCACTACCAAGTAAGAGAACTTCTCCAGTAGAAAGTGGTAGACAAAGTCCTGGTCCAGAAACATCGGTGAATAGTTCATTCTCTCGAGATTCAGAACCGCTTGTAAAAAAACCACTACTTCGCCCTCTGTCTGAAGAAGAAGCACGGAGAATAGAGGAACAAAGACGAATAGAAGAACAAGGAATAAATGCAGAGTTTGAAGACTACTACTAGCTCTCAATTATTTTAGGGGCGCGTTTCTAACGCGCCCCTTTTTTTTACGCCCTCTTACGTCGTGACCAGTAGCTCAAGGCCTTAAGCACGGCAAGCAAGCACATTACGCCACTCAGCAACCCTGCAAGTGCCGCATAACCGGTGCCCATCCCACCAGAAATCATAAATGCCGATACTAAAAATGAGATGGTCGATGCCGCAATGACCGGCATGGCAAACCAAAATTGCACACGCACTAAATCGCTGTGATACGCCCCGGAGCTCGTTGATGACATGAGCATCGTGTCAGAAATCGGCGACAGATGATTCCCAATAACCGCGCCGGAAATAATGGCACCAATCAGTGGCAGCACAAGCGGCAGCTGAGCAACGGTTACTGGTGTCGCAACGCCTGACAAACTCACCAACATCGGTACAGCAAGTGCTACATAAATGCCTATGGCACCCCACGCTGAGCCCATTGTTGTAGCCGTTAACGCAGTGATCAAAAAGAACACCGCAGGCAGATACGCCAATTTAACTGAACCAACTAAAAGAGTTGCAAGATATTTTCCAGTCCCAAGATCGCCTTTGAGCATTGCACTCAATGTCCAAATAAGTACTAGGGTAATCACCGAAGGCAGCATGACCGAAATCCCCTCCCCAAAAATACGGGGGATCTGCTTCAGACGCAGCTTCATACGCGCAAGTAAAAAAGACACACTCACAAAGAGCGTAATACATGAACCAGCAAAAAGTGCGGCAGCAACATTACTCTTCTGCAATGCAAAAATAAACGTGTGTTGACCACCAAAACCTTCCCACCCTCCAAAATAAAGAATACCTAGAAATACGGTCACAAAGAGCATGCCAATTGGCAAAATAAAATCTATCAATGCAGCACGAGCAATCACGTCAGGATCAACATCAACCAGGCGGCGACTAAGCGGCATCTTGCCAGCAAAAAGATTACCCGTTTTCGCGGCTACATCTTCATGCTTGAGCAGTAGACCAAAACTATTGCGCGTAAGCACCAAAAGCCACAACGCCGCAATCGCTAAAAACGCATAAAAAATAAAGGGGATGACCGAGACATAAAAAGGAAGCAAATCAGTCTGCACCAGGGTACCAGGATCGGTTGCCGGGCCAACGCCTGACTGGCGCAGCTGCATCATAATTTCTGCCACCCAGCTCGAAATAGGGAAAATTACTACAAGCGGCGCCGCCATACCATTGACAAGCAATGCAAGCTTGACGCGTGCAATTTTAAAACGATCGGTCACCGGCTGCATCACTGACCCAGTGGTCAAACTACTAAAATAATCATCGATACAAAAACAGAGAGAGAGGAGCAACGAAGCTTTTTCTGCCTGCTCAGGCCGCTTCAAATATTTCATCACAAAGTTACCATACGCATGCGCCCCACCAGAGTAACTAATCATGGTAATGATAATGGTAAGCGTTAACAGAAATAGGCAGATATAAAGGTATGACATAGATAGGAAATCACCTGCACACAATTTGTCGATTTCTGCAGCACGCCACAGACGCATAAGGAGATCTTGCGTTACGATTGGCAGGGAACAATCATGTAAAATCAGCAACCCTGCAACAATGCCCGCAAGAATTGACCATGATATTTTACGCGTTATCGTGGCTAAGACTATCACAATAAGCGGCGGCAATAACACGAGCCAAGAATGCATACAAACCTCGTCGGTAAGCGGAATGATTATGAAACCTAAACTTAGCAAGCATATCCGATAAAAATTAGCTTGATAAGCCCTCCCGCGGCGAAGGTCAGTAAAAACAGATTGAATTCCAGCTATAAACTGCTATAGTCCAGAAAACAAAAAGCTTTTTAAACTCGTAATTATAGAGGATTCCCATGAATAAAATTTTCAATATTTTTGTCTTTACCACCCTGATTGCGGGCGCATCACTTTCAGTACAAGCGGCGGAACGTGTAGCTGCCACTATGTCTCAAGACAAAGACGTAGAATCACAGAACAGCACATTTAAAACAGCGGCTCTAGCCGGCGAGGTTGAAACTGTCAGATCTTTGCTCGCAACAGGCACGATTACCGGCCGCTCCTGCTTTGAGGCTATTGAGTGGAACATTGGCGTTGTACAAGCTCACAAAGAAAAACATCTTTCTGTTGAAGACAAAACACAATATCGAAAAAATCGAGCAGATATAGCTGCAATAATAGAACAATACATGACGGAAAACCAAACCAGACAAACCGAATTTCTTACTGCGCGAGCCGAAGAAGACGAAGATCCAACCGGCGCTTTGATATAATTACCTCGTACACTCGTAAACCAAAATGTGCGCATTTTCATCGGTTGCCGGCGTCAAGGCATAATCCTGATATTTTTTAATATCAGTAAAACCCACCTCACGCAACAACTCATCCATCTCATGGAATCGATAGAGATACATCCAGAAATCTTCTGTTTCCACCTCTTCAATACCAATATCACCAATAGATTCATAGCGACAAATCGATTTAAACAACTGAGTCGCTGGTTCATAGGTTGCAAACGTATTGACGGCAATTTTAGAACCATCTGCTCGCCTGTGCACACCGCGCCGCCAAATTTCGCATGGCTGCGGCACTGATGCTATCGTTTCAGTCTCAATAATCAACTTCCCGCCAACCGCCAAGTGCTCATACATATTCTGTAAGCATTGCTTCGATGCCTCTACATCAGTAATCAGCCCCCATGAACCATAGGGAACAAAAATCAGTGTATACTTTTTTGATGATGAAAAATCCTGCACAAGTTGCTGCCAGACTGGCGGCGGCGTTGAGCTCAAGCGCGCCCATTTTTGCTTGAGTGCATCAAGCATGTACGGTGAAGCATCAAAACCTTCTATTGCCAAGCCCTCTTGCAACATAGGGATAAGAAAACGTCCAGTACCACACATTGGTTCTAAAATTAGCCCATTGGCCTGACGCGCTTGGTCAATGTAAAAAATCATTGATGCAGCACCATCTCGATGCGGCTCAAGATCATAAAATTCGGTACAAAGTTTTTGGTACGTTTTCATAAAACCCCGTAATGTTGAATTTACAAAGCCCCCTATGTTACCTCTTCTTAAGAAGATTCTATTCTTTACTAAAGAGGTAGCCAGATGAACATACAATTCTTGATAAGCAGTTTATTTTTTTCGTTAGCCCTATGTAGCAGTTTATTCACGTCCCCGCTACCACACGCTACACCTCCAAGCTCAAAAGGCTATAAACGCATTCAATGTACTATAAAACCGGTAGACCGAAAAACAGAAAGTGGTTCTCATACTCGCATCCCCGGACCAAAGCGAGCAAATAGAGCACAAGCATCTAGTACAAACTGGAGTGGTTATGCAGCTGCAACCGATATGAATAATCCAGCTGCAAATTCTGTCTCAGCGGTGTATGGCTCTTGGATCGTCCCCAAAATTCAATCTAGCAAAACCAATTCTTACTGCGCATTTTGGGTAGGTATCGATGGCTACAGCAACGCCACGGTTGAGCAAATTGGCACAAGCCATAATTATATCAATGGCAAGCAACAACATTATGCTTGGTTTGAAATGTACCCAGAAAACAGTTATATGTTGGTTGGATTTCCACTTGCTGTTGGCGATGTAATCAGTGCATCGGTGGTATATGCTGGCGATGGCGTTTTCACCCTAAGCATACAGAACGACACTCAACAACTTACCACCACCATTCCAGCCTCTTACACAACATCTGCAGACGCCGAAAGAAGCTCTGCTGAATGGGTTGTAGAAGCTCCCTACTTAAATGGAATATTACCTCTAAGCAATTTTGGTTATGGTTATTTATGGGGCTGCCTTGCAACCATTAACGGCGTTCTTGCTTCACTTAATAACAGTTCTTGGGAAAATATTTCTATAGAAATGGTAACCAATAACGGCACCTCAAAAGCTGCGCCTTCACTTCCACTGCAAGATAACGGATCTTTTTTCATGACATGGGCACATCGCTAGTTATTTGATATCATCGCTTTATATATTTGCTTTGTTGGTAGTGTACGATCGATATAGAGTAAACAACCGAGAGTTCGACGAGCTCAATAATAAAAGATAAAGTCACTACTAATACGTCGTCCCGGCGAAGGCCGGGATCCAGGTTTTCATGTATTTTTCTATTCCTACCTAGATAAAATTTTGAATGTTTCCACGAACAGAAAAAGGGTATAGACGCAGTTATACAATATTTAAAGTTTAGCCTGGATCCCGGCCTTCGCCGGGACGACGTCAGGAGGCACGGTCAAAGTTTATCCTGCCTGTCCGTCGTAGCGTTAGCGAAGTCGGAAGCGACGTCGAAGAGCCGAGACAACTTATAATTCAATATAAAATAATGGTTGAGCCAACCTTAAACAAACAATGAATAGCTGCATTCATCAAGAGAGTTTCGTGAATAAAAATATTGCCGACATTTTGCAAAACATCATTCCCAACGATGTCACCTGGAAGCTGAAACTTCTGCGCGCATGGCCAGAGATTGTAGGCAAGCTTGCTGAACGCGTAACTATTTTTACTATCGAAGATGATCGTTTGATTTTGCAAACATCACATCCAGCATGGGCACAAGAGCTCAGTTTTTTAGCGCCACTCATTCATGAAAAAATCGATGCACTCATTGGGCCACAAATTATTCGAGCTATTTCTTTTAAAATCACCAACCGACGAGCGGCACCAATAGGGGCATCCTCGTCCAGAAGCGCGCAGTCCTTGCATTCTCGTCAGCCAACGCCCTACGCTATGACGACGGTCGAAACGGCAAAACTCGAAGCACTACAAGATGATCAACTTAAACAGGTGCTTCGCGATTACCTACTGCGTACAAAAGCAAGGATGTAAGCCATGCAAAAAAAAATTATCGCGCTCTCAATAATGCTCTTCGCAATGACCGCCCTGCACGGCGGAAAAGTTGGTTCTAAAAAAACTTCAACCGCCCCATCCTTGGCAAGCATGACCGAAACAAAAGCAGATGCTTATGATCACTTTTTACAAGCAACCTACCTGCAGGCAAAAGGGGACACTGGCGGTGCGCTACGTTCTTTTGACCTCATCATGAAAACACATCCAACACAACACATGCTTGAGCCCTATCTGCAAGCACTCTTCGATGGTGAACATTTTTCCAGACTGGTAGATGTCTATGAGAGTAGTAAAAAAAAGATCGATCCTCTCTTGGCAAAAAATTACATGACTAAGGCATTCATCGCACAAGCATATCTCTCCACTAAAAAAGAAAAAAAGGCTCAGCTTCTTTTTGATGAACTTCTCAGCGAGCGAAGCAATGATGTTCAACTGTGTTATTTTATCGCCGTTGGTTATCTCAAGACAAAACGCTATCAAGCAGCCATCAAATTATTGCAAGAGTGCACCAACAACACCGCGCTCAAAAGTAAACAGTATCTTTTTCACTTTTTACTCTCTAAGGCATACCTTGAATCTAATCGACCAAAAGAGGCTATGGCGAGCATCGAGCTGAGCATAGCTCAATTTCCAAAATTCGATCGCGGATGGTTGTTTAAGGCAATACTGCATGAACAACAAGGAAAAATCGACGATGCAATCAAGGGATACAAAAAATTTCTTGACCTCACCGGGCGCGATCAGTCAATCGAAAAACAACTCGTACAGCTGCTCTTCAGTCAACAACGGTTCGGAGAAGCAGCAAGTTATTTAAAAAAGTTAAGTGATGATGCTCCAGAGTATTGCTTTGACCTTGCCGTCATACAAGCCAAGGGCGGCAACTACGAAGAAGCACTTCCAACAATAAATAAAGTACTCGCTCATGACCCGCTATTGGAAAAAGCACGTCTCTTAAAAATCGAAATCTTACTGAATAGTAATAAAACTAGTGATGCGATCTCAACACTGCAGATGTGGCTCACACAAACACCAACAAACCTTGGCCTCCTCCATACCTTTTTCCTCCTACGCCAAGGCGGCGTTGAAGCAACAAAACTTATGACAGCCCTTGAAGCCGTCAAAGCCAACCACCCAACCAATCTTGGCATCACCGCAGCACTAGGCGACCTTGCTCTTGACGCTGGACAACACGCAAAAGCACTTGAGTTTTATGCGCAAGCAGCAGCCAACACCACTCATAAAAAACTAAAAAGCAAAATCTACTTTCAACGCTGCTACATTTTATTCGAACAAAACAATGTTGCAGCTCTTACAGCAGAGCTTGACAAGACGGAGCAAGAGGGCTGCACCAATCACGCGCTCCTTAACTTAAAAGCATATCACCTCGCTCAAACCGGACAAAATCTTGATACAGCGCTTGCAGCAATTGATAAAGCCCTGACCGAAAAGCCCGGAATGCCGGCCTACTTCGATACGAAGGCATTTGTTCTAAAACAGATGAACAAACCTGTTGAGGCATTGCACTTTGCACAAAAGGCTTTATCATTGGCTCCTAACGATAACATCATCAAACGCAATGTAGAGGAACTCAAGCGTCATGCTAAGCAATCAAAGAGCGCAAAGACCTAGCACTCTGTGCATAGCCGCGGGTAAATCTGGCGGACATCTTATCCCTGCGCTACAGCTTGCACAGCAGTGGCACAATGAGCACCAAGGTGGCAATGTTGTACTGTGCACCTACGGCACAATGCTTGATCAAAAGATTTATGCGCGGTACCCATTCATCAACAAAGTACAGTCATTCTCTTTCACTACATTCATCGCGCGCAAGCTGTGGCGCTATCCAATAATCGCCATGCAAGCAATCAAAGCAACATGGATCGCCTGGCGGCTGTTGCGCACAACACAAGCAGAAAAAGTTATTACGACTGGCGGCTTTGTTGCATTACCAGTCAGCATTGCAGCTCGCTTACTCGGCATTCCTGTAGAGGTGTATGAGCTCAACATACATCCAGGTAAGGCGGTACAAGCCCTTGCTATGCTTGGAGCAAAAATTTTTGCTGTTTTTAATGAGACGCTTAAGAAGATGCCTCATGCGGTGTTGACAGACTACCCAATTCGCTTTACACAGGCTGATATAAAATCACCGTCAGTTGCACGCCTTGAACTTGCACAACGGATACCATCAGCCATACCGCTCACTGATAATCGAAAAACAGTATTTCTCTGCGGAGGATCGCAGGGATCAACCTATCTAAATGAACTGATGATAAAATTTGTTATTGCGCGACCAGACCTACACAATTCTATGCAGATCATTCATCAATCTGGCACAGTTCCTGATCGCTTCATTGAGGTGTATACAAAATACAGAATCCCACATCTCGTATTTGATTTTCATCCGGCTATAGCAGCTTGCTATCAAGCTGCTGATGTCGTTATTTGTCGCGCTGGCGCAGGCACCTTATTTGAACTTAAATTTTTCAATCGCCCAGCCGTTATTATCCCACTCGTAGCTGCTAGTACCGGCCATCAAGGAGCGAATGCTCGAGCCATCAGCGCGCAAATGCCAGAGCTCTTTACAACAATGGCACAGCACATGCTTGAAACCAACCTAGAAGCATTTTTTGATCTCGTTGCAAAGTACTTGCGAACGTAAGTTCGATCTAGTTCTACCACTCTTTTTAGTCCAGAATTCTCCCCATCCATTGCTCGTGAGCATACGCAAAATCAAACCCAACGAAACATCCCTTACCAGAGATCCCCATCTCCTCATGAGTATCATGAGCCCGAGGAGTTTCATGAGTCGTTCGTTGAGGAGTTGCTTCATCACAAGCTTCTGCATCCGCCACGAGGTCCAACGATGATCTTGAACCCCTTCCAAATGATCGATGCCTACGAAGACCTTGATGCGGCGATTCAGGCGTAGGCGTCCTATATTCAAGCACTGGTTTATAAGCCTGAAATCCGTAGTAGAAAAACGGTATCGGTTGATCGTGATAGCGAAGGTTAAATGTGGTATGGATGAACCAAGCAAATGATCGAATTCGTCCTTGGCTGGTTACTGGATCAATGCTCCCATAGATATAATAAAGCTTAGGGTTTGCTGGCCACTTACCAGCGAGAGCATTTTGAACTCGTCGAGAAATTGACTGCAATGCCCATCGCTCCATCAGGGTATCTATTCCGCGCCCACGATACGGATGAGCAATAAAATTTGTACCAAAATAAATCCACACGTTATTACTTTGGTTCATCTTAAAAGGATTGTGATCAAAAGAGAAAGGAGGAATATTCCTAGATGGTATTGGTAGCAAAAGAGCTCTGCTTTGAGCCTGAATCATTGATATATTAAATTTGCATTCCCACGAGTGAGGCAGGGAAGTCAAAGTATCACCACTAAGAGCACAGAGTTCTTGGGTAAGAATATTATTCAGCTCATCAAACCGACTAACTACATACACTCTACAAAAGCCAATCACAACTCGCCTGCCACCGCTGGTATTAAGCGTGACAAATACTCTTCCCGCATCAACTTCTCCTGCAAAATAAGCATCTCGCTGTTCTCTTGGCAATACCAAAAGATGCCGTCTATCTTCATCATCAAAGTCATCATAAAGAGTTAAAATTCCTGGAATATCATGAGGTTCAGCCAATGCATACTCGATGATAGGAGGTAACATAGCCAAAGCATTCCTGCCCGACGCCAGACCAAGATCTTGTGGACGAGGAGACCGAAAGAACACATGCCTCGCTTCTCGCCTCTCTAAAGAACGACCTAATCGAGGATCATCATGAATGATAGGAGCGGAATGCCCTTGCCCACTTAGTGGATCAGTAAATTCACCAGATTGCTGCCGACCCCACGCGAGTAAATCAGAATCGGTCTGCTCTTTATTAGCTGGCATGACCGTATCGCTACAGAACATAACCATCACCGCAAGTAGCAAATACATCTTCACACAATTTCCTCTTTTGATGCCTCTTCACAAGATTCAGCCAGTCTACACCCGATGACGCATCCCTTACCAGAAATTCCTCGTTCTTCAGCTTGGAGTAATTCTCCAGAATCCTCATCCTCACCTAACAGAGTAGAAGATTGTCTACCACCAAACTCTTGTGATCCTGCCGCCATATCCCGCCTAGAAGAAACTCTTCTCAGTAATGGTTTCATGGGAGAATCTTGCGTACGCCTAAAATCCAAATCTGGCTTGAAAGCTTGAAATGTATGTAACGTCACGGCAAGCCAACAATCCGACAAACCAGAAAGAAACGTATCAAAAACCCAGCGAGTGTATGATCTTAAGCGCCCTTGACTGCCAGCATTTTCATCTACCACACCATATATATAGTAGAGAGTAGGATTCAGCTTGATATGAAGCAACTCTAATACCTGCATTTTAATACTGTTCAAGGCTGCCAGTTCTAAGCTTGAACCGATGCAAGCCTTTCGATAGGGCTCTTTAATATAGAAAGTTCCAAAGTAAATAAATACATCATTCGCGAAATTACAGCGAAAGAATCGATTAATGCTATCCGCAACAAGAGGTCTTGAGTAGTCTTTTACTTGATCAGAGGTTACATTGAATTTTTTCGCTTCTACAGGAACTGAAAAAGCATCGACTGATTCTTGAAGGACACCAAGCTCTTTAACAAAAATATCCAATCCCTCTCTGCAAGAGGGAACAACAATGTGCATTCTACAAAATCCAATAATCTCTCCATTGAGCCGAGCAACAAACATACGACCAAGAGCAATTTCGTCCAAGAAGAACGGCCCTCGCTGCTCTACAGGCAACACTAAAAGATGGTGTTTATCTGCCTCTGTCAAGTTACTGTAACAACCTAATATACCGGCCAGATCATCCTCAACGGCTCGCCCATATGATAAGACTCCCGATAAAGCAGAGGGTGTTAGACGCTGTGGATTAGGAAGAGTCCCGCCATCACTAACCGGTGAACCGGTCCTTCCTGAAGATGATGACACCACCATGTTTGCATAAAACATAAATATTGTTGCAATTAGAAAATATATCTTCATTCAAAATCCCATTTTTGAGTCTTTTTGAAAAGATACATATATTTATGGGGAAAGTACAGAGCAAGTACAAACATTTGCCCCATCAAGGAGTGCACACAAAGAACAACCAGAGGAATTATCTCATTGCACACCCAATGACACAACCATAACCAATGCCGGCAATGGTTGCTGGATCAGTATCGGGAAGCACAGCAAGCGCTCCAGCATTCATAAAAAACACTGGCTTGAAGGCCCTAAATGCATGAAATGAATATTCCAAAACAGCACTCGGGTTAGTTGCCACACACCCACCCAGCGCCAGACTTATTTGACGAGTAAATCCGGTAAAGGTACGAAATCTAGCTAGACGCATGTGACCTGTTTCTCTATTGTGAAAATTGTCTTCAACTGCACCATAGAGGTAATAGATCATTTTCTTAGCGCTCGCCGCAACTTTAGCACACACCGCAGCAGAAAGCTGCTTTATAGCAAAGCATTCAAGTTCAAAATTAATACCAAGATCACGATATTCTTTTAGAGTAAAAGCACCACCAAAATAAATATATGCACAACTTGGATCAACCTGAAGCAATGACATACTCGTCACAAAATGAGGATCACGGTCAAAATTCAAAGCCAATGTCCCATCATCCGAAAAAGTAAAATTCATCTCTGGCCTGTTCATTTGATTACTATCGTTTAATGCTCGCAATTCACGCACAACAATACCTTGCAATTCGGCCTCATCATCAACTATAAATGCCTTGCAAAAGGCAAGTATCCGCCCTTTATGATTCTTAGTAACAAATATACGCCCCATCCTAACCGCTCTTGCTAAAAACTCTTCTCGTACTTCTATGGGGAAAAGCAGTAGTCGCTTACAATCGTCTTGATCAAATTGCGCGTACAGTTCCATGATCTGAGAAATATCAGCCTCTGTCGCCCTCATATTACATTTATCAAAATCAAGATCTGTAGAACTGCTACGAAATGAGGCAACCCGCGCGAGCTTTTTAAGCACCAGCGGACTGAGAATAGATCCTTGCTCAGCCTCCTTAGCACCTGATCCCTTGTCCCCATCCTTAGTAGTGTTAGCGGAAAACAGGCAGCTCCCCATCAACACCACAGCAACAATAATCGCACAGCTTTTCATACTAAAATCCCTAAATTTTTGTTCATAACAAGACAGAAGCATTATTGCTCAACCGCAACAAAAAATCACTGGTCAATTGACGCTCCTTATCCGAAAACCCTCTAAACAGCGTCTCCTGCACATATTCCAACACCAACCAACAGCGCTCAAGCAGCTGTTCACCACGCAAGGTAATACGCACTCCCTCAAACATAGGGTGACCAAAGCGTTCAACAATGCCTTTATTCACAAGCGGTTGCACAAATTCACCGACCGCAGCCGTTTGCCAAGCATATTGCTTAGCTATTGAATCAAATGAAATAATGCGTTCCGCAATGAGCTGCATAAGCAAAAACACATGCGGCAGTGAAAGTTCAGTAATTTTTGCAAGTTCTCGTTGAAATGCCTGCGTTACGATGAGCGCTGCATGTCCAGGATGCTGAATCATTTTTTTATTAAGCTGCTCACCAAGTAATGCAAGCAACATGCGTAACTTGAGTACCGCAAGACCTTCAATATCCGTTTGATCATGAATTTTTTGCCGCAAGGCCCACGATGCTATCGGTTCAGTCAACACCACATCTGCAGCATCAAGAAACTCTTCTCGTACTGGCAGTTGCGGAGAGCCCACAACAAGCGCGACAGGATCATCGTGAATATCAAACACGCAACCACGTCCCTGCACCTGCGGCGCCGATACCACAATTTGGTACCCCCCGCGCTTAAGCGCCTGAACTGTATTTAAAGAACCATCGAAGGTATGTACAGTGCTTGAAAACACCGCTCCACGGGAAGCTTCGATAAGTTGGCGATAAAAAACATCCCCCTGCTCTTGCGCAATCACCACGTTACGAATACCAAATGACTGCGCGTTACGCACCATAGCACCAAACTGTCGATGATGCGCTATGTGATCAAACACCAACAACAATTTTTCACGCGGCAGATTGCCGCCTGCAACTTCTTGTACACGCGCAATGCCCACAACAGGAATAAGAAAATTTGTAGCGGTAATTTTTTTAATAATGCCAACAGAGACTTCAAGTACAGGCACACCTTGTACCTCAAGATTTTTTATGAAATCATCTGCCTCATGATGTTGAGCCACAAACACGTGATCCAACTGCATACCAGCTTGCAACGCCCATGCTATCTGGTGCGCCCCAAACAGTAAGCACTCATGTGCTCGTCGACGTCCAGCTGCGGCAGCAAGACTGCGCGCGTGAATTACTCGGTTGTCCTTAATCGACGCTATACTTTGCATAACCCCACCTTTTCGTTATTATCTACGTATGAAAAAAATTCATATCACCACACATGCAAATCTTGCTCTGATCAAATACTGGGGCAAGCGCGATGAAGCGCTACTACTCCCCTGTACAAGTAGTTTCGGCATTTCACTAACCGCACTTAAAACGACTACAACACTATACTCGCACGCAGCAGATGAAGATTTGATACAGCTTGATGGCAATAACAACGCATCGTTGCATATCCCCATTCGCAAATTTTTTGATGGTGTACGCACTCGTTTTGGCATCAACACCAAGTTCTCCATTCTTTCGAAAAATCATTTCCCCACAGCAAGTGGACTTGCTAGCAGCGCAAGTGGCTTTGCGGCCCTTGCCCTCGGCGTCAACAGTGTATGTGAGCTAGGTTTAAGCATGCAAGAAATTTCAGTGCTCGCACGCACCGGCTCGGGTTCCGCTGCACGATCGATACATGGCGGCGTTGTTTTATGGCACAAGGGGCAGGCTCTCGATGGACACGATTCGTTTGCACAACCCATGTTCAATGCTTCTTGGTGGCCAGAACTGCGCGTCATCATAGCTGTTACAACAACCCAAGAAAAAAAGATTTCTTCGCGAGCTGGTGCGACTGCAAGCAAAGAAACATCTTCTCTCTATCCCGGCTGGCTTGAACGCTCTAAAGAACGGTTACCAAAGATCATTGAAGCTGTACGCGTAAGAAATTTTCATACGATGGGACAACTTGCTGAGGCAGACTGGACAGACATGCGCGATGTCATGCTTGATACAAAACCATCGCTCAACTATTGGACCGAAGTGTCATGGGCTGTCATTAATAAAATCATAGCATTGCGAGAACAATCCGGGCTTGCCACCTACATAACCACTGATGCGGGACCACATGTTAAGGTGCTCTGCCTTGCACCTGATGCACCGCGAATTCAAGAAGAACTCAGAACAATTCCAGGCGTATTGTCGATTCTAGAAAGTTGTGTTGCCGATGAACCAACGATAGAAGAAGAATATGGTAATTTTATACCGTGATACTCCGCCCTCATTGTCATCCCGGCCTCCGAGCCGGGACCCAGTCCTAAATTCTTTCAAATAAACCTGGATCCCGGATCGGAGTCCGGGACGACGGTATAGCGGTAGTAAGTAACAGTAGAAATAAACTCAATCACCAAATTCATGGAACATCTACATGGATCAACTAACCTTCAACGTCCCCGGCAAACTTGTTCTCGTAGGTGAATGGAGTGTTCTCACGCCAGGCCACTCATGCATTATCCTCCCTACGCAAGGCATTAAGGTAACCATTGAGCCTGTTGACGTCAGTTGCATCACCAGCCTAACACAAAATCTCCATCGCCATCCAATCTCAACAGTCAACAAAGACAGCTCACCAACAGCAAGATTTCTGACCATTTTACTCGATCAAGCAAGCAGCACCTTATTAACACATGACATCATAGAAAAACCATTTCACCTTACCATGGAAAACGACC
>JAHFBQ010000064.1 GCA_023249935.1 bacterium
CGGCCAAACGCTTCATTCTGTCATTGAAGATTCTGGTAATAAACTAAAATAGTATATTTTCAACAGAAGATACATTCCCATTCAACACGCTCTCAATCGATGTATTCACCGTAAAAAATCCACACTGATCAAATGTACGAGCCATCTGCATAACATGCTCCAAGTCTCGCCCCAACACCAAAACTAAGCCCCCTCGACACGTTCCAGTCATTTTTGACCCCAGTGCACCTAGTTGCTGCGCAAAATCTCGTACACGTTCAACATGGCAACAAGAAAGATTCAACTGCATGAGTAGCTCATGGTTTTGGCAAAAAAGCTTACCTAGTTGCTCAAGCGAACCTCGTTGAAGAGCATCCACCTGACCAGCTAGAATGTCTCTATATGTTTTAATAATCTGTTCCCACACAGCAGGTTGTTGATCTTTAAATCGTGCAACCTCGGCAACCGTTTCTTTGGTTGTTGTAACTTTTTGTGAATCTACAAGAAGTAGAGGGAGCTCTAGTTGATTGGATCCCACCCCGGATCGTCCCTCGTCCAGCTCGGGACCGGGGTGACAGAGTACAGAGGCAGAGATGACAGATGAGGTGAAAAGACCTGATTCTTTTTTTTGAAACAATAAAATTCCTTCATTCGCCGCTGCCGTTGTATCAATGCCGCTTGGGTTGCCATGAATAACACGTTCACCAGCAAGCGCAATGGTCATGATATCGTCTGACGACAATGGCACACCAACAACTTCTTGCAATGCTCGCGTGATACCAACTGCCGCCGCCGCGCTCGCACCAATACCTCCAGAAGTCACCGGCAAATCACCAGACAGTACAAATGAATATTGCTTTCCCACACCAAATAAATTGGCGATAGCCTCAGCCATGCCCTCATAGAGCTGCTGCTTAGAAAGAACAAAATCGGGATGTTTTGGCCGCTTGTCAATAATGAAAGAACCATCGAATGGAACCACATCTACACGCGTTCGCAGTGGCAAAGAAACAACAAGCGCTTGCTCGCCATGCACAACAAAATGTTCACCACATAAAATTGTTTTTCCAGCACCGTACCCAGGCATTAAGCAAGCTCTATCGGTATAAATTTAATACCATAAAAAATCATGCCAGCCTCCCCTTCAGCAAAATAGCGCCGAAAAACTGCAGTCATTTCCATACCAACCTGAAGTTTTTCAAACGTTATATCTGCAAGCTGCATCAACACATTTGGCCCCTCTTTAAGTGCCAAAAGTCCAATACAGTACGGGGAATATTCAGCAAATTCAACACTTGGCATTGTAATTTGAGTGAACGAAAGCAACGTCGCTTTACCTGAAAATTGGTAAGGAATAAATTGCATAGCACCACAATAACAGCGATATTTACGCGGATAAAACAATGCCTTGCAGACAGCGCACTGCACCCCTTGCAGAAGATAGTTTGATTTTTGGTTACGCCAAGCGGCAATCGGACTATTTTTATACATAAGCATTCCTTAGCTTCGTTGCGCCAAAATAGTCACTACAACAGACGTCCCAATACCCCCCATGTTGTGCGCAAGCCCATACTGTGCTTTTTTAAGTTGTCGCTCTCCCGCATCACCGCGAAGCTGCCTTGTAAGCTCAACAATCTGACTGATTCCCGTTGCTCCAACAGGATGACCTTTTGCTTTCAAGCCACCAGAAAGATTGACCGGCAACGCTCCGGCGCTTGAGGTTACCCCCTCCATTGTCGCAGCAGCAGCTTGTCCTGGCTTGAAAAAGCCTAGCGATTCTAGCCCCATAAGCTCAGCTGGAGAAAAAGCATCATGCACCTCAACAACATCAATATCACTGCGATTAATATTAGCAGCCGCAAAGGCCTTGTCTGCAGCCTTTATTGTGGCAGCAAGCTCTATGATAGAAGATCGGCTTGCAATATTAACCTTATCAGTCGCTGCTTCACATGCAATAATTGTTACGTATGGTCTGCCTAATTTCTTTGCAAAATCTACCGAACTGAGGATAACGCACGCAGCACCATCACTGATTGGCGAACAATCCAGCAGCGTGAGAGGATCTGCAATCATCGGCGCTGCAGCAAAATCGTCTAAAGTAATCTCACGTTGAAAGTGAGCTAGTGGATTCTTTTTCCCATGACGATGGTTTTTTATACTCACCTGCGCAAGCTGTTCTCGCGTGATCCGATGTTCTGCGAGATATGCGCGGGCAATCATTGCAAAAAGACCTGGAAAAGTGGCCCCCTTGGCATGCTCAACATCACACACACTCGCACTCATAAATCCCGTTGCAACCTGCTCAATACTACTATCCATAAGTTTTTCTGCCCCAGTAACCATCACCACGGTTGCTTGCCCAGATAAAATACTTCTCATGCCGGCACGCACAGCAAAAGCCCCGGAGGCGCAAGCAGCTTCTACAGAAAACGCTGGACTCTGTATGCCAAGAATATCTGTAGCGACAGCGCCCAAATGCCCTTGACCAAGCAACTGCGATGCACACATGTTTGCAACAATGACCTCTTCTATTTGCTCAGGAGCGAGCTGCGCATCGCTGAGCGCCTGAAGTTGTGCTTGAGCTATAAGATCAAGAAGACTGTGTGACCACAGCTCCCCAAATTCAGTATGCCCAACCCCTATGACGGCAATTTCCATAGTAACTTTCGGCTTGATTAGCAGACTAAATTAATGTTGTTTCTATAATGTATATACGTAAGATGATTATTCCGCTGCGCATATGAAAGCGTCTTAGTCACCTTGGCCTGCACCTGAGACAATCGCTGTGTAGTCGTAAAAACAAATGCATCACAGCCGCTACCACTACCATAACTGACCAACAACACTCGTTGCCCCGGCTCGGCAACATCAAGCACGGCAGACAACCCAAGTAAAGAACTCGCACTGTAAGAGTTGCCAATGCTTTTTACCAGAAGACCAGTGTCAACTTGTTGTTGCGTAAAACCAAGCTTAGTTGCAACAGAGAGTGGGAATCGTGCATTTGGTTGATGAAAAATAACATGCGCAAAATCAGCAGGCCGCATACCAATGCTTTCTAAAACCATATGCGTCATTGTTTGGACGTGAGAAAAATAACCTGGTTCCGCAGTAAACCGACCAACATGAGCTGGAAATTTTTGTAACCCTCGACGCCAAAAATCTGGCGTATCGGTACTAATCGATTTCGTGATATCAAGCGAAGCAATTACGCCTTCACCTGTACCAATAATATAAGCCGCAGCAGCAGCCCCAGCCGTATATTCAAGGATATCGCCCGCAGCAGCTTGTGCAGTATCACTGCCCATAGCAAGAGCATACGATACAAGACCACTTTTCACCTGAGCATATGCAGCTTGTAGCGCTGCAGTACCGGCCTTACAGGCAAATTCAAAATCCGCCGCAGCATAATGCAAATCGCAACCAAGTGCCGCTCCGATAATACTTGCAGACGGCTTTACCGCATATGGATGACTCTCACTCCCAACATAGATAACATCTAACGCCGATGCAGCAAGCTTTGCTCGCGCTAATGCATTATGAGCAGCCTGCACGCCAAGCGTCACGGCATCCTCATCTTTAGCCGGCACAGATTTTTCTGTAACACCAAGAGATGATGTGATTTTTTTCCAGTCATGTTGATGCGCCTGAGCGATTTCTTGCGCTGACACACGAAAGCAAGGAATATACGCTCCGTAACCGACAATGCCAACTTTCATGCTACAACCTTTTATTTTTTTAGTTCGTCGAATAGTTCTCGAGCACGTCCATCAGAGACACTACGCTCACAAACCATACGTTCGGCTATCACATCAATCTCATCACCAATAGCACCAACATTACTTGCAATATTTTTACTATGCAAACGCATATGACCTCGTTGAATTCCTTCACGAACCAACACTCGTAACGCTGCAAAATTTTGAGCCAATCCAACCGCCCCCATAATTTCAGTAAGCTGGCAAGCCGTTTTTACACGCAGAATTTTAAGACTAAGTTGCGCAATCGGATGACTTTTGGTAATGCCGCCAACAATGCCAATAGGGAGGGGCATCTCCAATTCTCCGACTAAATCACCATCTTCATTTTTGTAGAAATGGCTTAAGGGCTGATAAGATCCGCTCCGTGCAGCATAGCTATGCGCACTCGCTTCAACAGCTCGTAAATCATTCCCCGTCGCTAGAGCAACTGCATCTACTCCATTCATAATACCTTTATTGTGTGTTGCAGCACGATAAGGATCTGCATGTGCTAGTGCATCAGCATCAAGAATACCTTCTACAACTTCCGTCCCAATCTGTTCTTTTTTCCACACAGCACGCGCCTTTACCATGCGGCGAACCGCATAATTTGAAACAATGCGCAAACGTGCATAACCACCAGTTAGATCTTCAAGAAACGTCGCAACGCCTTCTACCATCGTATTTACAATATTAGAACCCATAGCATCACAGACATTAACAAAAAGATGCATAATGAGCATAGGCCCACGGCTTGTTTCAAGCACCTTGGTTTCTAAATCGACAGCACCACCACCATTAGCAATCAAAACCTGATCATGAGCGTTAGCCAGCGCCAAAATACGGGCTTTATGAAGAAAAATTATTTTTTGCGCTGCGCTAAAATCATTAATGCCCAGTAGTTGCACTTGCCCAATCATGATTGGATCTGAACTAGAAACAAAAAAACCTCCTGATATCCGAGCAAGCTTTGCTGCATTGCAAGCAGCAGCAACAACGCTCGACTCTTCAACAGCCATAGGAATCATGTACTCTTCACCATTAATGAGAAAGTTTGTTGCCATGCCAAGGGGCAAAAACATAACGGAAATTACGTTTTCAATCATACGATTGACAGTACCAAAACTGGCCGCCGCATGCAGCCTAAGCAGATGAATTTCTTCATCAGAAAGCTCAGCCTGCTGCTTGAGAATCTGTAGACGTTCTTCGTATGTTTTTTTGTAAAACTCAGGAATTCTACTCGTTTGAGCAGTCACAACACCCTACCAATCTTGCAATCCCCTTTTATCAAAAAGCCCAACCAGACTGCGTAAAATTAAGATATAGATTGCTAAATGTCAATAATGGTTATTTCATTACCTTATCCACTGAAAGCGTAATTACCTTGCTAAAATAACTATCAAACCAAATCATTGTGTTCTTAAATTTCAGATTGTTATTATAGAAATAATGCCCAATGGGGCATGGCATGTATTTGGGGATTTAGTTCAAAAGAGGGGGAGTCCGTGATGAATCAGGCAAAGCTGCTTATGCCAATAAAAATTGTCTTATTGTTTTTCACCGTCAGTTTCGTATTGCTCAGTAACATGAATGCAATGGCATCGCAGAATGACATGCAAAGAACGCTCGTCTACAACGCTCGCAACCCCGTTAATCGGCCAGTCTTCGCACAACCAAAAACAGCTCAACAAGCAATACAATCTCCTGCTACCGTCAGCGTACCATCGATTCAGCCGGCGGATGCATCGGTCGGTGCTCCCGTAGAAATCACACCTGTTATCGCACCGGTCAGCATAGCACCTGTTCAAACTAACCAACCAGTAAATGCTCCTATTGAAATCGAAGAACCTGAAACACCCAACCAACAAATACAGCCATTTACCATTCCAGCAGCTTCTTCAACCCAGATCACCGTTCCGACACCCCAGATGGCGCCTACAATTGCACCAGTAATTGTCCCGCAAGAAAATCCCGCACAACAAGTCACCATCCCCGCTACATCTGCAACTCAATTCACTATACCAGCAACCCAAACAACCCCCACGGCTACGCCGGTGGTTGTATCACCAGTAGTAAATCCTACACAACAAATTACCGTTCCTGTTACAGTCCCTGATGCATCTACCACTCAAGTAACTGTCCCTACAGCTATACCTGTTACCGCACCAACTTCAATACCAACAGTAATACCACCAACTCAGCAAGTTGCAGTTTCAACTCCTACAACAACAACACAAGTCCAAGGCATGGCATCAGGTGAAATAATATCGCTTAATGATCGTATTGCACAGCTTTATGCTCAGATGCAAAACGCACAAGGAAAAACTTTTGATGCTAGAACAAACGCTACTTTCGGAGCATCGCTTGTAGATGTATTCAATGAATCGGTAGAAACCCAGTCATTTACCATTCAATTGCTAAGAGCTGCAGCAACCACACCATTGCTCAATGCAGATCAAAGAAATTACGTACTCCAAACCATGATTCCAAATCTTGATCAGATTGATGATACCACTAAATCAATTACCCCTACCGCCACCGCACTAGCACCAGAAATTGCAGCAATACCACCAGGCCATTTTAAAGCTGTTAAAACAAAAAAAGCAGCCACAAAGAAGAGCAAAAAAGATAAAACATCGGCAACCCAGCAAAATAATGCCGCGCCAACCACGCCAGCACCTAGTGGTAAAAAGAAGAGTAAAAAAGGTAAAAATGCTCACACACCACCAGCTGAAGCAGTTGCAGGCGTAGTTATAGCAACACCGGTTGCGCCCGCAGCCACAAGTACTTCTGCCGTAGCCGCCAGCGCTACAACCAAGTCCACCGGTAAGAAAAAGAAAAAATCTAGGGCTGCAGCCGCAAGTCCTACAGGCAACTAAGCATATAGAAATCAATCATTTTTACAGAAAAGGCCGAGATTTTACTCGGCCTTTTCAACTTTAAAAATTATTTTCATTTGAATTTTCAACAACTATAGATTTTTCTATTTGTCATTTGATATCTTAAAACAAGGGAATTTGTACCTGAACTTAATAAAACCTAAAAAAGGGGTGTCCTATGAAGTATTTATCTACGGTGAGAGTGATCTTGTTCTCATTGCTTGCACTCGCTGCTGGCTCGGTACAACCGAGAGCTCTGGATGCGAATTTTGTTACAAAAGCAAGAGGCATGGGAGCTCAGCGCCCAGGCCTACAGTTTACATTGCTTGCTACTGCGGCAAAAACAGATCCGCAGGATGGGGGTATTCAAAATTCCGTTGCACAAATGGTTCAGGATTCTTTCAGTGCATTTGAATCAATGGGTCAAAGAGATCAAAAACACACATTCAATGGTTACAAACGTCTGTTAAACACAAATCTTCTTAGTGCCGAACAAAAGGCATATTTACAAAATTCAATTATCGCTCCGCTGGAACCTAGAATGTCACAGATCCATCTACAAGATCAGGCGAACAGAGATGCAGCTGACGATGCAACAACTCAAGCGATGATTCAACAGCTCGGTGGCACAGTAGCAACACCAACAACTCCAGTGCAAGCAGCTCCTGTAGCTAACACACCAGCTCAAGACGTTGCAGTACTTATGGCTGCGCCTGTAGTTCACGCAGCTCCAGATCAAGATATTCCGGTTCAAGCTGTAGTTCAAGCAGCAGTTACAGCGCAACCAGTAGCAGTTAATTTGGCCGCACCTACGACGACAGCTCCTCAGACTGGTACGGTAGCAACACCAACAGCTCCAGAGCAAGCTCCAAATGAAGCAGCTCTTTTGGCAGAACAAAAGCGAATACAGGCTCGAAACGATGCACTTATGTTGGCAGAACAAAAGCGAATACAGAATGAAGGTGGAATAAGATATGCTACAGCTGGAATCGCATCAGTTCCACAGGCTGGCTCGGTCACGCCAGGGCA
>JAHFBQ010000093.1 GCA_023249935.1 bacterium
CTGATAATTCGCAAAAAATTAATGACTTTATTAGGGATTTTGCCAAAAAAATAGATGATGATGGATCTATAGCGGGTAATGCTGCTGATGAGGAATGTCAAGCGATCTTAAAAGGTCTTGCAGAAGAAGCACAGAAGTTTGTTACTGATGGTGGAACTCTAAAAGACTTCTTGGCAGAGTTAGTTAGACGCAGAGCTGAAGTTGCAGCTGAACGAGCAGCAAAGAACGTTGGAATTCAACAAAGAGGTTTTTTGGGCGGTCTCTTTCGATAATTTAGTGTAATTATTCAGAGTCAGGAGAATTATTCGCCTGGCTCTGAACTAAAAAAGAAGTAGTGCTTATGAAAGTAGTTACTATTAAATTTATCTCTATATTTTTTGGCGCTACGACGTTGCTCAGTATCGGTGCGATCTGGTTCGGTCCACGTGTAGTGCACTATTTTACTCAGCAGCCACAGGTTGTGCAGCGTGATCAAGACGTTGCATCTACTCATGAAGCGGGCGTGGACATAAGCACACCGGGGGACAATAACGATGTAACAACGTCAAGCTCGGTGTCAGCTAACAAGCAGCATCTACCTAAAAAAGGGGGTAAAGCTACGCCTGTTGTAAACAAAAAATTTTCTTCAATGAATTATCCTTCGCATCCAACGACTGCAAAACCGGTGCAATCTACAAATGCCACTGATTCGCAACCCACCTCAGCAACGGCTATGCAACCTGATGATTCATATTCTCAGGCCCCCGATGATGCAGCCTTCTGGCTTGGTGATGACTCTGATCAAAGCGCTACAGAAGCAGGCGAAGCTAAGCAACCTGAGCCTTTATTAAATGAAATGAAAAATGTTGAGCAACAAGGTACGGGGAATTTTGAAAATCATAGACAAGATCACGTGGCTGCTGATGTACACACAGAGGTAGGTGGCCAGCATGAACCACAGGTGTCTCGAGAGTCAGCAGTTATTGATACCCAAGAAGAACCTTTTTCAGTATCGCATGATAAAATGGACGATAAGCCAAAAATTTCTGCTCGTACATCAGATGGTATGTGTAGAGCATTGATTAAACAATCACAAGAAATAACACGTACTTTTAGAAAACAGGTTGAACAAGAGTTACAATCACTCGTGTAAATTTAGTTGTTCTGTAATAAAATCTAAATTCTGAGTAAATTTAAAGGGCCCGGCAAATGCCAGGCCCTCTTTTTTGTTCGCAAAATGTACTATCTTTGACCAGATAACATGAGCTGTTTTTCAGTCGTTACAACAAACGCTAAGAAATATAAGTAAAGGCATCGTAAGTCTGGATTTGCGATTACAGACGGGTGGCGTACTGCTGTATTGAGGCGTGTTGTTAAGGCAACAATTTGCTCAGATCTGTTTGGTCCTACTGCAACGATGTTGTAGTAAAAATATTGCAGCGTCTCGTTTATCCACCAGTGATATCCTCCAAAGTGAGGAATCATAAAAGAGCGTCTGTTGCATAGTAAATCATTGCTTGCTACGTGCCAAATGGGTGTCCATGTGTCCAAGGGAAACATTTTGGTTAATTGAATAACGAAGCGCGGAAATGATCTATCTAATGGATCTAGGGGCGAGATATTGGCCTCATGAAACTTTTGCGCAATGAACATACGTGCAGGTATAGAAGCCATTCTTTGGATATCCACGGATGGCATCTGTCCGTGTGGAGTTGGTGGCTGTGTTGCCGTACCATCTTCATACGATGCTTGTTCCCAGCCTGAAAATTCTACGGGGCTTGTTCTCCTGGTGCGTGGTAAATCCGCCTCTTTACCATCGTCGCACAGTCTTGTAACCATTTCTTCAAGTCTTAATTTATTCGGGCTCTCTTGAGTTTTTGCTGCCCCTAAAAGGGATGTGCTTGAAATGCAGAGTAGGAGCAAGGAAAGAGAAAAAATTTTTTTCATAGATGTACAAGCTTTCGTTTGTTGTATGTCGTAATTTTTATTACAGCGGAGTAAGTGTAATCGTTGCAAAAATTTTTTCAAGAATGTTGTACCAGTAGAATTGAAACATGTCAGGGTGCGTTATCTTTAAGCGGTCAATAGGCTTTTACTGGTCGGATCCCTGTAATTATTAAATCATTTTTAATAATTACGGGGATCTACTTATTGTGATGATCTAGTGGGCATATTGATCCCCGTTTGCTGTGTTTGGTTGATTAAGATTTTGTTTTCTTGAATTTGAGTTCAAATCCCTGTAATTTCTAAATAAAATTTAATAATTACGGGGATTCTGGCATGAAAAGACAATATTTTTTTGATGAAATTGGAAAACAGTTTCACGTGCATGCGGCCTGTGGGTTGCTGGGGCCTCGACAGATAGGAAAAACAACCCTCGCGAAGCAGTTTGCTAGTCAATACCCAACGGCTTATTTTATAGATCTGGAAGATGCAATTGCGTTGGATGCGTTGGACCAAAACCCCATGCTGGTTCTCTCGAACATAGAAAGTAATTTGATTGTTATTGATGAAGTTCAGCTGCGACCTGAACTTTTCCCAATCTTACGGGTGCTCATTGATCGAACTGAACGGAAAAAGAAATTTTTAATTCTAGGAAGTGCCTCTCGTGATTTACTTCAACAATCATCAGAAACGCTTGCTGGTAGAATTGGTTATATAGAATTATTTCCATTTTCATTGA
>JAHFBQ010000094.1 GCA_023249935.1 bacterium
TTGAGGTTATGCGGCGTATCAACCAGCGAGATCTCACCCTTGTGCAGCAGACAAACTCGATCGGCAAGTTGTTCCGCTTCTTCCAAGTAATGTGTTGTCAAAATTACCGTTACACCAGCCTTCTTCAGATCTCGGATCACCTGCCATAGGTAGCGACGAACCGGTGCATCGAGCGCCACAGTTGGTTCGTCAAGAATCATAAGCTTAGGTTCATGCATAAGCGCACGAGCTAGGATGAAGCGCTGGCGATAGCCGCCAGAAAGTTGATTAATCGTTTGGTCGGCATAGCGATCAAGCTCAAAATTATGGAGCAGGCGCTCCATGCGCTGTGCCGCTACTGAACGTTCAACACCATAAAAATCCCCAGCAAACTGCAAACTTTTACGAATGGTCAGGTATGGGCTTACGTTGGGCCGCTGAGGGCAAAAGCCAATATTTTTACGGTACTCTAACAGGTTGTCATAAATCGAGATTCCCTGAAAATTAACCGTTCCTGCGGTTGGTGGGTGAAGCGTGGCTAAGATGGAAGACAGTGTCGTCTTGCCCGCGCCGTTAACGCCGAGTAGTCCGATGATTTCTCCTGCTCGAATAGAGAGGGTTATGTTTTTAAGTGCTTCTAATTGCTTACCGTTTCCAAGTTGGTATACCTTGCGAACGCCGTTTAGTTCAATGAAAGAGTTCACATCGCCCCCGTCTCATTAACATGCGTGATTTTTATAGAACATCTTGCTACCTTGGCTCTATGGTATACAAATAAAAAAAGGAGTTCACTATGAAAAAATATCTAGCTTTATCACTTCTTATGATGAGTAGTATCCCGCTCATGGGACAATGCACGCAGGCTGAGGCAGCACCTCTGCTCGATTTCGTTGCACTGCATCGCGATACCCTTGCGATGTATGTCCTCAGGTCACAAACGGTAAAAACTGAGCGTTTCAAGAAAAAGCCTATCCCAAAACCTGCAGCAGAACCCAAGACAAAAAAATCTGCTTCAGCCGTAGTTCTCCCTCCTGCTGGGCCGACACCAGAGGAATTGGCTTTTGAAACGGTACGAGATGCAGCGTACGGTGGCTACGTACCGGCACAGGACATTTTGGCCTACTGCTATGCTACGGGCGCTGGCACCAGGGTAAACAACCGTCTGGCCTTTAGCTGGTACCTTAAGGCGGCTCTTGAAGGGAGCAAAAGTGCCCTCGACTCACTTATCGCCTGCTTCGAAGGTGGTATTGGGGTGGTAAAAGATAACAAAATCGCACAAATTTTGACCGATATATTAAAAAATGCGATGGATGACATAGGTATAACCAAAACAGATAAGATCAACAGCATCCTGAAAAGGTCACTCAAAAAAGACTAGGGAAAGTCTTTTTTAGGGCAAAAAGCTATTTTTGTTGCTGTTTTGATTTTGTTCTCCACTTGGTAAGATGTTATTAATTCAATCAGAAATAATAAATGTTTTTAGGGGATAATTTCTCGTAAAAACAGTCTTACTTATGGAGGTCCTATGAAACGTGTATTATTGGCCATTGCGGCCGTTTTTGTGCTACAAACAGCAGATGTTAACCCTGCTGGACGTCGTGAGCTAGGTAATAAAGCAGCAAGAACATTTGATATCGAGTATGTTGCTGACCGTGGTACTAGAGATGAAAAAATTGCTTTTTTACGCGCTCAGGGTGAAGAAACTCTCGAAAATATGACTCTCAATGAGCTTAACGGGCTCTTAGCTAAATATTTAGCTGAATATTATAGCGATGCGTCTACTCTAGAAGAGTCTGGCGATGAAGATGGTGAAAAATCTGAGCTTGATGCCATAGTTGCTGCTAAAAAAGCTCGCATGGAAGAATGTGGTCCCCTGACGAAAGAACGTCTTGCGGATCTAAGGCTATTCAGGGAACAAATTAAATTTTTGCTAGAAAATAATGCTATGCCTGGAGATCGTCTGCTTGCTGTCGATCTAGAGCAATATTGTGCAAAAGTTAAAAGAGACATGACTACCCCTCCAAGAACACAAAAGCGGGATACTTATACAAAACAACCAGAAGAAACGGCTGCTGATGCCAGCAACACTAAAAAGAGAAGAAGATCTACCAGTAATGATGCTACCGGTCCTGATGTTTTTAGCAAAATGCGCGATAGAGCCCTAGCGATTGCTAAGCAAGCTGCCCAATCCGAGTTTGCCAAAAAAGCTACTCAAACGGCTCAAGCAGCATCACGCAGAGCTTGTGACTGGTTTACTACTATCTTTTATCCACAACAGTTGGAGCTGGATCAACCAACCATAGAAGCTCAACCAGAACGACCAACTCAACAATCAGTTCAACTCAAAGATGATGATATCGACTAATTAGCTCTAAGCTGATTTTTAGATCTAAAGAAACTCCGGAATCGAAGTTATTCGGTCCCGGGGTTTCTTAATAACAGAATTATTCTTAATGGGAGGTTATTATGATGTTGCTACTAGTAACCAAGAAACACGTGCACAAAAAGCCAAGTCTCCTGACATCGTCCCGGCGCAGGCCGGGATCTACCGTCTTTAATGTCAATAAAAATTCCTTCATTTAATCTAAAAAAGGGACATTGTTGGTTTTGCTGCCGTTGGCATAACTTTAGCGAGTGACGAAACAGCCAAAGCCAT
>JAHFBQ010000014.1 GCA_023249935.1 bacterium
ATTAATACTGTCGGTGCAGTCAAAGAGTTTACGGTTCCAGGTAATGTGACCTTTGCTAACGACTCACTATTCACGCCTGGGATCATTCAAGGAGCCTTTTCGCCAGTACAAGGACTTGCTGCTGGGTACACCGTACCAGCTGGGCAAACGCTTAGACTCTCACCAAATTACACGCAAGCATTGTTGCCTGGAACCATACTACCACAAAACGTAGAGATTGATTCTCGTCTGGTTGCGCCAGCAATTGGTTGGTACGAGAGAGGTGGTTTTACCGCATATGAGGGTACGGTTGCCGGTGCAAGTAAATTTGCGGTAGGTACTACGATTGGCAATCAAATTAAAGCGAACGGGCACCTTACTTTTGATAATAATTGGCAATTGGGTAAAAATGTTAAATTGCCTGCAGGAACAGTTATAACACTTCCTGCCGGTTTCAACGTAGATTTAAGCAATTCTTTTAATGAAGCAGATCTGGCATTTAAAAATTATGCGGCTGCTAATGCGGGAGCGCCTGTTGTTATTAATGCCCCAGGTGGTGGCTTTTCAATAAAAAACCCGCTTCAGCTCGCTTTTGCTGGAGCAAAAATTGAAGTGCCTGCTGGTGTTGTGGGTGGTGGTGATATTGTCTTCCAAGGAATTGACCCTGTAAGTCTTGGTAGTGATTTCACCGTTGATTTTGCAGCCCAGAAAACAGATAGTGGTGTTCTTGCCACAAGAGGTTCTGTCTTAGCAAATGGGACGGATCTTCGTTTGGGGGTACGTTTTAGTCCACCTCCTTTTGCGGCTCCTAAGACTGATCCAGTAGGATTGAAGATTACTAATGCTGGTGGTCACGTGAGAATTGATCCTACAGGAAAAGCTTTTAATCTTGCAGCCGGTAATAATAATTTTACGCAGGTGACTGCTGGTATTAGCGGCATACATGCTACCGCAGATTTAATCCCTGTGACGGATGTGCAACTTGCTGTTGCTCCAAGCTCAGTATTGAATACAGGTACCATTTTTGCTGGAACAGCGCTGGGTGCTAATTTGCCGTTGGCTAGTGGAAATGAAACGGTGGAAGTGGCTTCTGTGTTCACTCCAGGTTCTATACTAACTCAAAACACGGCGGTTGTTGGAACATTGAATGTCACTACGAAGCCGTTGCAATTTGTTAATGCGGTAAAAGGTGCAAATGATCCACTTGTTGCAGTTAACGCTACCATAGTATCTCCAGGGGGAGAAACTGCGGCTGTGGGCGGTATAAGTAAGCTAGATCTTCCTGGTGGTGCGCGTATAGATGTTCCAGTTGGAAGATCGTGGACAATAAATGATGCTGCTAAGTCCATCACGTTGGCTGGTGGTGCGACCTTCAAGCAAGCCGCAGGAGCGCCTTCTATTCTTGGTGAAGGGTCTACTCTGGCCGCAGGATCAACATTAGTTACTGCAGATACTCCTTATGCCGTATCAGCAACAGATATGCAAGTTGTAGGTGATTCGGTGTACATTGCGCTTGAAGGTGATCTTGATGTCAAAAATGGTATTGAGGCAGGCATTTTTAAGAGTACAGCACTCTTTAATGGAGCTGGTGCGGTACGTGGTTGGACGCCATGGCAACGTGTTGGCGCCAACAACGATGCTACCGCCTTCTTTGGGCATGATCAGTATCGTGGTGACACTGTGTACTTGACTTCACCAGATGGTACAGCATCGCTTGATGCAGCAACTAATCAGTTAGTAAACCCTGCAACTACGGTCAAGCTGACCGGCTGGTCAACAGGAGATGATTCAGTTGGGGCAACGTCTCTCCATAACGGTAGTTCATTGGGTAAGGTGCTTGGTGGTATCTTTGGCAACCCAGACTTGACGAATCGTGGTGTGTATGGCTTATTTGATTTTGATCCAGATACCGTGGGCTTTAGAAAAATAGATCGTCGTCATGATGATCCACACTTTACCATGATGGTTGCAACTGGGTATGAATCAGTTGCGCTGGTGCAAACCGGTAAGCGTGATGGCAATACATTTGTGCCGACTGCTCAGTTTGCTACGAGCGGAGCAAATCAAAACGTATTTGCTTTTGATTACAGCAAGGGGCTTGCAGGGCTTGGTACTATAACTTGTGCCGAAGTGACTCGTAACGAAGCTGGAGACAACTGGCTCTTTGTTGGTGGTCAGAATGGGCTTGCGGTACTGGCAAATCCAGCAAATGGTGCCGGCTATGGTCATGATCTTAGTCAGCTTGCATCGGCCGGGTTTCCTGGAACCGATTATCGCTTTATTCAGCTTAATCGTAGGGATGCTGGCGGTGCTGGTAGTTTCCCTATCACCAATGTGCGTCGTATTGTTTCTGATGAGGTAACTGGGTTTGTCTTTGTGGTGACTAAGGATGATGTCGTTGTAATCAACCCACACATGGCTGGGATTTTTGCTGCAGCTTCAGCTGCCGGTACCGCTTTACCATACGGTCTTGGCGCTGGACAGGCTGTGATTATTGCTGATCGTGCTAATTCTGCATATACTGTCGGCGCTCCTGGTTTGTTGCTGGATGCAGCTAATGAATTTACCGATTGCATGATTATTAACTCGAGTATAATGCCGGCTGAGGTGGCAATTCTTGTGGGTACAACCAATGGGTTAGTGCGCACAGCGATTCCTACTGCTTTTGCTGGAACTATTGCTGATATTCATGGTCTTGTGTGGGATGAAGTAGTGTACCAATACAATGGTGGCGGTGGTAACGTTAATCTAAGTTCACGATCTTTTGGTGCTGCTGGTGCGCAGAAAAATGCTGCACTTAAAGCGGTACTTCGTATGCAGCCATTGAACTTGCAAAGTGGGCATCGCTTGGTTGAGAATGGTACAGCGCATGTTTTTGAAGGTAATGTGCATGTGCTTGCTACGGATGATACCAATAAGCAACTTCGTCAGTACAGGCTGGCCGTTAACTTTGATGCTGCAGCACCGAATAAGGTTGCTGTTAACGTTATTCCTGAAGTGACGAATAAGATCCACGATGCTGCCGGTGCGGCCGCAACGCAGCCATACTTTGCTACGATTGGTTCTGTTAAGCCAGAGCTGGTTAATGATCTTGACTTCAACATGTATCAAAAGGTGCTGCAAGATGATTGGTTCATTCCTGTATTGCCAGAGCTACCACCGAGTGACTATGTTGAAGCTGCGATAACAGCGGCGACTGCGCCTGGTGCGGGTGGCCCTGGTGGAAATGACAAGACATTGAATCTTAATTTGGCTCTCGTCCAAAACCTTTACATTCCCACCCCTGTAGTGAACAGCGCATCTGGTGCGTTGTACTTGCCTGCAGAATCTGGTGTGAAAGTAAACGAGTAGTAAAACAGGGGAAGGAGCGATTGCTCCTTCCCCTCAATGCACAGTCTTCTCATGATTTTTCAATTATCTTGACCGATCTTATAGTCGACTATAAGATCGGTCATATATTTTTGGTGCTTTAAATGAGAAAATTGGGGTTTTATGATGTTTTCGCGACTTCTTTCGGAAAAGTTGAAACAATCAGCAAGCTTTCCCGCGATTGTACTATCGGGACCTCGTCAATCAGGTAAATCAACGTTGGTACAGCTAGTATTTCCTAAGCATCGCTACATTACCTTTGATAAAGAGGTTGATAGACTCTTCGCTGCTGAAGATCCGGAACGATTTTTAAAACTTCATGAAAATGAACATGGATTGATTATTGATGAGTTTCAATATGTTCCTAAGCTGTTTTCATACATAAAAATTGAAATCGATACTAAAAAAAGGCCAGGATATTTTATCTTAACAGGATCACAAAATTTTTTGGCTAACCAAGCGATAACCGAATCACTTGCCGGGAGAATTTGCATTCTAAACCTGCTGCCGCTGTCTATACAGGAAATGCGTGATAATAATTTATTACAGGAAGATGTTGACCAGATGATCTTTCAGGGAGGGTATCCGCGGCTTTATCAAGATCATGTGCTTGCGACCGACCTGTATTCCTCATACGTTCAATCGTATGTAGAGCGTGATGTGCGACAGCTTATTAATGTTGGAAATATTACTATTTTTCAGCGTTTTATAGCTCTCTGTGCTGGTCGCGTTGGACAGGAGTTAAATCTGTCGGCACTGAGCAGCGAGTGCGGTATAACGCTGCCAACGGTAAAATCGTGGCTGGCAATTCTTGAAGCGAGCTACATTATATTTCTCTTGCCGCCACACTATAAAAATTTTAACAAGCGGCTGATCAAAACCTCTAAGCTTTATTTTTTTGATACCGGCCTTGCCTGTTCACTACTGCGTATCCCCTCTATGGATGTTTTAGCGTTATCGCCTTTTCGGGGCGCGTTGTTTGAAAATTTCATTATTGCAGACCTGTATAAGCAGTATTGTAACAGAGGCATGCGTTCGCCCCTATTTTTTTGGCGGGATGCAGGTGGTTTACATGAAGTTGATTGCATCATTGATGAAGGAGCCCGTTTGACTCCCATTGAAATTAAATCGTCTCAAACATTTGTATCAGCTTTTTTTAAAGGGTTGGATTATTGGAATGAGTTAGCTCAGGTTGATCCATCAACGAGCTACTTAATTTATGGTGGCTCTGATAATCAGGAGCGCCGACAAGGCAATGTTGTTGGGTGGCGTGAAGTTGGCGGCTTAGTAGAGAAAATTCGTGCTAAGTGAGTACCTTGTATTTGGTCAGACTAAGCGCAAGGTCCATTCTGTGTTTGGCTCGACCAAGTGCAGGATGGGCTTTGCGTTTAGTGTAAAAATCAAACACTTTACATTTGGGTGTTCTAAATGTAAGGTCGGTTTTACTTTTGGCCAGACCAAATGAAAGATAGGCTTTACACTTGGTATCAAATGTCTTAAAAAAGGGGTTAATATGTTAATAAATAGACCATTTTGGCAAAATTTAATTGAAAAAGCCTGGGAAGAGCGAACCATTATCTGGCTAATGGGAGTAAGGCGTGTTGGAAAAACAAGTCTTTGTATGAGTCTTCCTCATGTAGAATATTTTGATTGTGAACGTCCTTCGGTGCGAGAACTTTTCAATGATCCTGAGGGATTTTTAGCTGGAAAAGCAGGGAAACGTCTTATTTTAGATGAGATACATCGCCTTGATAACCCATCTGAGATTTTAAAACTTGCTGCGGATCATTATTCTACCGTGAAAATTATTGCTACCGGATCATCTACGCTTGGAGCATCTGCAAAATTTAAAGACACATTGACCGGACGTAAAAGGGAAATATGGTTGACGCCCTTGTTGCTGCAGGAGCTTGCCAATTTTGGTAGCGGAAATTTACAACATCGATTTTTATTTGGTGGGCTACCCTCGTTATTTTCTTCAGCAACAGTTCCAGAAGAAGATTTTAAAGAATGGATTGATGCGTATTGGGCGAAAGATATTCAGGAATTATTTTCAGTTTCTAAGCGATACTCTTTTCAAAAATTTACTGAGTTGTTATTGGCCCATAGTGGTGGTCAGTTTGAGGCAAGTAAATTTACGGCTCCTTGTGAGATTAGTCGCGAAACTATTAATAATTATCTCTCTATTTTGGAGGAAACTTTTGTTATCCATATTATTCGCCCCTATTCTTCACACAAGCCTCATGAGATTGTTAAAGCTCCTAAGGTCTATGGATTTGATACAGGTCTTACCTGCTATGCCAAGGGTTGGGGAGAGCTGAGAAAAGAGGATATGGGTTTATTGTGGGAACAGTGTGTATTGAATGAGCTTCATGCCTATCTTCAAACGCATGACATACATTATTGGCGAAATAAGCGAGGTCAAGAGATAGATTTTGTGCTGCAGGATAAAAAAAATCAGAAATTAACGGTTATCGAGTGCAAATTTTCTACGCTATCGTCTGGGAAAGAAATGATTAGTGCGATAGGCACCAACATTGAAGCATTTCGTCAGCACTATCCACAGGGGGAAAATTATGTTGTTGCAAGTGACGTAGACCATTCTTTTCAGCGAAAATACAATGATCTTCTAATAACGTTTATAAGTCCGAGAGAGTTAATAGATAGGGTAAGCCGTTGAAGAAAGACGAGTGCGAGTTTTTTTCGTGAGGCTTGCGGTTGCTTTCTTGCCATCTGTAACTTTTTTCCAAAAGTCTTCACATATCATTTTCTTGTTGATAGCTTGATTTATGATTTTGTAAAGGGAAAAAAGGAAGACTTCTTAATAAAGAATTCCAATAATTGAAGGAGAGTAGGGCATGAGAAACAATTTTCTGCCGCACCTAGCGCTTGCGCTCACATTGGTGAGTGTGCAGACGCTGATGGCAGCAAAAGTGAAAGTTATGGTAGAGGCGCCAGCCGCAGCTGCAGTTGAAGCGCTGCAAACACGTAGTATTCAGTCGCCAGCTACGGTACAAGTGCAGCCACCAGGAGCAGTGCCGGTAGGTTTTGGTAGAATTGTTCCGAAAACGACTGCCGCTGGATCTTCTGTGTATCTGACGCCCGTTGCAATAAACCGCGGTGTTGGTGCGATGACGCCACGAAATTTTTCAATTACCCAAGTGGTGCCACAAATTGCGAATAACGCGCTGAGCCTTGCGCCGACCGGTATTGTTAAACCAAGTGCTGCTACGCTCAATGGTGCTCAAGCGCCGACGGTGCCAGATCCTGCTGGCTTGAATGCTGCTGGCGTCCCATACCCAAATCCGCTCTATGATGTTTTCATCAACCATTTTGCTGTGATGGGTGACCACTTGGTTGCAGTCCCTGATCTGCCTGCGCCGGGGATGCCAGATGGTAGAAGCAACGTGTTTGTTCTTGCAGGTGGCAGTCCTGATGCGCTTGTATCGACGGCGGATACTGCTGCTCATCCGGCAGCTGGGCCAGCAGCTGCTGTTGCTTTGACGCCATTGCTTGATGGTAATGGTGAGCCTGTTGATCACGCGATCGCTGGTTTGGCAACATCAAGTTCAACAATTTATGCGGCGGTGCCTCAGCGGGGACAAGATTTTGCAGGGGATTCCCAATTTGATCGAGGTGTTGCGCGTTTAACTCTACAGGGCAATACGCTTGTACAACAAAGTGTTGGTGCATTTGGAGCTTCTGACGAGCTTACGCTTTCTGGATTCAATGTGATTGGTAGGGGCGTGGGTGGCATTGTACCTAATGATGTGTTGACCAGACTTGCGAACTTTGCTGTTGTGCAGGATATTTTGAATGCACGTCCTGCGGCTCCAAATCAAGCGAACTACTTAGCCATGCGATTGGTTCTCTTGCTTGCATATTTAACGGATGATGCAGCAGGTATTACAGCGGCAATTGCTAGGGATGTGCCAGCGGCTGCTAGGCTTGTAGCAGTAGCAACGATAAATGCTATTGCTGGTATTGCCATAGGTGGATTAAACCCGGGGGCTGTGGCACAGGCTGTTGGTGCCGCATTACAAAACGTAGCTAGCGGTCCAATTGCGGGTGGAACAGTCATTAATGCCGTTACTAATGGACAGGTTGAAGCCCGTGTAAAAATTAATCGAATTATTGAGGATGTTGGCGCTGCTGGGCCGCGTATTCAAAATCTCTTAGAAGAAATTGTTTTTACTGCCATACGCCAAGGCGTCGATGCACAATCGCTCTATGCCAATGCTGCTGCATATGCTGACGCACAGGCTATGTTTTATGATCGAGCGATTAATGGCGGTCGTCAGACTACTAACGCTACGCTTAATCGTCAGGCAGATCAAAGTGGTGTTGTTATGCATTATGATAGCGTGTTGGATAGACTTTTTGTTGGATATAAAAATCTGAGAAAAAGTGGTGCTGCGAGACAAGGGGGCCTGGTCGGCATTGTGGTTAATGAACCGGATGCAAACGTACCGGGTGCGCTTAACTTCCGCTCAATTTTATATCAACCAAGCAAGGCATTGTTTCAAGATGATAGCGTTGCGGCTACACCAGCTGAGGCAAACACTCAAAATCTTGGTGATAAAATTTTTGCGCTGTACAACGGGGCGTTAATGGGGAATGGTGCTGGTGCCCTTGCTGCACACGCAGTAAGTCCGCTTGTCGGTTATCAGCTGCCTGCAAACGCTGCTGACACAGCAGTCTCTGTTCATCAACTCAAAACAATGCACACATCGACCGGGCGTCATTACCTGATCGTTGCAAGTTCGATTACAACGCCTGGTGGTGGTCCGGCTATTGTACCTCCTGGTGCGCCTGGCCTGCTTGGCATGTTGCCAGGTGGTGGTGGTGTAGTGCCTCCGGCGGCTGTGGAAGTAAGTGGTTTGTATTTTATTCCAATCATGGGTACAAAAAATAGTATCGGTCAGCAAGCGTTGCCACATATGATTGGTAAGGTAACAGACTCAGCGAGTTCCCTATTGCTTTCTGGTGCAGCTGTACCAGTGGGTGGTGTGGGTGTGAATCCGCCCACTTTAGATGCTAATGCCTCGAGAGTTGACTTACCAACTCACGCAAAAAACGCGATCGCCGTTGGTACTGTTTTTGGTGTGACTGAGCCGGTGGTCGCTGCGCCCGCGCTTGGCTTTAGAGCTAGCGAAGTGCAGGACCTTCAAGTGGTTGGCGATTCGGTAATTGTCTCGTTTGCTAAATCAGATAATCCCGGAAACAATGAGTTGTTTGGCGTGTATCAAACAACGGCGATTTTTAATAATGCTGGTGATATTGTTCGTTGGACGCCTCTGCAGCGCACCAGTGGTGCTGTTGAAAAGGTTCAGTCTGCGGTCATGGATACTGCATCAGGTAATTTAATGTACCTTGGTAACAATGGTGAGGCGTTTAATCTGACCGACTGGGGCGTGAATAGGGCTGCAACGCGTGAACTTAAAGCGCTCATTGCAACTACGTTTCCAGCTGATCGGGGCGGTGTGCGCGGCATCTATACGTTTGACGATGCAACATCATCATTTGATCAACGCAGAGTTGGTGGTGTGGTGAATAAAACAGCGCTGACCGTTGTGATTGGCTATGATACCGTCATGGTAGCCCAGACGATGAAGTTTAATAATCCAGCAAAGCATTTTTATGATGCGTCGGCACTTGCGGCTGCACGCGTAGCTGGTGCTCATGGTCCATTTGGTCTTGTGCCAGAACAAAATGTGTTTGTATTTAACAACAATGCTCTCAAGAGTATTGCACCGTTGACCTGTGCTGAAGTGCTTAGGATTAATGTTCCTGCTGCAGCTAATGCAGTTAACGGGTACCTCTATGTTGGTGGTTACAAGGGTGTATGTAGATTGCAAGATGCTAGAGGCAATGGGTGGTCAACGGGATCTACTCTTCCGCTTCCAGGTGGAGCAATCACGGGGTTGGCACATTTTGCGAATGATACCGCTGGTTTCAATTTTGAAAAACTTAACAACCCTGTGCTCAAAGATGTAGTCAAGATAATTTCGGCACCAGCGACGGGAGGTGGTGTCAAGGCAAACTTAGCGCTAGTGATGAATGGTAGTGTGGCACTTGTTAATGCCTCTTTGCTCACTCAGGTGGCTAGTTTACGTTTAGATGCAGCTCAAGTTAATGTGCTAGACCTGTCGGCGAATGCTCCAGTGTTTGACGCACAACTATTTGCTAATTTTGATGTGACAGGTGCTGCTCTTAGTGATGATGCTTATCTCATACTTGCAACAGCAAGTGGCTTGGTTGTTGTGGATAAGGACATTGTAGCTGCTCCGGCAAATCGAGCAGTAGTACCACTTAATGGTACCGATATTCCTCTGCAAATCGCATACGTGCCACTAGCACGCGGTGGCCGTGTAGCTGGTGATGCGCGGATCAATGGTGGTGGCGGTATGTTCTATGTGCTTGCTGGCGATCAGGCAACGGGTGCAATAAGCATGTATCGTTATGAAGCTAGGTTTGATGCTTTAGCCGCAAACGTATTGACGCCAGTTGCTGGCGGGCCTAAACCGATTTCGCTCAATACCTTCCGTCGCTACTTTGCAACTGACGGCTTAAAGTTCTTTACCGGCCATGATGCTGCACTTGATACAAGCGATATGCTTAACATGCTTACCATGGCGAATGCGACTGCAGCACCGTTATCATTAACTTCTGTACTGGGCGGCTCGGGGCTTGGTGATTTCTTGACATCGCCGGTGCGTGATGCGGTGACGGGTGCATGGATGGTGACAGGCTCATTTGGCTTGACGGCAAACGACTAATAAAACCCTGTGGGTGAGTCTGAAAAAAGACTCACCCCCCTAAGAAAAAAGAGAAGGGATCTGGCATGAAAAACAAAGTGCTTTTAAGCGCTGCGGTAGCTGGGGCGGGGTTGTTGCTCCAGTCGCTGATCGCATTTGCGCCATCAACTGGTATGCGGTCGTATGACCAAGCGCTACGACCAAGTGTGATAGAAGACAAAAAATTTCACGTTCGTGTGACGGGAGAGACCTTAACTGCTGCACGTGCTTACGACATCAACAGCAGACGATCGGATGTGTTGTCGATCTATGATGAAAAAGGTCAAGCGACGATTGAATCGTTGTTGCGACCAACGCCTGGGACTGCGGCGGCAGCGGGCGCGCAAGCAGAACTGGCGCGTATGCGTTTCCCGGCAGATGATGGTGTGCGTGGCCATGTTAAACTTGCTGGCGGCTACAATGAAGTGAGCATCATGCCAAATATTGGTGCGCGTGTTGAACTGAAAGGTATGCCGGGAGCGTTTGGTGTTGATCTGCATGTGCCGATAGTGCGTAAACAGGTGAATGTGCTTTCTATGATTGATCAGACACGTGTTGATACTGATCCATTATTTCAACCGTTGTTTGATCCCTTTGTGGCGGCGCGTGTTGCGGTCTGGCCAGCAACACTACAAACGCTTGGTAACTTAGGAACAGAAAGAGTTACAACAACTGGTTTGGGTGATGCGGCCGTCATGCTCTCGTGGCGCAACTACTTTGTGCAAGATAAAGAGTTGATCAAGGGTGTAGAGCTTTTTGCGCAAGTTGGTTTAAGTATGCCGACTGGCAAAGAGCGAGATGAAGATCAAGCGTTCAGCATGGCGCTGGGTGGCGATGGTGCGTTTGGTGTTCCTGTTGGCTTGGGGCTCAATATTGATTTTGTTAACACGTTACGCGCCGGGCTTAACGTCGACTTCTTGGCCTACTTAGATAAAACTCGTTTACGTCGTCTGAAAACAGGGAGTGCGCAATCGGAACTCTTTTTGCTTAACAAGGGCAAAGCGCTCTGTGATCATGGCTTGAACTGGCAGTTTTACCTCTATGCACAGAGCTATCATTTTGTTGGGGGTCTGTCAGCTAAGGCGGCGTACCAATACTTACGTCATGATACCGACAAATTTTCACCACGTGACAGCAACTTTACGTATGACGTGATTAACTCAGCAAAGCGTCTGACCGAATGGTATGCGCATAACATCATTCTCTCGCTTGATTATGACCATCTTGGTAGCGATGATCATTTGGTAGTGCCTCAGCTAGGGATTTTCTATAAATTCCCTGTTGGTGGCAAAGCGGTCGTGGCTATGCAAAGCGTTGGCGTGAACATGGGTGTGAACTTTTAATTGTCATCCCGGCCGTCGTCGCCAAGGCTATGCCGCCCTCAGCCGATTGTTCGACGTTTGCGCCCGCCGAAGCTTTATGCGAAGGCTGGGCCGTGAGCTTTGTCACCCCAGACTTGATCTGGGGCCGGGATCTACCTTACTGCTTACAAGAAGGGGCTGGAGAAATCCAGCCCCTCGTTCATTTGGAGTTTTATTTTCTAATTAATGTTTAGTTTGTAATGCAATCTCCCCTGTCATCCCAGCCTAGGCGCTGGGATCCAGTATTTTTATTGCATGGGGGAGTTTGTTTATCTTTGACCAGAGCTAAAAAATTTTTTATAGTGCTGCACTATGAAAAATTACCATGTGTACATACTCACCAATAAAACAAACGGAACTCTCTATATAGGTGTTACTGGAGATCTTCAGAGAAGAATGATTGAGCACAAGCTGGAAGCTATCGATGGATTCACTAAAAATTACGGCTTGAAGCGACTTGTGTACACCGAATCCTATAAGTATGTTAATGATGCGCTTAGAAGAGAAAAGATGCTTAAGGCTTGGAAGCGTGCATGGAAAATCGATCTTATAGAAAAGCAAAATCCTGAATGGCTTGATCTTTATGAATTGTTTTATGGGGGATGGATCCCAGCGCCTAGGCTGGGATGACAGGAGAAGTCCAATTAAATCTCTATAGATGGAACAGAATATGGGACATAGTTCAAAAACTCAGTAGAAGGGCTGGAGAAATCTAGCCCTTGTTTTTAAGGCGATTATGTGCAAATATATACCCTGTGGTGCAAATTTGCACAATTTTTCTTAATAAGAGGGTTGGATGATGTTTTCAAGGGCGCTTTCAAAAACTTTTGATCGGTTTCTTAAATTTCCCGTTATTGGCGTCTTTGGTCCTCGTCAATCTGGGAAGACAACGTTGGTAAAAGAATTTTTTCCAGCGTATAAGTATGTAAATTTGGAGGATCCAAACGTACGCTCATTTGCGCTGGAAAACCCACAGGGTTTTTTGCACACCTTTGAGAATGAACATGGCATTATTATTGATGAGTTTCAGTATGTACCTCAGATATTATCGTACATACAGCTTATTGTTGATACCAAAGATCGGCCTGGCTATTTTATCCTTACTGGATCACAAAATTTTCTTATGAACGAAGCGGTTACACAATCACTTGCTGGGCGGATTGGTATTTTAACACTGCTCCCGATGGCAATCAAAGAGCTCGGTGATAATAGTTTACTGACTAACGATATTTGCAAGCTTATCTTTACCGGTTCATACCCAAGGCTTTATGCAAAAGGAATAGCGCCACTTGATGTGTATCCAGCATATATCCAATCATATATTGAGCGAGATGTACGACTACTTGTTAATGTAGAAAATTTAAGCACTTTTCAGCGCTTCATGCAATTATGTGCTGCACGTGTTGGGCAGCAGTTGAACGTTGCTGAACTTGCAACTCAGTGCGGCATTGCACAAAAGACAGTCAACAGTTGGCTTTCTGTTCTTGAAGCGAGCTACATCATTTATCTACTTCATCCCTACTATAAAAATTTTAATAAGCGTGTAACAAAAACACCAAAGCTCTACTTTTATGATACCGGGCTTGTTTGCTCTCTTTTGAATATACGGTCGAGTGAAGAACTAGCGTTAAGTTCGTTTAAGGGATCTTTGTTCGAATGTTTAATTATTACAGATTTATTTAAGCAATATTTTAATCGTGGAGCAAAGGCTGCGTTGTACTATTGGCGTGATTTAAATGGACGTATAGAAGTTGATTGTTTGATTGACCATGGCATACGTTTAATACCTGTAGAGATCAAATCGAGCGACACAATAAAGCCAGAATATTTTGATGGCTTGAATAAATTCAGTGAGCTTTCTGACGCTGCACAGCAAGATAAGTACGTTGTTTATGCCGGATTGCATAAGCAGGCCAGAGCTGCCGGAAATATTGTTGGCTGGCAGGATGCAGGCTCGCTTATTGATGTTATTTAATCCTCTTCTCCGTAGTAATTCTTTCGATTTGGGTTGGTTTTGCCTGAAATCAAGCCAAAAACCGGCGTTTGTTCCCTTTACCGCCAGCTGTATGCTGGATTGGTAAAGTAGGGGCGTTAAAAAGGGCTTAAAACCAATAAAAAGCCCATAAAAACGACCGATTTTACTATGTGAATGTTTATGGTACTATGAGGTTATGATATTTAAATGCTATCTGTAATATTAATGGAGGTTTCTATGAAGATGGTTAAACGTATGCTCTTGGCTGCTGTTGCAGCTCTGTTTACTGGTGTTGCTATGCAAGCAGCTGATTTTAGTACTTGTTTTTCAGGTGATGCTCTTACCTTGAATGATATGAAGTCAGGGCAAATTTTTGTTAATACGGTAAAAGGTGTTTTTGCAGGTGTCAAAGGAGCTGCTGAGAATGCCGTAGGTCCTATAAATAAAGAGGCTGTAATTACAGCTGCTTTTACATCGTTTGAGAATGTTGTTCTTGCGGCTCTTGAAAATAGTCCAGCAGTTGTTCAACATGGCAACGTTTCTGATGTCGATAGAAAAGTAATGTTTGATGGATTGGTAAAGGTATTAACTGAGAATGAAGCCGTTCTTAATAAATGGCTATCAACGCAATCTGGTACAGCATTGGCGCCAAATAAGGTCAGTGATCTCACAAAGCTTGTTACAGAAAAAACTAAGCAATTTATTGCTCGTCTTGCTATCGTTTTCGCTCCAGCGCCTAAAGCTACATCGATGTTGGCAGGGTTATGGAAGCGTGCTCCTGAGAAAACATCGGTACAAATGAGTGCGGTTACTAATCAAGTTGAAAATACAAGAATGCAAAGAGCTAAAAGAGTTGGGATTTGTGTGTTGAACGCGGTAGTATATACTGCGGCCGTAGCGGCAATGGCAGTGACAACTTCATATGCAGGTGACATGTTAGGTTTTGGTCCTCAATAACCAGTCAATGGTAGGGACTTTAGATCTAAGATTAGAGTTTCGATATAGAGACCTTTAAGGCCGGCGAGCAGTAACATGCTCGCCGGCCTTTGCTTTGTGCCATGCCAGGTTACTCCGGCCTATCAATAGGGGGGAATGAAAAATATTGACCCTGGTCGCGCTGCGCGTTAGCTTCAAGAACATCGCTTTCGTAAAATTTCGCAGCGTAAAAAAAGGAGTAGTAATGAAAAATATATCTAAGGTGTTGGTTGCCTGCTTGCTGCATGGCGCAGCGTTTGCGGGTACATACGATCAAAAAACATTTTTGATGTCGCATCACCCTGTGCATAGCCAGCTGATGGAACAGGCATTGTTCCGTACGCATCGTCATACGGCTGCACTTGAACAAGGTGGTCATGTGCAGGCCACCGCATTTTATGGCGAGTCGATGAACAAGTCGGCAATCGGCCAGTATTTTGGTGTTGGTAACGGTAAAAATAGTTTCAAGGTAGGCTCTGAGCTTAACGCCAACGGGGTTGCAGACACGACCAATGATCTTGATGGTGGCTACCTCATTCACAACCAAGCAAACCCTACCGCTCAAGCTGTTGCGCTTGCTGGTAAAATTACCTTGCTGCCAAAGCAAACTGTTTACGGCGTGAATTTGACTTACCGCCAAGCGTTTCTTGGTGCGTGTGGCCGGAATTTCTTTTTTCAAGTCAGTGCACCGATCGTGCAAGTAAGAAACAATCTTGGGTTCTCGGTTGCTAACGAAATCAAAGTAAATCTTGGTGCTGGCGCAGAGTATGGCCTGGCTGATTTTTTTGATGGCAAGGTGAATGTTGCGGCAAACAACGTAAACACTCAAACCGGTTTGACCAAAGGCAAAATGGTGGCGCGTTCATTGTATGCCACCGGACTTGCAGATCTTAACTTGCAACTTGGCTACAAGATGGTGTGCAAAGATGACAGACATGCCGATGTGTACCTGCGCGGTATCGTGCCAACCGGCAACAAATCTACCGGTGAATATTTATTCGAACCGCTTGTTGGTAACAACAATCACTACGGTCTCGGCCTTGGACTCGATGCCGATATGACCTTGTGGCATGAAGCGGACAAAGGCCGCTTGAGCTTGCAAGGTAGCGCGGCGTACACCTATCTTTTTGAAAGCACAGAAACACGTATGCCGGGCATCAACCGCCGTCGTGATGATTCGTTTAAGTACAACCAGTATGGCCTCATCGGCAAACCTGGTGATGTATCGGTTGCACCGGCAACCAACGTGCTGACACAAGATTTCCGTGTTCGTCCTGGCAGCCAACTTGAACTGATGACCGGTTTGAGCTTTCACTCGCAAGGCGGTGTAAGCGTGAACGTTGGGTACAACATGAACTGGCGCGAAGCTGAGGGTGTGTACCGCAAAGCGAATGATGTGTTTACTGATGTGTATGCGGTGGCACCAAAACAGATGATCATGAATGCTGTGGTACCGACCAATCCTGCTGCGGGAGCAGCGCCAGTTGTTGGGTTGCTGAGCTCAAGTGATCAGACGGTTGCGCGGTATCGTTCGACTGCTGTTTTTGATGCGGCAGTGGCGCAAGCGGCTGCTGCTAATGATGGTGCTGCATTGCAAGAAGCTCTTGTTCATGCTGGTGGTGGTAACCAGGCTGGCGTTGGTACTAATGCTGGTGCTACAGCCATTGTTGCCGCGCCTCCTCATGCAAATGAATTGCCTGCTTATCAGGCTGGTGCAAAGTTATTTGCAGCAACCGGTATAGATATTTTGGCTGATGTTACTGTCGGTACTGCTATCGCTGCTGTAAATGGCCGTGCCGAAGCTGTTCGGGATGCCATAGCTGCTAGAAATTACATTGCCAATGTGCAAAACGTTGGTGCAATTGAAAGTTCAGTGGCTGATTCGATTCGCCAAGAGTCGCTCATTACCCACGTGCTTGGTGCGTCGCTCGGTTACTCATTTGATGTGGTACATGGTTTTCCTCTTATGGTTGGTGTGGGCGGTCAGTATGAATTGCCGCACTCAAGCAATGTGGGATTGGAAAGCTATAAACTGTTTGTGAAAGCGGGCGTTTCGTTTTAGGACGTTATCACGTCCTAAGACCTGGAATTTTGAAGGGGCAGAGAGATCTGCCCCTTCATCTTTTATAAAGATTCTTGATGATGGGGACTGGGTCCCCGCCTTCGCGGGGATGACGACATTGGGAAGGGGTGTGGAATCAATCCTTTTCTACACTCTATAAAGCAACTACTTTGCTATTGAGCAACTAATGAAATCCGTCATCCCGGATTTCATTCCGGGACCCAGTCCTAAGATTAATACATCCATATTTTTCTCTCGTAGAAATTATCTTTACTGACTTAATTCAATCTTCACCGCGTGCGCTTGCGCACCCAGCAAATAATGATTTAAATTTAAAAAGATAATTTCTACGAGAGGGGGAGGTAATGCTCATACTCCATGATGGGAGTAGTGGTTTGGAGAGCCAGCGTTCTATGGGAAGAAAGTCGCGATGGCTCATCACATTGACAATGCCAATTATATTTGGTATTCTTAATTTTCAACTAAACTTATTTTCTAAATCAGGAATTACTATGCCTTTAAGTGGAAAAGATATGTGCAAGCTCTTTCAGAAAGAGGGTTATAAAATAGTGCCTGGAGGGAAGGGGAGTCATATAAAACTTAAAAAAGATGGTTATCCAACGGTGATAATTCCCAATCACAATGAGTTGAAAATTGGATTAGAACACGCTCTTAGAAAACTGTTACAAAAAATTAAGTAAGGGGTTGGCAATGAATTATCATTTTAAAATTCATAAAGAAGATGGCGGCTTCTGGGCCGAATGCATTGAACTTCCGGGGTGTTTTACACAAGCGGATACTCGAGAGGAGTTGTTGTTAAATATGCAGCAAGCTTTAAATCTTTACATTGAAGAACCGTCTGATTCTAAAGAGCTTGCCTGCTTGCCTGACGACTCTATAAAAAAATCTAAAACTATTGTTCAGGTGGCTCTTGATCCCAATCTCTCCTTCTCGCTTCTTATCAAACATTTTAGGATTAAGTACAAACTGACCCAAAAAGAAGCAGCAAAAAAAATGGGGTTTGATAAAATTTATAGTTATCAACGACTAGAAGCAGGAAAATGTAATCCAAGTTTAAAAATGCTTTCTAAGATAAAACAGATTTTCCCGGAGTTTTCAATAGATTATGCAATCAGTAATCATCGATAGTGGCTGACATAATGGGCTGAAGTGCTTCACGCTCTTGATATGCTCGTACGCGACCAGCGTTTTAGCTTGTTTATGTAAAAAGAGGATCTAGAGCTTGGTACAAAGAACAAAATGACTGATTGGTCAAAAAACCTGTTTTAGGGACTGTAGAATCAAGTAAAAACAGAGCTTGTTCTAGAAGGGGCATGAGAGATTTATGTTTTTGCCATAAAACGGTGAGATCTTTTCTTTGTTGGAGTTGGGAAAGAGATGTATTTCTATTGCCAAAAATTTCCAGCTGGGAGTGTAGTAATTTGGTGTTTGTAATCAAGATAAATTCCAGTATTGCTGAGTGGTCCAGAATAATTTCCTCAAACTTGGTGTGCCAATACCGGGGATGAACTGTGATGAAGTCTCCTGCAATGGAGCAAGCATGTTGCTCTTCTGTGGTTATATTTCCTATGAGGTTGCGCGTGTGTTGTGGGATGCTGGTAAGTCTCGTTGAGGGTTGCGCTGATGCTACGATCTGTGGTGGCAAAAAGCTAAATAAATTCAGAATTCCCATGCATATACTTGCACTGTAAAACAGTGGGGTAGAAGTTTTTTTATTTTTTTGTGCAACAGGGGTATAAAGAAAAGTATGCATCGTATTCAGCGCATAAAAAAGAGCTGCATGTGGTACACACTTGTTATTGGTTTGGAAATGAAAAATCCATGGGCTTTCCCAGTCATCATAACAAATGTATATATCGAGATATAAAAGCAGTAGTAATTGTTTGAAGATTATTCGACCAGATGTGTGAATACCTGTTCTTTCGTCGATAAATTCTGATTCCGCGGCAGCTTGGATCTCATCGAAAAATGGGGTGAGGGGGTGTGTTTGCCGTGGTGTTTGAATGTCTTCAAAATCGCTAGCAACAGAAGGTGCTTGCGTGGGCTGATTTGTGGCGCTTGGTATGTTGAAAAATTGTAACAGTCTATTAAGAGAGTGAAGCTGACCGCTCAAGCAAAGGTGAATAAGCAAAAGAAAAATGATGTATCTTGTGTTCAATGTCCAGCCCCCTAGATCTCAGTTCACAAGGCCGATACTTCATCATGATGAAGTATCGGCCTTGGTATTTTATTGTGAACGGTTAATAATTTTATTTTGCTCCCATTAAAATTTTGCGTTGATCCGCACTGATGGTTTGCAGCATTGTGTCGATGTTAGATTTAAACGCATCGCTCACGAGGGACGTCTGTTTAATTTGTGAGAGCTGAGTAGTTAACCGCTTCAGCGTGTCTGCATTACGAGTAGGGCGTTTTTCAAACGTATCTCGAACCATCTTCGCCATTGATTGTTGCATGTCTGGTGGGGTGTTAGGGCGAGCGTTTTTGATAAACGTATCAAGTTGATCAAGGGTGCCAAGATACACTTGTTCGGCTGTTGGCGGAGCGACAGGTGCTGTTGCGCCGGCTTGTGTGCGACCTAGAGCTTGTACCGCAGTATCTTGTCCAGCGGGAGCTTGCGCTGCACCAGCAGGTTCCACTTGAGCAATGTCTTTATCAACTTGTGCCAAGAGACCTTTCACATGTGCTTCTTGTTCAGGTGTTAACATGCCTGAGGCGAGTGCTGCCTGAAGTGCGGAACGTGTTTTTTCAAGTGACGCTGGATCTTGTTCACGATTTTCAAAGACAGCTTGTAAGCGGGTTGCTGCGTCATTTTTTTGCTCAGGCGTAAGCTGTTGCCCCTTGCTTTGTGTGAAGAGTGTTGCTACATCATCAGCCTCTTTTTCTTCTTTGCTACGAGTTTTAGCTGGGCGCTCTCTACGATCGTCGTCACCAGCTTGTTGATCTCTTCTGCCACCATCGGCTGCTGGAGAAAGTTTAGCTTGAGCAATGTCTTTATCAACTTGTGCAAGCAGTCCTCTCACATGAGCTTCTTGTTCTGGTGTTAGTATGCCAGAATCAAGTGCGGCCTGCAGTGTGGCGCGTGTCTTCTCAAGAGACTCTTCGTCTTGTATTCGATTTTCAAATAATTTTTGTAAACGAGTTGCGGCGTCATTTTTTTGCTCAGGTGTTAATTGTTGACCTTTGCTCTTGGTAAATAAATCGGCAAGTTGGTCTGCATCTTGATCGAATTGGGCTGCACGCGGACTGCGTGCGCGTCTGCCCCTAGGTTCTCTCTTAGTTCTTGCTTGAGTGATTTCCTTGTCAAGCTGAGCTTGCAGGCCTCTGACATAGGTTTCCTGTTCAGGGGTTAGGTTGCCCGAATCGAGAGCGGCCTGTAGGGTTGCGCGTGTTTTTTCAAGTGATTCAGAATCATCTTGTGGTCGATTTTCAAACAGTTTTTGTAGGCGGGTAGCAACATCATTTTGTTCTTGTGGTGTAAGTTTTTTGCCTTTGTTTTTGATAAAGATATCGGCAAGTTGGTCTGCATCTTGATCAAATTGTGCAATACGAGGATCTTGCCCATCTCTGCCCTTACGGCCGCCT
>JAHFBQ010000015.1 GCA_023249935.1 bacterium
TTTGGTAATGTGTTGTACCTTTGGTGATCCAACCGATATTTACTGGTTTAAGACGTACAGCCTACCGTTTGTTCAAGTCGTTGGGCGTGATGGCAAGTGGACGGAGGCTACTGGACCGTTGCAAGGCCTTAAGGTTGTTGAGGCACGTAAGCGGATGCTAGAGCTGTTGATTGAAGATGGTAGTCTGCGTGAACAGCTGCCAATCAAGCATCATGTTCCTGTACATGAACGCTGCAAGCAAGGGATTGAGTATCTTATTTTGACACAGTGGTTTGTAGATATTCTTAATCATAAAAAAGATTTCTTGGCGCAAGCAGATAAAATTAACTGGTATCCAGCGTTTATGAAGGCTCGCTATATTGATTGGGTCGAGCATCTTAGTTGGGACTGGTGTATTTCACGCCAGCGCTTTTATGGTATTCCGTTTCCGGTTTGGCATTGTAATGGTTGTAATGAGGTGCTTGTAGCGCCTGAAAATTGCTTGCCAATCGATCCGCAAGAACAAGCATTTCCCGGCGGTACGTGTGTGTGCGGTAGCAAAGACTTGCGTGCCGATACCGATGTGATGGATACTTGGAATACTTCTTCGATTACGCCGCAGCTGGTTACGCGTTGGGAATTGGATGCAGAGCGGCCAGCGCAGATGCCAATGACCATGCGGCCACAGGCTCATGATATCATAAGGACTTGGGCTTTCTACACGATTATCAAGGCGTTCTATCACAACAACGATGTACCATGGCGTGATATCGTGATCTCCGGCCACGTGCTTGCAGGTAAAGAAAAGATTTCCAAGTCCAAAGGTAACGAAAAAATTACGCCGATCAGTTTACTTGAGCAGTTCTCACCAGACGTTATTCGTTTCTGGGCAGCGAGTGGTACCCCCGGTGCTGACACCGCATTTAGCGAAAATCAGCTTAAGATCGGGCAAAAACTTGTTACTAAGTTGTGGAACGCGATGCGTTTCAGCGTAGAGTTTTTACAAGATTTCAAGCCAGTTTCAAAGCCGGTAGATCTTGGCTTGGTGAACGAGTGGGTACATGACGAGTTTGCCAACCTGGTTAAGCGCTACTGTGTAAGCTTTGATGCTTACGACTACAGCAAGGCGTTGGAATTAGTTGAAAAATTCTTCTGGCAAGATTTCTGTGATAACTACCTTGAACTGATCAAAGATCAAATTTTTAATCCAACTAAGTACTCTGCTAGCGAGCTTGAAGCGACACGCTATGTGCTTTATACCGTTTCCTACGGGTTGTTGCAGTTGTACGCACCGTTCATCCCGTTTGTAACAGAAAAACTTTACCAAATGTTGTTTAAAAATCATGTTGGCATCGAATCGCTGCATGTTACCAAACTAGACAAGGCGTTGTTTGTCGCCGGGTATCCTGCAAGTGCCAATGACATGAAAGCATTGCTTGGAGTGGTTGATCAGGTACGCAAGCTCAAGAGCGAGCATCAATTGTCGCTTAAGACTCCTCTTGCCGATCTTGTGTTTCATATAAGTGATACTCGTTTACAAGCGGTTCTGCAAGCGCAAGAAGCGATGCTGACAGGTATCACTCAGACCGCAAAGATTTCGTTTAGTGGCGATGGGCTTGAGGAAGGGCGTCTTGATGGTACGGCCGAAAGCTATGTTGCACATGTTAAGGCGGTGTAATGATCACCGTTAAAAATAGACAGCGCACGTTTCCCGTTAACACAGCAAAGCTACAAAAATTGGTTGAAGTTATGGTGGCCGAGCTAGGCTATCCCGATTTCGATGTTTATGTGCTGTTAACGACTGATAAATCAATGCAGGCGTATAATCGAGATTTTCGTAATAAAGATAAACCAACCGATATTCTTTCATTTCCTTTTCATCCAGATCATAAAGCTGGTACAAAACTTAAAGTACAGGATGATGAAGAAAAAAATTTAGGGGATATCATCATTTCGCTTGCCTATGTTGCACGTACTGCAGTAGATTGGGACCGCTCATTTGATGATCATCTTGTAGCGCTCTTGGCGCATGGGCTGGCGCATCTGCTTAACTATGATCATCACACAGATGAAGATTTTGAGGCTATGCAGCGGGTAGAAAAAAAGTTACTGAAGAAAATCGAGTTTAAAGCGTAATCAAATTCTGGAGTGAGTTTTATGAAAAAAATGAATGTTATGCTTGTGCTAGCGATGATTGGTGGGGTGTTTTGGCAGGATTTGTTTGCCATAAAAGTGAGCAAGGAGCGGTTGCGAGATGTGACTGGACGTTTCTTACCGAAAAATAAAGCTCAAGAAAGCGAAAAGCAACGCCAATTGGAGTTTGTACAAAAAGCTAAAAATGGCGACGATGTTATAGAGGACATGCTTGATAAAGGTGGGATATCTGCAGAGACAATAAACGCTGCGCTTGTTTGTGCTGAGGTTCGTTATGAAGTACAAGAGGTTGGTACTATATCTACGGGTCTGCATGATGAACTTGTGCCTGTTGCTACAATTCATGAGTTATTATTGACTCACCGATTATCAAAGGATTTGATTACCGCTGAGGCTCTAAAAAAAGCTCTTGAGCATGTTGTGCGAGAGTGTCATCCCTGTGCAGTTCAATTATTATTACGGCATCACTTCATAACGCGTGAAATGATACAGAGTGCTCTTGCCGCTATACCTACAACAGGGTTCAATGCAACCTCAGGATATGCCAAAAAGATTCGTATAATGCTTAACGAGTGGCAAGCTTCTGATCCAGGTTCCGTTGTCGAACTGATTCGATAAATGTTTCGGTCTTGGCCAGCAAATGACCAAAGGTTGCGGGGCAATCTTGAAATTCGTCATTTACGTTGAGCACAAGAACAGGGACGTGTCGTAGTTGTTTGTCCAAAATCGACTTGGTGATGAGAAATTTCTCATGGCGGTCATGGATACTGCGTAGGTAGGCAAGGCTGACAAGCTCTTCCCCATGGCGATTTCGCTTGTTCATGCGGGCATGACAAACTTCGGGGCTTGTTTGCAGGTAGATAAAACCACGCGGAGCTTTGCATTGCTGGTGCATGATAAATTCTACCCATTTTGAATAAACTGCCCATTCAACGTCGGTGAAATAACCTTCTTGGAGGCCATTTTGCGCAAAGCAGTAGTGGCCGGAGTAGATTGATCGCTCCATGATGACTGGAGAAATGCCAGATCTTTGTCCTTTTACGTGGTCAAGGGAGCGGGAAAGCATTGCAAATGTTTCAAGGGTAAATGCCCAGCGGGAGGGTTTTTTGTAGAATTCTTCCAATAATGATTGGCCATAGCGCTCAGATGCCCAATTGTGAACCGGCTCCTGAACTACCTTGAAACTAGGGCAAGCGGCTTTGAGCATGTTCAGAAATGTTGACTTCCCTGCACCGATATTGCCTTCTACGATGAACATATTTTACACCCTGTAAACCTGTGAATCTGCTTTGCCTAACAAAGGTGTTTAGTATAGACTGTTGTCCTCTTTGTGTGAACTTGAATCTTTTATTCAACGAAAACCTCTAAAATCCTTTGGTGTTGTCATGAAAAAAATAGACAAAAAAAGTGATCGTTCTGGTGAAATGCTTTATGGCGCCCATGCAATTATTGAGATGCTTAAGGCTGGCCGTCGTAAACTCATCTCGATCTATACAACGAAGCCATATCCAAAGGCTTGGACTAGGGTCTTGCCGTACTTACCAAAGTCGGTACCAAACATTCAGTATGTATCCAAGGATGTGCTTGATCGTATGACCGCTGGTGCGGAACACATGGGCGTCATTGCCTGGGTTTCTCCGTATAAATTTAGCAGCAAGATGTTTGCTCCAGTGAAATACCCATTTATCCTCTTGCTTGATTCCATTCAAGACGTGCGCAATCTAGGCGCAATTTTACGTTCAGCCTACTGTACTGGTGTTACTGGCGTTGTGTTGTGTAAGACTAACTCTGCTCAGTTAACGCCCGCAGCGATTAAGGCGGCCGCCGGTTTGTCTGAACATCTCGATATTTACATGGCTGCTTCGATGAAGCAAGCGGTACTAGAGGCACGTCAGGCTGGTTATCAACTCTACATGGCGGTGCTCAATGGCGAAAATGCAATGACGGTGACATACCAAAAACCAGCTTGTTTGGTGATTGGTAATGAAGCAACTGGTATTTTGCCGAGTGTACGCAAAGAAGGGATGCTTATTACCTTGCCGCAGCGAAATGGAGAAATCTCGTACAATGCTTCGGTGGCAGCTGGGATATTGCTCTTTGTTCTTTCGCAAAAGTTGGCGTAAGACACTCATTTCCCTGCCAGCCCACGTAAAAATAATGACTTCTACTGCAGCATTGCCTTTTTAATGCTCTCCCCCATACACTCAACGGTTAGGAAGATCAAATCGGAGCGTCTGGTGGGCAAGTATGAAAGTAAATGCACGGCTATTTTGGCGGTTCTTTAAAAAACACCCACGTCGAGTGGTGGGTTTTTTTTTGCTGCTCATGGTAAGTATTGCTGTGTATTCGTTGGGGGCGCGTTCTACTAGATTTATCTATAAAAAACTGTTCTCATGTCCAGTTGTTGATATCACCTGTACCGACTGCTACTCACCGTTGGTCAAAAAGAAGCTGGTATCCTTTGTTCGAGCGCATATGTCTAATGTAAATTACTTGTTTTTTGATGCACAAAATTTCTATAGTAGCATCAAAGATCAATTTGATTGTGTAACGAAAGTTGCTATTTCAAAGCGATTGCCACTAGGATTTTGCGTGAACATTAATGGAGTAAAGCCTGTGATGCTTGTAAACAACTATGTTTTAGCCGCTGATCGCAGCGTATACCATCGTGAAGATTTCAGCTCTTGGGTCAATTTTGATAAGCTGCCAACCATTGCAGTGCCAAGTCTGAATGCTGGTATGAAAGTAACGCCATGGGCGTATGATATACTGAAAAAGCTGGCAGTTGATTATGCTAGAGAGTATGAATGTTTTTTTCAAAGTCCTTCGTATATTCGTCTTACGCCTCGTGATACGGGGTCAACATGGTCGCCTCCAAGGCGGTATGCTGCTGTGGTAGTGAATGAGGTAACGTTGGGAAAAAGAGCTGCCTTGCAGCGACTTGATGAACTTGTAGATGATGCGCTTCATAGAGGTTTTTGTAGTCAAAATGCGTTAGATAAAAAACGTCGCTCGGTGGAACTTGATATGCGCTTTGAACGACGCATCATAATGAAATTCATAGATCATGGAAAGCGGGGGAGGGTATCATGACCAGACGTGTGTTCGGCGGCTATGTTGCCGCGATTGACATAGGGACTACTAAAATTTGTGTGCTCATTGGCATCATCAGTAATCATGGCAAACTTGAGATTGTTGGCATTGGTCAGCATCCATCCAATGGACTGCGCAAAGGGGTGGTGGTCAATATCAATCTTACCGTTGAATCTATTAAAGCAGCGCTTGCCCAAGCTCAAGAAGCGGCGGGCTTTGTGATAGAGGCAGCTACAGTTGGTATCTCTGGTGGGCACATTAAATCGTACAACTCCACTGGAGTTGTTGCTGTCAAAGGTAAAGATGTCACTCAGTATGACATTGATCGCGTGATTGAGGCTGCCAAAGCGATTCCTATCCCGCAGGATCAAGAAATTTTACATGTACTACCACAATATTTTCGTATTGATGGTCAAGAATATGTGCTCGATTCTCTTGGTATGTACGGTGTGCGTTTAGAAGCTCAGGTTCACATCATCACAGGAGCGGTGGCATCGGCGCAAAATATTATCAAATCTTGTGAGCTTGCCGGCGTGAAAGTTGAAGACATTGCGCTTGAACAAATCGCTTCAGCTGATGCGGTGTTGACTGCATCAGAGCGTGAGCTTGGCTCGGGCATTATCGATATCGGTGGAGGAACGTCAGATTTTGCTGTGTACAAAGATGGTCGTATCAGACACTCAAAAGTGTTGCCGATTGCAGGTAGTCATTTCACTAACGATCTAGCTGTTGGGCTCGGTATTTCTAAGGCTCAAGCAGAAGAAGTAAAGCGGATGTACGGCTCGGTTTTACGGTCGCCGCGTCGCTACATTCATGGCGAAAGCGTGGCGTTGCCGCAAGAGTTTGAGAGCAATCCAAAAGTAATACCTCTAGCGCTTATCGATGAAATTTTGCATTTTCGTGCACAAGAAGTTTTTGATTTTTTTGCAGATGAAATACAAGAGTATCGTTTGCGCAGTCTAATGCCGACCGGTGTTGTTCTGACCGGCGGTGGCAGTCTTTTGCAGGGAATTCGTGAGTTAGCCGAAGACCGACTTGGTATGCCGGTGCGTCTTGGTAGCCCAATAAGTACCCACGAAATACAGATCAATGGTTTGCCAGATGTCCTGCGAAGTCCTATTTATTCGACCGCTTATGGCCTAATGTTGTATGCGTCGGGTGGGCGTAGTAAGGTCGAAGGCGATGCAGCAAACGGGACTGTGTTTGCGAGTGTTTTTAGAAGAATGAAGTCGTGGATCTACGATTTTCTATGATGCCACGCTAACGAGAGAGAAAGGAGAAGAGGATGCTTGATTTGTACCAAGAAGACACAAAGCGTAATCGTTTTGGCGCGTGCATCAAAGTTTTTGGCATTGGTGGGGCAGGAGGAAATGCTGTTAACAGCATGATAAATGATTCCGACATCGAAGCTGTTGAATTTATCGTTGCAAACACGGATGCGCAGGCGCTTGAACAGTCGCCAGCAACACATAAAATTCAACTTGGTGCAAAGATAACCAAAGGGCTTGGTGCTGGAGCAAATCCAGACACAGGTCGTCGCGCTGCAGAGGAAGATCTGGATGAGATCACTAAGCAGAGCATGGATGCAGACATTCTCTTTTTAACGGCAGGTCTTGGTGGTGGTACCGGTTCTGGTGCACTACCGGTTATTGCTCACTCTGCAAAAGAAATGGGCGTGCTTACCGTTGCAGTGGTTACTAAGCCATTTGCCTTTGAAGGTAAGCGCCGCATGAAACATGCCGAAGAAGCTATCAAAATGCTCGAAGGTGTGGTTGATACGTTGATTGTTGTGCCAAATCAACGGCTGCTTGAAATTGTTGATGCTAAAATTTCGATGTTGGATGCTTTTGCACTTTCGAATAACATCTTAAAACAAGCAATTAAAGGTATTTCTGACATCATTACCAAGTCTGGTCATATCAATGTCGACTTTGCTGACGTTAAAACGATCATGAAGGGCATGGGCATGGCCTTAATGGGTACTGGTAAGGCAACTGGACCAAGTCGTGCCAAAGAGGCTGCGCTCAAGGCGATCAGCTCGCCATTGCTTGAAAATATAAGCATTAAGGGTGCTCGTGGCGTGCTTATAAATATTACCGGTAACACCGATCTTGGCCTCTATGAAATCAATGAAGCGGCCTCACTTGTATACGAGATGGTTAGTCCTGATGCTGAAATCATTCTCGGCTCGGTGATTGATAATTCTATCGGTGATGAAGTGATGGTGACGGTGATTGCAACGGGTGTTGGTGTTGAAAAAGCTGCTACAGTGAATGCTGCTAGTATGGTACATGCTGCTCCTTCATATACGGCACCTATGGTGAAAGAAATGACGCTTGTAAAACAAGTGGAACACATGGCTGTTGCTCCAAGCGAACACCAGGCGGCTCGCCATGAAAAAGTTGAAGCTGCGCAACAGCAAGATTACGACATGGATGATCTGGATACGCCGACCTTTATGCGCAAGAAACAAGATCAATCGCGCAATGAAGAGCGTTCGTTTGAATCAAGAAACGAAGGTTCGCTATAGGTTCTTTTATTGATTCAATGAAAAAGGTCCTGAGAGTATTCCTCTTGGGACCTTTTGTAAAATTGGATGTAAAAATCAGAAGAGGTAGGGTTGTTGTATGGTTGTGATGCAAAATAAATTGATCTCATGGACCTTGGTACAGGGATTATTTTTTTTAGCAGGAGTTTTTTTTGCTAGCTCTGGCAATGCTGCGCCATATGATTTTACAACGACTACCACGGTAGATAATACATTTTTTGCATTAAACGATCTGGCAACTACGGGCCTTATCCTTAGAGCGGGGAGAACTCTTACGTGGAATTACAGTGCTGGTAAGGGGATCGATGGTCCTATTATTATTGAGTCTGGGGCTCTATTGAAAATTCTTACAGGTAAAGAGCTTTTGATAAATACTTCTCTCTTTAGTAGCGGTACGGTTCTCGTTTATGGGACGTTAAATAATGGTATCGGAGGGACTTTTGATAACTTGGATACCATTGCTAACAATGGTACTGTAACGAATAATGGTACCTGGAATAACTCTGTAGGCAGCAGTTTTTCTAATAAAGGTACGCTGAATAACAATGGAACTATGAACAACAGCGATTACTTTGAAAACTTCGAAACGATTGTCAATGCCGGTACGTTGAACAATAGTGGCACGCTGCAAAGTACTAATACCGTGAATAACTCTGGGGTTTTGAATAATACCAGTAGCGGTACTATAGAGAATGATGGTGATGTTAACAATAGTGGTACTTTGAACAACAGCGGTACCTGGCATAACGGAGACTTCAGTACGGTACTTAACAGTGGTATTATTGGTTTGGCCATAGGCAACATTGTTAAAAACATAATTATTGCAGCAACGCATTTTCCTGTTGCACGTGGTAGTCAATTTGATTTTACCGGTGATGGGAGTGTTGTTCCGCTATTGATGTCTGGAGATATTATTAGAGAATTGGATGGTACGGTGACGCCAGCTCAGTGTGCTAACGGCTTTGTCGTTGCGCCAGAGGCCTCTGTAACAGTGAGAGATCGGGTTGATATAGGTACTAGTGGTTATGTAGTGGTTAGTGCTGGTGCCAACCTGACGATTCCAGCCTCTAAAGTCTTTGCAAATAAAGGTGTTGTGAGTATTGTTGCGGGAGGCTCTCTGAATAATAAGGGCATTACCAACAATAATAAGGACGGTACCATAGATAACAGTGGTACTATCAACATTGCAAAAACTGGTGCCATAAATAACCGCGGCATTATCAACAATGAAAGCAGCGGTATTATCAATAATAGTGGCGAAATGAATATGAAAAAAGGTGGCATTTTGAATGACCTTGGTTCTATCGTGAGTAAAAACCGGCGCTGATAGCTACAAAATTGGTTCAGAAAAAACGGGCGGAGAGAATTTTCTCTCCGCCCGTTCTAATCTTTGACTAATTTTAGACTAAGAAATTTGTTGTCTGTTTGGTAACGGTAAGACGAGCCGGTTTGTCGTTCCCAGTGCATAGTTTGTAAAATCTTCCAAAGAACGATCGTTCTTTGCGTATCAGTGCATCGGCTGTAAGAGCTAATGCACCCACGCCTACACCAGCGGCAACGAGAGTGGCTGTTGAGATTTCCTTATCATGTTTATGTCCATTAAAGCAGTTCTTAAACACCGTAAAATTCTCTTTTCCTAGAATTGAGAAAACTGTTTTTTTAAATGCGCCCTTAAACTCAGGTTCATTGAATATTTCTTTGTAGAAATCTGCGATTACCTTAGGTTTATTGCAATGACATCCGCAGCCATACGCGGATAATAAAATCGTTGTGTGGTCATTATTTAGTGCCACGCGTAGTTGGGTTCTAATCTTTTCTTTGGTGATGTCTTCGTAGTCAGCAGGAATTTTCTTGCCGCGGCTCCAGCGCAAATCGTAGGCAACGCTGGCGATGATATCTACAGAAAATTGATCGTCTTCAGCAAGCGGCTGATAGTGCTTGCCATTGAAAGGAGCTCTTAGAACCTTAACTTGTGGAATGTAGATGGCGCCTTTTTCCTGAATAAATTTTGGACCATGTTCTGTTTTTTGATACACGTTATGCCATGAATTTCCGTATACCGCCTGCTTAGATCGCATAAGTGCAATAACCATATCATGAGCACGATAACTGATACTTTCTTCTTGTGCATGCCCACCGGAGTTGAGAAATCCGCCTGGCGTGATGTCATCAGCCATGTTTAATACCGCTGGTTTATCAGCTAGGAGTTCTTGTGCCGCAACAAGCGTATCTTTTTCCCACACCTCAAACGTAGTTGCATAGGTAGTTGTCGGGTTTGGACGTGGTTGTGTTTCGTCGTAGATCTTAACAGTACCTGTATAACTACCCTTATGATGTTTTGCGTAATTGTTAAAGTTCTCTTTGAATATATCCATGAGAGACGTTGCCCGCTCGTCCAAATCTCGCCCCCATACATTGCGGATAGTTTTTTGATCGGTAAAGGTTTTGATATCAAAGTCTGCGAGGGCATCGTCTTCTAATTTCAAAGTAGTAAGGCTACCGGTAGTATCTACTGAAATAGGATTTCTAGCTTCTGTTTTTTTAGCTAAAAAGACACGAACCTTTTTTTGAGGATCAAACGCTACTTTATTTTGCGCATGTAGTCCTCTGGTAGCGAATATTGTTATGAATAGCAATAGAAAACGTTTCATAAGAGTTCCTATTTATTAACCATGATGGTCTGTTGTCTGCTCATTAACGGTGAGGCGTGCAGGTGTGTCATGATAAACAAGTCGACCAAGAAATGACTTTCTTTTTCGAACGATTGCATCCCCAACCAATGCACAGGTGCCAACGCCCGCGGTAGTAAGAGCAGTCGTTCGTACTGGATGATTGGTCCATTGGTCTTTAATCCATTGAGCGGTGTCTGGCTTGGATTCAGCTGACTTTGCAGTCTTCTTCTTTTGCTTATAAGACTTATCTTTTTTATCACCAGTTCCACTACCCGTAGCCTCATCACATTCATCTTCTTCAGCGCCATCAACTATGGCAAGCTTGCTGCGCACTGTAAGCTGTTGGTTGTGTTGATCTACAAAAAGAGGATGTCCAGCATTTTGCCAAGCTTGTTGATGTCTAAGGATATCAGCTTCTAATTGGCCCATTTCTTTAAGTCGTGCGTCTCCCCACGCATTCAGAAATCCTTCCTCTGCAAGCTCATGACGAACGAGTATTAATATTTTACCGAGGTAATTATGCCCACCATTGGTGTCACCCCAGTAGTTATCGCCTTGTGCTTGATTTGCGTTTTGCTCAACGTGCTCAACAATCCAGTCTCCACTGGTGTCGAGAAGAAGTTTTTGTAATTCTTCATTGTGCGCGAATTTTGCTTTCACTGCCGCATACATGACGTACAATTTCATGTTATGCCATCCAGCTACAACATCTGCATTACGTTGTCTTGCAAGACGAAAGACATCTCCTGGCGTTTGTGCTGCGCTGTTGCGGCAAAGATTCTGAAAATCTGGTTGTTCTAAAAACTTTATTGTCTGAAAAAAATGTTCAGTTGAGCGCCATGTCATACACGGTTGACCAGCAAAGCCGATGTGCAAGCCCGCAAAAGCGGTTTTGTTGTCTTTGCCTGCTGCTGGATAACGACGAGCATCGCGGTTGCCATCAACCTCATAAAAATTTGCTAGAGGATAAAAAGCTCTATCGTTTGGATGGAACCAAACTTCATTTGCTGGTTTTCCAGCTCCCCATTCGGCCGCTGGCTGTGCAGTACCTGAAATCAACGAGCAACTCAATGCTAAAAGTTTCATTATATTTTTCATAACACACCTCTTCTTTAATTTATGTTTATGGCTTCAAAACCATCTGAAGAATATTTGTAATAGACTTACTAATAATCGAATGACTTTCTTTCGTATAACCACCAGAAAGTATCATAACGACAGGAATCTTCTCATCAAGTGCGCAGCGAAATACAAATTCATCACGCTCTATGATACCAGCTTCTGATACGCTCATGCGTCCAAGAGGGTCTTTTTCATAGATATCAGTTCCTGCGTTGTATACGATGAGATCAGGTTTAGATGCTGCAATCGCTGCAGGCAAATGGTCGGCAAGAATTTTAAGATACGCTTTGTCTTTGATGCCTGATTTAACAGGATGATTAAAGTCTATGTATTTTTTGGCCGCTTTGTCTTGTGGATACATGTCTTCATTATAGACGTCAAAAATGCTGACGCGTTTATCGGGTCCGCAGATCATTTCAACACCGTTGCCCTGGTGAGCGTCTAAATCAACAACAAGTATTTTGTAGTTTGGGTGAAGCTCGTGCACCCAGTGAATGGCAAGTGCAATGTCACTAAAAGCGCAGCCCCCGCTGCCCTCTGTAGCTTTGGCGTGGTGATAACCGCCACCAAGATTTATTGCCCAACCTTCTTGGAGTGCCAGCTCGGTAGCAAGTACGGTACCGCTGGTAGCCAGTTTCATTGGTTCAAGTAGATTTCTGCGCAATACAAAATGAGGCAGATAATTCAGTTGTGGTAAATATACGATTTTTGCAACGGCAGCTGAGCTGTTAAGTGAATCTAGGTATGCTGATGTATGGACTTTTAAAAGATCGTCTTGCGTCGCCATAGTGGGCGTATGAAAACGTTCTGGTTTTATGCCTACCGTTGTGACTAAATGATTGTAAACACGTCTATACTTTTGTGAATCAAACGAGTGAAGCTTCTCAACTCCTGCAAGAGAAATGTTATAGTCTTTGTGATAGACAATGGGCAGCTTCTTGTCGGTTGCTTGAACAAGAGCCTTTGCTTTACCAGCGAATTCAAGATCTTCTTTTGTAAAATTTTGTAGCGGGTCTTCAGAGAAAAGCTTATAACCGACTGCCGCCGCGGCAACGCCGCCAACCGCAATGGCTGCTGTACGTTTTGGATGTTGTACGCATTGTCTCTTGAACCAAGTAAAGGGGTTATAGTTTGATGTTGGTACAAGAACTTCATAGGCACTCGTACTCTCTGTTTCTAGAAGATCTGTTTTTGCAGAAAGTATTGCGCTCGAGAATAATGTGAAACTAACCACTACAAGCTTAACGATATTGTTCATGATCCCCACCCATTTAAGGAACCTCAATAAATAACATTCCCATTAAACTACTTTGCTCAGTTTTGAAACGAATATCAAATGGGTGACCTATTTCTGACGTGAAAAAAGCCCTGAGAACTGCTCTCAGGGCTTAAGGTTTTCTGTATGATAATTTAGATTAAAAATAAACCTTAAGTTTTTACAGCCTGCGCGCCTTCTTTGGCAGGAGGACGGCTTGTTGGTACCTTTGGAGTTAAGGGGCGGGTTCCTGTGCAAACTGCCTAATAATCTCGCCCGCTGCTTGGTAAGCAAGTTCAGTGTAGAGGGTTTGTAGTAGGCTTTGTACATAGGCTTGTGTGAGTTCTGGTGTTTCATCATCCTCTTCATCATTGACTGTATGATTGAGAGCTAAAAAGGCGGTATCAATGAGTGGTTTGGTGATGGCGGTCGCAGTGATTTGCGCAGCACGCTTCATGAGGCGTTCTTTGGTAGTGTCAGCAGCTGTGCCCATCAGGTAGTCTATGAGCATGTAGCTGAGTAAATTGACCACTTCAAGCGTTGTACCATGTGAGAACTCGACAGCAAATTCCTTGGCGAACATTGTCATAAATTCTTGGTCAAGCTGTGGTGCATCCTGCCATGATTCTTTGGCCGCTACACGATCAAGCACGCGTGTGAAGCGCAACATCATTGGCTTATCCATGAGTGCATATGATACTAATAGATTGGTTTCGTTAGCAACATTGCCAATGAACTGTAGGCCTGGGGTTGTTTCTGGCGCGAGTGCATGTATAACTGATTCAGATGTTTTTGCTACACCACTTACGGTCTGTAACTTGCGTAAATCTTCTAATGTGTAGTTGGCTTTTGTTTGTTGAGCAAGGGCTAGGGGGAGGCTGAGGGTGAGAAGTAGATATTTGTTCATGGTTTATCCTTAGTTGGTAAAAAAGGGCTTGGTCATTACAACCAAACCCTTTTTATTTGAAAATCAAACCTAAGTGTAATACTTAGTTGAATAGCTCAATATTACTTAGCAGAATCAAGTCCATCAACTTGTGCAGCACAAAGATCGCTTAATGCGTCTGCTTTAGCATCGCTGGCACCACGTAAAATTGCTTCACCAGCAAACTGGAAAGCTACTTCTGTCAGAAGCGAGTTGAAGAAGGTACCCATTAATTTTTCTGTGCACTTTTTGTCTTTATCACAGGCTGCGCCCGGAACTTCTAGGGCGCGATTGATATGCATGAATGTGGTTTCAACGAGCGAAGTAACAATTGCTGTTGAAAGTGCTTGTGCTGCACGACCTACAAGACGGCTATCAGAAACTTGTGGCATTACTGCACCTAGAGCTTTGCCTTTAAAATAATCTGCGACTTCGCCGGTAACGCCGTGTGTAAGTTCTACGCTAAAATTTTTCATGAATGCGCCGTCAATCGCCGGAGCTTTTTGCCATGAAGCCTTTGTGGCAACTCGATTAATAACACGAGCAATGCGTACTTGGAAAGATTGGTCTTCAATGGCATACGCTATCAAGTTATTAGCTTCTCTTGATAGTTCGCCAAATTGACTTAATCCTGCGTTTAGATCCACAGGTACGACTGCTTTTAACATAGCCCCAGCTGTTGTGAGTGAAGCTGTGCAATTTTCTACTTTTTGAAGATCTTCAACGGTGTATGAGAATGCTTGTGATGTAGCAAGTGCAAATGCCATAGCGAGAGACAATACTCTTTTCATCTGGACCCTTTCTGATACCGAAGGTAAAGAAACTCTCTTGACTAACTTGGCTAGGTATAACGTAGGAAACTTTCTGTGTCAAATAGACTGATATTCAGGGTGGCAAGAATGTGGATGGGGGCTGCTTTGTTTTGATACTCTGTGGCATGCTTATTGCTTCTTGGCAATGATTGATGCTGTGGTAGACTATGTAGTCTTCAATACTAGAAATAGATCACGTCTTGGTAAAGGTATCAAAGTTATGAAATTATCGCTTGCGTGGATTTTTGACCATATTGATGTAGAGCCAGGTTCATGGCGGCAGTTTGATGTAGCCATGATTGCACGGCGATTTAACGAAGTTACGGCTGAGATAGAGCATGTAAATAGGCGCTCGCTAGATTTGGACATATTTTTTTTGGCGGTTAAAAACCAGGATATGTGGTCGATTGATGAAACGGGTGCTTCTATAACACTGCCTCAACGACAAAAAAGTGATTTTATTGATGAAAATCAGCAGCACGTTGCTTACCTTGTGAAAAAAACAGCACAGGGGTATGCCTGGGCCACATTGAACGATTTTGGTGTAGAGTCTGAAAAGTTTGTTCCTGCTGTCTACGCCCCCGCAACTATGCATAAAGGCGCATGGAAAAAGCTTTGGGAGGTTGAAGACTATATTATTGAGGTGGACAATAAATCAGTTACTCACCGTCCTGACATGTGGGGTCATCGAGGGTTTGCTCGCGAGATTGCCCCATTCGTCGGTAAAAAATTAAGACCAGCCTCTCAATTTCTGCAAGATTATACGGTTAAGCGTGTTGCAGGTAATGCTTCTAGTGCAAACGATTCTTCTTTCGTTATCAAGAATGAAGAACCCACGTTATGTAAAACTTTTAATGGTTTGGTTGTCTCCTCGATTGAAAACCGTTCCTGTGATATTAAAATTTTAGGCCGGCTCTTGGCGGTTGGTGCGCGTCCGATGAGTGGCATCGTCGATTTAACCAATTATGTTACGCTTGATTGGGGGCAACCGGTACATGCCTACGATGCAGCAAAAATTACCAATCAAACGGTGAAAATTCGTAAGGCGGTAGCTGGCGAAGAGTTGCTGTTGCTTGATGGTAACAATATTACTCTTACATCAGAAGATCTTGTTATTGCCGACGATCGCAAGCCAATGTGTCTTGCCGGTGTTAAGGGCGGAGTTCATGATTCAGTCAGTCCTGCAACGACAGCGCTCTTTTTTGAAGGGGCAAATTTTGAGCCTAGTACCGTGCGACGTTCAGCGTTACGGCATAAAACGCGTACCGATTCATCGGCTCGATTTGAAAAAACGCTCGATCCTAACCTTGCGCTGGAAGCGGTTCAACGCTTTCTTGCCCTTGCAAAGGCATCCAATGTGACATTTACAGCAGAACCAAACATTGTGGCGCTTGGTGCTGTGGTGCAGTCAAAAAAAATTATTGTTGAGCATGTGTTTCTCGAAAAGCGTATGGGTGTTGTGCTTGAACCAGCGCAGATTAAAATGCTGTTAGAGTCGCTTGAATTTGGTGTTGTCTACGATGGGAAGGGTATCTACACTATTACCATACCAACGTTCCGATCAAGTAAGGATGTTGCCATACAAGAAGATATTCTTGAAGAAGTGGTGCGTACGTACGGCTTTGCTAAAATTCCTCACGAGCTGCCAACAATGGCGCGCCGTCCCGTTTCAGTTACTTCGCTCATGCGTCATCGTACGATCAAGCGTTACTTGGTCCACGCCGATAGTTGTGTTGAAATGCAAAACTATGCTTTGTTTGACGAGGCATTTTTACGATCTATCGATCTTGAGCAAGAATCGCCAGTGAATCTGATTAATCCAGTGTCGGAAAATTTTGCACGCCTCATCACCTCGCTTATTCCTGGGCTTTTAAAAAACGTCATTGAAAATCAGGTACATCAAAATATATTGCGCTTTTTTGAGTCAGGGCGTATTTGGTCTGAAGTTGATGGCAAGATTGAAGAGCGTAGGTCGTTGGCTGTTTGCGCTGTTGCTAAGCGTACAACGATTGATTTTTATGCGACTAAAGAAGCATTGACTGGTTTATTGGTATCACTTGGTTTTGATGAAAATTGTATCACCTGGACACAGGTGAAAACACCCCAATCACCTTGGTACAAGCCATATCAGACAGCTGCCATTGCCATTAATGGGCAGGTGATTGGTATTGTTGGAAAGGGGAATCCGTTATTGCTTGCCAAGCTTGGTATGCAAGAGGAAATTGATGCGGCCTTTGCTGAGATTGATCTAGAGCTTCTTCTTAGCTTAGAGTTGCCGGTAAAACGATTTGTACCGCTACCAAAATATCAAGAAACATTTCTAGATTTCTCGTTCATGGTGCCGCTTGCAGTGCAAGCCATCACTTTGGCCGAGGAACTTAAAAAAGCATCACCACTTGTACAGCGGGTTGAACTTATCGATTTCTTCGAAAAAGAATCGTGGGATAATCAGCGATCATTGACCTTTAGAATGTGGGTACTTGATTCTGAGGGCACGGTAGACAAGGCAATGCTTGATAAGGTATGGCAACTGGCAGCATCGAGAACTGAAAAGCTTGGTGCAGTACTGCGAACCGCGTAACAAAGGATTAAATGAATGAATGCTGCGATAATGCGCTATTTAATTATTTTTGCTAGTAGCTTTTGGTTGGATCGTTGGACTAAGAATTTGGCGATTAAGTTTTTAAGTCAGGATTCAATAGTGGTGAATAATTGGCTGAACTTTAGCTTGCAGTGGAATCGAGGCGTAAGTTTTAGCTTGTTTTCGTTTGACTCTCCATGGGGTGTATTTGGGTTAACGCTTGGCGTTATGGTGGTCATAGTATTATTTGGATTTTACGCAGTGGGTCAATTTCGTAATGGAAAATTATTGTATGGTGAAACACTGGTCATGGCCGGTGCACTTTCAAATCTAGTTGATCGGTTTAAGCATGGCGCGGTTGCTGATTTTATAGATTTTCATCTTGGCTCTTGGCACTTTGCGACAGTCAATATTGCTGATGTTTTTATTTTTCTTGGTATTACATGGCTTATGCTTGTGCAAGTGAAAGAGGTGTATGATGCAAAAATTAAGATCAATCGCTAATGTTGTCGTAACGCTTGGTCCCGTAGGGTACTTACCGTTTGCTAGTGTGCTTGCTGCAGCACTCGCAATTCCGCTTGTATATTTTATGGATATGCTGATCTGGGTAATGAATTCACTTTATCCAGGAATCTATATGGTTCTTCTCGTATTTGTAGCTGCTTTGCTGTTTTTTTCTAGTATGGGAAATGATAAGCAACGGCCGCCGCGCAATGCGTTGGTCGTTACGCATGTTTATGGCATGCTGCTCGTTTTTTCTGGTATTATGATCAATATAAAATTTTTGGTGACTGGGTATGTCCTTTTCGTGCTGTTAAGCTATGCGTTACCCCGATTGCTTGTGCGTTTTGCAAAAATTGATTGTACCACCTGGCCGCTATTGCTCAGCTTCTTATTTGTCGATTGTGCGGCAGGGCTTTTCGTTAACTTTATTTTCAGATTCGTGTTTTGGTTGGTGACAATGCCAGGATGAATGTACTACAAAATGTTCTTAGAATAATTTATCCAGATCTTTGTTTTGCTTGTCGAGAGCTTGCCTTGCCAGGCGAGGTTTTATGTTTATCGTGTCTTGGGACTATCAAGCCGGTTGCTTCGCGGCTCTTGCCGCTCAGAAAAAGGCAAACATTGGCTGTCCATGCGCTTGGTGCCTATGATGGTGCTTTGCATAAATTAGTAGTGGCAAAGTTTCGCCGTAGTTTTCCTACTGCGCAGGCAGCAGGGCGCATCATGGCGCAATTGTTGCCCGAAGATGTGACTGATGTTGATTACATTGTGCCGGTGCCGCTGCATTGGTGGCGTTATGCTAATCGTGGCTACAATCAGGCAGTTGAGATGGCCAAGGCGATGAGCCAGGAGTTGAACATTCCATATCGCCCGCTGCTCATGCGTCGGAAATTTACAAAATTTCAGTATTTACTTTCTCGGGATGATCGTCATAGCAACGTTGCGGATGTGTTCGCGTTGCGCAAAGATGCGGCCGATGTGGTAGTGGGTGCTCGCATCTTACTTATCGATGATCTTTGTACTACCGGTGTAACTCTACAAGCAGCGGCTAACACGTTGCAGCAATTGCAGCCATCAACCATTATCGCTGCCGTTTGTGCGCGGGCGATAGGCCAATCTCGCTCTTCACATTTCCTTTAAACGATAGCTTCTGTGCTTTAATATCAATCAGCATTTCATCTGCTTGTATGGCCCCTTGTGTATGTTTGATATGAACCGATGATGCGCGTACAATATGGCTGCGCGATATGGTTGCCAGTGAAGTAGAAATCCCCAGGTCGCCCCAGGGATTTTTAATATAAGATGTACGCATGTTATTGCATGCGAGCAATGCATCATCTTGCATGAGCTTTGCTTCAAGTGCTGCTGGTATTGGTAAAACCAAGCGATGTGATCGTCTTGTGATAAACCAATAGCCGCCTGTGCTAAGCGGCGCTAGCAAAAGAATAAGAATCAGTACCTTTTTTTTCATAGCTAGTTTCAAGTGCCTTTTGAATCAAATGTTGAGCAATATGTTTGCCTTGTACATACAAGATCAAATCGAGAATATGACGCAATGCGCTACCAGCACCGGCATTAGCGGGTGATACGCAGTCAGCAATCGGTTGAAGATAAAAAATCCCGTTACTTGGCATTGCAAAGAAGATATCAGAATCGGCTTCTTTTACTGCAGCATCAAGGCAGTCATCACCAAACACCAATGTTTGTTTTGATGTAAAACCAGTAATCGATTGTAGTTTCTGTACAGAAACTCTCTTATCTTTAGCTCCAAGCACAATAAGTTCATCTGGGATGCGTAGTTTTCTAGCACGAGAAACAATCGATGCGCCGGCATTACCACTTAGAAACGCAACTTGAATATTGCTTTCTATGGCCAAGCGGATGGCGTAGCCGTCTTGTGGTGAGTACATGCGATCTCCTTCGCCATCGGCATCAAAATGTACGGTGCCATCGGTAAGAGATCCATCAACATCGGTGATTACAAAGCTAATATTTTTTAAACGCTCAACAAGTGCTTTGTTGCTGAGTGTAGACTTAAACCAATTTAAATGTGTTATGTATGACATTCTATTTATCCTTTAATTTGTCATCTTGGTCTCTATATCGAGATTTATTACGACTAAAAAAGCGCCACTAGTCAGTCGGCGCTAATTCATATTCACATAGAATTTTGAATTAAAGAAGTACTTTTTTCAGAGCATCAACTGCTTCATGGTACGTATCGATTGCAGCGTGTGCATGGTCGAGAAGGTGATGATTGTTTGGTCCTTTGACCGCGATACATTTCATGCCCGCTGCTTTAGCTGCTTGGAAGCCATAGATAGAATCTTCAAAGACAATGCATTCTTCTGGTTTAACGCCAAGCTGGTTTGCTA
>JAHFBQ010000065.1 GCA_023249935.1 bacterium
TTTGGGGAGTGCGTCCAAGATCCCATCGGTTATTTATAACCAATCCAGGTTAAACGGCGTCACTCCCTTGTTTATGGCGTATTCTACCACCCTCAAAGAGGGCATCAAGATACAATCCAGTCCTGTTTTTCTTGACTCAGATTCCTTAAGAAGATAGATTTCTACAATTAAATTACGTCTTATGGGCATGAAACGAGCAAGGAAATGTATGTTTAAGGCAATGCTGCTGGTTTTGATGTTGGGTGTTGGGGCTGTGAATGCAATGGATCACGCGCTGGAGCAGGGTATTTGGGAGCGCCAGCTCCTCTCGAATGCAAAGTTCTTGCTGTTGGAGGAGTTCTCTGCTGTGTTGCACATAGAGTTATCCTGGGCAAATGTGGATCTGTAGACGGTTTATGTACTGCCTGCTCAGAAAGAGCGCATCGCATTGCTTTAAAAGCTCAAGGTTATGCTCAGGCTTGCAAGCCGCCAAAAAAATCACATATGAATTAAGATCTCTCACTATTTAAAAACGCATTTCTAAAAAGATTAATCTTTTGTTGGCGAAGCTCATAAGCTTCGCCTTTTTCTTTGAAAGAAATAAAAACTTCATCCAGGTGATTGTTGACATGCGTGTCGCGTATATGGTACATTTTGAAGCATGGAAACTATAGAGATAATACCGTATACAACGGACACGGGGAAACAGCCATTCTTCGAATGGTCAAGGAAGCTTGCGCCGAAAACGTTGGCTGTTGTGATGGCAAGGCTTGCCAGAGTTAGGAAAGATAATTTTGGTGATTGCAAGTCAATTAAGGGTTCTCGTGGTTTGTTTGAGTTGCGGATAGATTATGGGGCTGGCTATCGAGTTTATTATGGGAAAGTTGGTACAACGATCGTTGTACTGTTGGTTGGGGGAGATAAAGGAAGTCAGGAGCGCGATATTGCAAAGGCAAAACAATATTGGCTTGATTTTAAGGAGCGAGACAATGGCTAAAAAAAAGCAGTATGCAACATACAAAGAGTTCCTGAATGATGAACTCAAAAATCCAAAACTTGCATTGCATTACTTAAACGAAGCGTTGAAGGATGAGGACGAGGGTGTTTTTTTGATCGCCCTCAAAGATGTTCTAACTGCTCAAGGTTTAGATAAGACGGCCTTGGCGAAAAAAGCTAATCTTAATCGACAAAATATTTATCGCATGCTTTCAGAGAATGGCAATCCTCGATGGAATAGTTTAGCATCGTTGTTTGGTGCCTTGGGAATGCAGTTAAAGTTGACGTACAAGTAATATTTGCAGGACCGGTCTAACCACTCACCTGTAACTTTAGCTTAAAATAACGTGAGTTCGATGAGCTAAAATGAGAGATAAAGTCTTTACTATACGTCGTCCCGGTCTAAGGCCGGGATCCCGGCCTTAGACCGGGACGACCCGCTGGTAAGTATAATTCCATTTAAAATTTCCGTCGAGCTCACGTTAAAATAATGGGTTTGAGCCCTCATTATTTTAGACTGATATGCAAATTCGCTCTTTTACGCCCCTGTTGGTTGTTTCATTTTGTATTTTTTATAAAATATTTGTTGGCGCATTTGACTTTTTGTATTAAATATTAATACTTTGCCTGTCGTATTGGGCTATTGGGTCAGTCTTAAAGTACAGGAAGTATAGTTATGTTTAAACGATTGTTAGCAAGCTTGTTGCTTGTTGTGAGTCTGTTCTGTGGCAGCTCTAGCAGAGTGGCTGCGATTTGTGAGGATTTATATCGCTTTGATTTTGATCAAACGGGTAATGAACTGTTTGTTATCAGTAAAAAAGTACAAGATGCATGCAACGAGTGTATACCTGCGATTATCGCTAAAATTAAGGAAGAGCTTTTTGCGGGTATTCAAGAATATTCTTTGCCTGATGGTTCTTTTGTCCAAGAGCTTACATGGGTTCATAATTACTCTAATATAATGCATCTTAAAACGTGGCGTAGTTACGGCTCCTTCTATGAAAACGTAGTGAATTATTTTTCTTGGGATGATGGAGATTTGTATAATCAACGTTTGAATGTCAGGCTTATTAGTCCTTCTTACCTAGAGCGAATGATATTTTTTGATTTTATTCGATCTTTTCTCTCTGGCTACTTTGATACAAGCAAAGGAGTTGGTTTAGAATTAAGTGAAAAGTTAACTCAAGCTAAAACTCGAGAGCAGGCAGAGGCTGCTGTTATTAATACGCTAGATCGTTTAAAGGATGCTCCAAATAGATTTTTTGCATGGATGTCGGATCTTTTTGAAACTCAAATAGCAAGCCAGCATCAGATTGTTTCTTTATTGGATGGGATGGTTGATAATCCAAGAAAGCAATTTTTTGGTTGTTCAAACGAACAAAACCTATTTGCTTTTTATATAGGTAAGTTGCGCTTACGTGAGAAAGAGTTGCCTTACCCGTTTTATACTGTCAGTTATTACGGAGAAAAATTTTTAGATTTTTATCACAAACAGAATGTGTTTAAAGCTTCTCATTGGTCGCCTACTGGTGAGCAAAAAGAAGAAGTAGAAAAAATGTTTAACTCGTTTCTAAAAATTACTTTACAAGCAGCTAAAGTAGCATTTCTTAAACAAAATTTTCCTGCTGTCATAAAGGCATAACTATCAGGCTGCATAAAAAATAAAGGGCTTCTAAGTTTTTGAAGTCCTTTTTCTATGCAACAGCGCATGTACACATTATCTATGGATGGTTTATGTACTGCCTGCTCAGAAAGAGTGCATCGAATTGCTTTCGAAAAAGCAACACATAAATTAAGTGCGTTCTTGTTTCAAAAACGCATTTCTAAATAGATTAATCTTTTGTTGGCGAAGCTTATAAGCTTCGCCTTTTTCTTTGAAAGAGAGAAAAACTTCATCAAGGTGCGCGGCAAGCGTTGAAACATGTGCTGTCTCTTGGATGAATTCATCACATACAGAGGTTGGGCTTAAAAGATTAGGTAAACCGAAAGCTTTTGGTTTGATGATGTAGTTGAGTATGACTGAATTTACCCACGAGGTTTTGAATACAACCGCATGAGGAACGCCGAGTAACGCAAGGTGTAGCGTGATCGTGCCAGGCTTTGTTAATGCGTAAAAGCAGCGGCTAAGCCGTTCTTTATCGTCATGCGAGACAATGCGAATTTTGTCTGTAAGGCCATGCTGTGCGATTATTTGGTCAATGACTTCTCTTGGGATAGAAGCTGCTTGAACGACAATGATCTTGATTTGATCGCATACTTTTGATTGTTTAATTGCCTCACACATCAACGGGAGTGATTTTTGGACTTCTGGCAGTCGTGAACCCGGCAGGAGGGCAAGCTCATTTGTTGATATAGGCTCTTGCGTCAAAAATTTCTCAAATTCCTGTGCATAGGGGTAACCAAGCCACTTGGTGGTAAGCCCACGTTGTGCGTACCACGCTTGTTCGTGAGGACAGAGCACAATGAGTTCATCACAGTAGTTTTTTAATATTGTATCGATGTACCAGCAACCCCAGAACCAAAGTTCTGGTGGTGCGGCATAGGTGATAGAAATAGAGGGGGCTGCTTTTTTGATTGCTCTGGCGAGGCGGACGTTGACCCAAGGGCGGTCGATGAGAATAAGACGTTCTGGCTTTGCATCAATGATGGTCTGAATCAGGCGGTTATAGGTACTTCGTTGTGCAATGAGCTCTTTGAGTAATGAGCCAACTCCATGAAGAATGGTGACGCCTGCGAGGCTTTCAAAACCATCGAGATGATTGATTCCCAATTCTTCTGCCAACGCCTTACTTGCTACGATAAATAGGTTATGGGACTCATCAAGCTTTGTGGTTTGTACAAACCAACGAGCTAAATCCTCTCCAGACTGCTCTCCGGTAATAATAAAAGCCTTAGGTCTATCTATCGCCGAGAGGGGAAGAGAAATAAACAGAAGGAACATTCCGATTACTGTTGTTAATTTTTTTTCTATAAAATTCATACCGATGAAGGTAGTAATTTTTGGCCTAAACATCAACTCTTTGTGCAAGTGGAAAATTTATAGCGTTTCTATTTGAAATGGTTTATAGTGAACCGTGTTCATGATCTCATAATTTTAGACCAGTCTTGAATTAAGAAGCTTGGCTTTCAAGAAAGGAGCTGTTATGTCATCCACGGAATTGCGCGTTAAAGAGCTATTGCGAGAACGGGGTTGGACTACAAAGGTGCTCGCCGAGAAAACAGGTATGTCAGAGAGTTATTTAACTCACATCAAGAACGGTACGCGCCGTTGGAACGAGGATGCTCTCAAGAAGCTTGCAAACGCGTTTAACCTTCATCCTGTAGATTTGTTTGCACAACGCAAAAATCGTACAGATGAAGTTGATAAAAACGTCAAGATTCCTGAGGTTTCCAACGTTAATCTTCAATTAAAAATTGTTCCCGCAATGGGAGACATTCCTGCAAACCCATCTCCGTATAACAACCAGTTGATGCAGGTGACTACGGGTTACAAAGATATTTTTGTACCGGTATTCAATTCTTCAGACGATTCAATGTTTTGTATCTGCATCGAAAATAATTTGATGGCGCCTGTGTTTGTTAAGGGTGATTTTGTTGTTGTATCGCCAGAGACATGGACTCGATCAGGAGATATCGCCGCCGTTGAATATGGTAATGAAACTCAGATTAAGGCGATCATGCAAGTGACCTACATGGAAGACTTTATTGTTCTTGAGTCGGTCAGTCACAAAAATCCACCAATTGCCTTGATTCGTGGTAAAGACCATTTCCGCGTGATTGGTAAAGTTATTTATCGTCATCAAAAGCTCGCATAAGACTTGTCATCAAGAAATTAAAAAAGGGCCCAACGTAGTTTTCTACGTTGGGCCCTTTTCTGTAACTTAACGCATCAATTTTACAGCAGTATCGAAAAGCAAGTAGCCGCCAATTGATGCAAATATGATTCCCGTAACTCTACTAAACATCTCGAGATATGAGCGTTTAATTTTACTGCCAGCAAGGCTGCCAAACGTGGCTATCAGAGAAAGTATCGTCAGAGATCCACCGCCAACGCATAAGCTGCCCAGAAGCAGCAATTTATAAGAGTCTGGTGTTAGATCATCTGGAAGGACATTGATACTTACAAAGATGAAAAATAGTAGCATAAACGGATTGAGAATTGTCAGGAGAAAGGATTTTATCGTGCCTAGAATAAGTGGTTGTTGGACCGGGGTTGCATGTGTATCAAATTTGGGCTTTGTGTGCATTAGGTGAATGCCGAAACCAATAAGTAAGATGCTACTCACCGCTTCCATGAACAAGATTGCGTTGCCCATGCCTTCTACAATGCTGAGTAATCCTAGTGTAGCAAGAAGAAAATACATGGTATCACCAAGAGCAGCACCAACAGCGGTTGCAAACCCTTGCCAAAACCCATACAACGAACTTTTGTTGAGCGTAAGCAAAAAAATTGGACCAACGCCCGAAGCTGCAGAAACACCGATCAAAAAACAAGTAGCCAAATAATGTGCTGTCATTCTTCTCTTCCATTCGATATACTGGCCAACAACATTATTTTATCATAATCATAAGAAGATCTCCACGCTTCATAACATTCAAGGAGATAAACAATGCAGAAACTTGCTTTTGGTACCGATGGTGTTCGTGGTCGAGTGGGTGAATTTCCGTTCACGCCGATGGCTTTGCAAAGTATTGGCGCTGCATTGGGTCATTGGATGATTGAACGTTATGGCCCGAATCGCGTAAAAGTTTTACTTGCAGGAGATACGCGTGAGTCGGTTAATGATATAAAGGGTTATTTGTTTGATCAAATGGCTGCGTTTCCCATTGATATTATTGATGCAGGGGTTATTCCAACGCCAGCTGTATTAACCTTGATTAAAAACGATAAAACTTTTTCTTGTGGCATTGTGATTTCTGCGTCGCATAATCCGTACTATGATAATGGTATTAAGCTTTTTGATGCAGTCGCAGGTAAGCTTTCGCTTCATGATGAGCTACGCATTGTTGAGCTTTTTTCACAGTATGCACAGCTACAAGCTGTCTCGAAATTGATCGGTACGATGACTTCCTGGTCTGGCGCTGCACAGGCATATGTTGATCACATGCTTGCTGCTGTGCCGTCATCGGTTGGCAAGGGCCTTAAAGTTGTGCTTGATTGTGCCAATGGTGCTACGTACGAAACGGCGCCAGCGATTTTTAGAGCAATTGGTGCTGATGTGGTTGTTCTGCATGATACGCCCAATGGAGTGAATATCAATGATCATGCAGGGGCTCTTCATCCAGAACGCTTGCAGGAAGCGGTTGTTGCACATAAAGCAGACATAGGCCTTGCTTTTGATGGTGATGGTGATCGCATTGTCATGGTCAATGCTACTGGGCAAGTCAAAGACGGCGATGATATTTTGGCACTGCTGTTAGATCTTGAAGAATACGCTCAAGAACCGGTGGTTGTTGGTACGGTGATGTCTAATTCAGGGTTTGAGGCATTTCTTGCAACCAGATCAAAGTCTTTGGTGCGTGCGGCTGTGGGTGATAAGTATGTGGTTGCCAAACTTGATGAGCTTGAGTTGCTTTTGGGTGGAGAACCATCTGGCCATATTGTTCTAAAAAATTATCTACCATCTGGTGATGGGATCTTGGTTGCGGTTAAGGTCTTGCAGGTATTGCGCAAAAATGGTAGATGGCAGCTTGATTACATAACGAAGTATCCTCAGCTTACGATCAATGTTCCCGTCAAGGCCAGGTGTGATTTAAAAGAGGAGCCATATGCCAGTATTCTGCAAATGTACGATAAGATAATGCAAAACGGCCGAATTCTTGTGCGTTGTTCCGGGACAGAGCCATTATTACGTATCATGGAGGAAGCGCAAGATGAACAAACAACAATAAAAATAGCACACCAACTTGCTAA
>JAHFBQ010000066.1 GCA_023249935.1 bacterium
CATTTCTCCAAAGCTTCAAAATTTTAGTTGAATACAAAGTCGCAATATACCATCTCTTGGTTGCATGCACATTGTCTACACCGAGAGAAAACATGTAATCGCTTAGTCAGCTTCTTCTGGTTGTACAAAGATGACCAATTTGTACGCCGCCCCGTACGCACAATCATATGGATTGTTAACTCTCTCCAATCCAAACTCTATCGCCACAGGAGTACCAGTAACAACACTGCATAATCCAACATTAATAATTCGTCTGTAATATTTTTCACCGACGCTTGGACTATCAAAAATAACACTTCTATCTCCCATCACCAATTCTAACAACCCAGATATCACTACACCATCAGCATTTACTACATCGATCAAAAAAGCGCGAGTTGAACGATCGTTTAAAACAGTTAACACCGAAGCATGCATGTCAATAGAAGAGCTCAAATTGGTTGTGACTGTAGGACTATACACAATCATGCCATGAAAGATTTCCTGATTGATAACACCAGCTGATGCATTTTGAGCACACAAAGAGAAGAAATCATTATAGTGGCTATTAAATAAGAAACTTAAATCTGATGTAAACGACCACTCCCCTGATTCATCACCAGAATCTTGCACAGGAACGGCATTATAATCATCACACCGAGGAGATCGACCGTCAGAAACCTCAGAAGACACAGCCCCGCTATACTGAGAAACTAAAGGCGAAGACGGCAATGGAGATAGGTTTCGAGGCTGCATGGATGACGGCAATGGAACAGGAGCTTGTTGCTTAAGATCAACAGTTGGCTTCTCTCGATCAGCACATGACAAAGAACCAACCATCCCACTGAATAGCAGAATACCTAAGCACATAACATTTTTTTTAAACACAATAAACCTCGTTGTACAACTATGTATTAGAGATATTACACCGCCGCATACAATATGAATTTATTGCCAATCCGTCAAGTAGAATGACTCCTGTGATTCAATTATATTGTAAAAAATGCCACCAATTGTCATAATTTATGTCGCCTGGTGGCATTTTTTACAAATTTATATGAAAAGGCCGATCCATGATGTTTAGCCGAGCATTAAAGCCATTTTTAGAAAAAGCCCTTTCTCGTAGTCCGGTGGTACTCCTTAATGGGGCAAGACAGGTTGGAAAAACGACACTTGCCAGAGAATTTTTGCAAGAAAAAGGCTATACCTATCTTACCTTTGATGATGAGCTAACCTACGTAGCAGCAAAAAACAACATGACCGCGTTTATTGAAAACATCAAAAAGCCCGTCATCCTTGATGAGGTACAACGCATACCAGAAATTTTTCTTCCCATCAAAGTTGATGTAGACAACAACCGCATACCCGGCAGATATCTACTTACCGGATCAGCAAATCCATTACTCATTCCACGGCTTGGCGATTCGCTAGCAGGCCGCATGGAAATTCTTGACCTTATGTCTCTATCGCAAGGAGAGATTGAAAGCAAAGAAGAAAAATTTATTGACGCCCTCTTTGGTTCTCAACCATTACAATCTCCCTCAACAACGCTCTCGAAAGAAAATCTCTATAAAAAAATAATACGGGGCGGATACCCATCAGTACAGCATCTTAATGAAGAAGATTATGAAGCATGGATGCACAGTTATTTAAGTTTAATTCTCCAACGAGACATCAAAGACTTGGCCCAAATAGAAAAGTTAACTGAACTACCAAATCTTTTAAAAGTTTTAGCATCCCGAGCATCAGGTTTGCTCAATGTCGCCGATGTATCACGCGATTGTAAACTCGCCATCAAAACATTACATCGATACATAGCACTTTTAGAAACAATTTTCATGATACACCTGCAAAATCCTTGGAGTTCAAACCTCACCCTGCGATTTGTTAAGGCCCCAAAACTTTATCTCATTGATTCAGGGCTCCTCGCCTATCTTTTGGGTATTAATCTGAGCGGAGCTTTATCAAATCCAATGCAGTTTGGAAAAATCCTTGAAAATTTTGTCGTCATGGAATTAAAAAAACAGGCGACGTGGAGTAACACAAAGCTCAATCAATACCACTTCAGAACTTCAGGTGGTGATGAGGTTGATATTATTCTAGAAGATCGCGCCGGCAATATTGTTGGCATTGAGATAAAAAGTAGCGAACAAGTCAATGCAGATGACTTTAAAGGACTCAAGACCTTGCAAAACAAAGTAGGCAATAAATTTATCAGGGGAATCGTTCTTTATACCGGCTCCAAGTACATGCCGTTTGATAAAGATCTTTGCGTCTTACCAGTCAATGCGCTCTGGGAAAAATGCTGGGACTAGAAACATAGGGCGGATTTCTCCGCCCTAACGTTTTGATTTCCCATAAAATCTATCTTCGAGCTTTTGTATATAACGAGCACTCTCAAGATGACCCACAAGGCTCAATTCAACTCTTGTTGTCTCCAGGGCTCGCTTCATTTGAGGATCATCTTTTAGCTCTTCGCAGATCTTCTCAAAACTTTTACTAAATTTTGGCACATCATGAACCACTATTCTAAAAAGCTCACGATAATTAACACCAAAATACTCGTGCACAATAATATTGCGCAAAGCCATGGCCGCTCGCCATGAGCTATCTTTTGCATGAGCAAGAGCTGGCTCATCTACAAGATAGCGCAACGCCTCGCCAACAATCTCAAACTGTTTAAGAACAGCAGGATAACGCATTTCATCCCTATACAAAATCTCAGGATCATCGCAATGAGCAAGAAAACGAGAAATACGTTCCAAGGCTAAAAGCACATCAACAAGGAATAATGAGAATACACGCTTAGACATAGATAACGTCCTCAGCAATAGATTCCCAAATCATTGTACGCAATCCAAAGCGACTTATCACCTGAACTTCTCTTCCAAACACTTTTGAGAGATGTTGAGCAAAATCCATCCTCAAGAAAAAATTTGGCTCTGTCATTTCAACAACAATGTCAATATCACTATCTGGCCGCTGATCACCGCGCGCATACGAACCACAAAGCCCTATTGATTCTATGCAAAAATCACGCCGAAATTCCTCATGGTGCTGGCGCAGGTAATCGAGAATTTCTTGTTTGGTTAACATATGCATACTCCTTGGTTCGAAAGATTTTACCCAACCAATCACTCGATGGCAACCACCTACTCATTCACGCGCAAGCCCCAATCTCCTGGCACCAACCACGAACCGGTCGCGCTGTTGCGTGCGGGAACACCAATTTTAAAGTTGCCATTGCGATCGATAGAAAGCAGATCGGTAACCGAAGTTTGCAGACCAACAAAACTAGCAAGCTCCGGCGAAGGCGCCGTCAACTCACCAACACGAAGAAAATCATTATTGCCGCCATCACGTGATGATGCATCAAAAAGTATCGAGCCGTCGGTACTAAAGTTCAAACGCAAATTTGGGAATTGCTCATACGGCCGCGGCTGCCCCTTGAGCGGCGTATTGAATTGATAGGTATCAAGCACCCCACTTTGTAATTGTGGTACCCCAGCCGCATCTTTCTCGTAGTACACCGCCACACGCCAAAGCTGCGGCACAAGCACCGTTGATGCGACCGGCGCTGTAGTTCCAGCAGCAGGCGCAACATCATCAAGCTTACTGCTGCCCATGCCAAGCACATAGACGGTGGCTGGCAATGCGAACAAACCATCTTTATCTCGTGAAGCAAGAACCTGTATCTGTAAAGGAATAATTGCTGGAGCATTTAATTGAACTGGTGCGACACCATTAGCAGGCACAAAGGTGAGCCCCGTTGCCGTCGCTGCAATCGTACCATCGGCGAGCACTGCACCATCGAGCACCCCTCCAAGCACAATTCTATTCGTAGCAACTCCACCAATCACTTGCTGCAGTAATAAGTCATTGCCTGTAAGCGCATGTAGATAACTGCTATTAATTGCCCCTGCAGGATCTCTACTCACCACAGTTTGTCCAACAGTAATAACTGGACCAACCGGATTCGCACCAATAAGCGGTACCGGATTAAAAACTAACAAACCTGTACCAATGTTTTGTATATTCGCAAGAAAAGTTGCTGCATCAGGGAATGGCACTTCCAATTGAACTAATCCGCGATACCCACCAACATACAGGCGCGTCCAATTTCCAGGATTATGCACCGCAGCACCACAGGTGATCGGCCCAACGCCAACATTAAAATTCCACACATTTTGATCAAGCGCTGGCGTTGTTGCTGTTGCAGGGATGTCTTGCGCCGTGTGCTGCGTCACCGGCACAAACGCCATGCCACGGCGCTCTCCCGTTGTTGCAAATGCAACGCCATCAAAGCCATACGCCATAACCGCACTCAGCTGCTTTGCAGGAAAACCGTACGTCAATTCATCAAAAGCAATGACACCATGCACGCCGCCTTTTTTCTGATCAAACAGACTGCCAAGCACCACATCAAGCGCCCGCTTCCGCTCATCTCCACCGCCTGTCATCCCGGACGCCGATCCGGGACCTACCTTTTTTTCCCACTGAGTTACTTGTCCCGTAGTTGCACCACCATTACCAGCTGAGGCTAGTGAATAAAAATTTGCTGAAGTTTTATCAAGCATCGCCCCAAACGTCTGCTGCACACTACCCATGACGCGTGTTGCCGGCGTCCAGCTGGTGATACATCCTTTGTTATCAAAAATTGCTGTGCTCTTAAACACGCCTTGTTGTCCTGGTTGAAGACCGGCCAACGTAACATACACCGAATCACCTGAGACAAAAAGATCTTGCACCCAACTTGCTGGCACCGGGTTACCACCACCAACCCGTACTGCGGTCTGAAAACGCTTTGGCATGTGTGTGATCACTTGTGGCACTTGATATTGATCTGGCACTACACCCGGACCGGCTGTCAACTCAATCTTGCCAACGTTATCATTGGTCACCCGAGCGAGCGAACCTTTTAAATACGCTTGTCCATTGAGATCTGTTGAAATAAGCGGCAACGCATAGATCCAGTTATCCGCTTCATTATACATAGTGCCGCCCAGCCCAACCGGCGAAGTAACCATAACACTGTGCACAATCAAATACGGCCTGCCGGTACTGGTGTTCATCACCGTCATACGCGGTATCGAAACGGCCAAATCATCATCACCATCGTTACGCGCCATGGTGATCCCCGTTTCTTCTGCATCAATGCGCAACGTAGAACCATCTGCATACAGACCGATAACCATATCGAGTGAGTTTGTGTAGACGCTGTTTGGCAAGTTACCCATCGCATACGCTTGATTAACAATTTTTGCGTTGGCGAGTAGTTGAACAAAACGAGCACGGATGGCATCACGCAAGGCAGCATCGGAACCAGCACCAGCTGGAGCAGCAACAACAAGCGTATCAACCCCAAAAATATTTAGATGATCTACTCCAATACCTCCAGCATTAAAAGCACTAAAAAAAACACCAGCACCACCTACGCCAAAATTGATACCCGCATTGACAAGAGCACTTCCATCCAAGAAAGCCAAAAGGGCCCCGGCATTATTACCAGCAGCTGGAGCTCTTACGTATGCGATCGCAGCTTTTAAAATCTTTAAACAAATTTGAATATCAACCAAAGCAACAGAAAAATTTGCAGCTCCTGTAATTCCTGGAAGACGATTCACTGAACCGTCGGGGTTACTGCCTTCTGTTATTGGCGCATTCAACGCACTAAAAAATAACCCCTGGTTTGGACTATCCACAATCGGCGCAGCAGAAAAATGTTGTATCACACCTGCCGCATCTTTGGTAGGAAACGCCATACACACCCCAAGCACACCGCCACCCAATGACGGAACATCGCGACGTGCTGCATTAAATCCTAGATACAACCGTTGTAGATTTTCATCCCACGCCAGAGATGCAGCCCGTCCAACAACGGCATGATCAATATTGTTTGCAGTCCCGTCGCCAAAAGCAACCACCGGCGCACTCGTCGCCGCCTTTGCACTTAAACTGATTGGCAGAGCTTGTGGCTGCGCTGCATCTTGAGAAGCATTAAGTTGTTTCAGTTCAGTCGAAGCCCCTGATCCCGATTCCGCTTCTGGATTAACCGTTGTTGCTGCTGATGCGTACTGCAAAATTGCAATGCCTCGGTCTTTCTGTAATGGGTCATCAAACTGCGTCCCTGCCGCACTCACCGCAGCAAAAACCAGGTCCTTGCCGGCCGTCAATGCAGCAGGCACCGCATCAACCGTACCACCAGCCTGATCGATCAGTGGTTGTGCTGCAATCAGCGCATCTCCCTTAACTTCATCGGTCACCAAGCACAGACCGTTAGCGGCAGGAAATTTCGGCAAGTCCGTTGCTTTAACACCACTTTCAGCCACCGTAAAAACTGGCAAATGCCCCGCAAGTGTTGCCAGCTGCGCAATCGACACATTCGCTGCAGTAAGCGGGTGATCTGAATCAGCTTGACCACCCAAATTAACTTTTGCTGGTGCAAACTTTTGCAACACATTGACTACGCCAGTAACGTTGTCTGGCGTTGCCTGAATAATCCGCGCAAGTTTATAGTCAAGCCCCTGCACTCGTGGTGATGCACCGACGTAGAGCGCAATCGGTTTGCCTTGCGGCGCACGTGCTATCGTAGCAAAGGTAATTTTGTTTGGCGCAGTCTCTTGCAAACTAGCATGCACCGTCGTAGTAAGAAGGAGGAGGGGAAGCAATCCATATTTTATTTTCATATAAGTTCCTCTTTTTCTCAGTCCTCCCGGCTCGCCTTTCGTCAAGCTCGAGACCGGAACGACAACCGTTGTTCTTGCCAGAACGTCGTCCCGGCGAAGGCCGGGATCCAGGCTTAACTTTAAAAAAAATACA
>JAHFBQ010000067.1 GCA_023249935.1 bacterium
CTACGCGGATGGAAAAAAAAGCTTTTAAACTCAAATCGCCCTTCCCTCCCGCTGGTGATCAACCAGCAGCCATCAAAGGCTTAGCTCGGCATCGCCCGGGTAAATCGGTGCTGCTCGGCGTTACCGGATCGGGCAAGACATTCACGCTAGCAAACGTCATAGAAAAAACACAAAAAAATGTGTTAGTTCTTAGTCCTAATAAAACACTTGCAGCTCAACTTTACGAAGAGTTTTCACTTTTTTTCCCTGAGAACAAAGTTTGTTATTTTGTTAGTTACTACGACTACTACCAACCGGAATCATATTTGCCAGCGCAAGATATTTATATCCCTAAAGAAACCAAGGTTAACAGCGAAATCGAACGACTACGCGTCGAAGCAACTGCTTCCATTATCAACCGCAACGATGTCATCGTTGTCGCTTCTGTCTCTGCAATCTATTCTCTGGGTAATCCTGAAGATTACCGCAATCTAGCGTTTCCAATTCGCGTTGGTGATAAAATTACACGCAAAGATTTAATAGATAAGCTTGTTTACATTCAGTATCAGCGTAATGATGTTGCGTTTGGATCAGGCAACTTTCGTGTCATCGGCAACTCAATCACTATCAATCTTCCCTACATAAAAGAAAATTTACGCATTGAACTTTTTGGTGATCGCATTGATTTGATTGAATTTATTGATAGCAAAAATCATAAATTTCTACAGGCGCTTGATAATTTTCTCATCTTTCCTGCAAAACATTTTGTCACACCACAAGATAAGCGTGATGGCGCAATAGCTCAGATCAAAGCCGATCTCGAGCGTGAAGCGGCCACCATGCCCAACCCCCTGTACAAAGAACGGCTCATCACGCGCATCAATCATGATCTAGATATGTTGCGAGAAACAGGCTACTGCAGTGGCATTGAAAATTATTCACGCTATTTCGATGGCCGCGCACCAGGTGACGCCCCATACAGTTTGTTTGATTTTTTTGGCGATGATTTCTTACTGGTAATTGATGAATCACACATTACTATTCCCCAGCTTGGCGCAATGTACAAGGGCGATAGATCGCGCAAACAGGCTCTCATTGATTTCGGCTTTCGCCTTGCTTCATCATACGATAATCGGCCAATGCAATTTGAAGAAATAGAGAAATATTTTAAAGATGTTATTTTTGTTTCTGCAACACCAAGCAACTATGAGCTTGAAAAATCTGATACCATCATAGAGCAAATTGTTCGCCCCACCGGTATTCCCGATCCTCTGGTTGAGATCCATCCACGCGAAGGCCAAATCGAACATCTCATCGAACAAATTGAACAAACAACGGAAGCTGGCTACCGCACCTTGGTTACTGTACTTACCAAGCGAGCAGCCGAAGAAATGGCTACGTTCTTAGAAGAGAAAAAAATTAAAGTCTGCTACATGCACAGCGATATAAAAACGCCACAGCGAACGGAAATTCTTCACAAACTCCGACTTGGCGTTTTTGATTGTGTCGTTGGCATCAACCTTCTACGCGAAGGTCTCGATTTACCCGAAGTTGCGCTTGTAGCGATCTTGGATGCCGACATTGAAGGATTTTTACGTAATGATCGGTCACTTATTCAAACAATTGGTCGAGCAGCACGAAACATTCATAGTAAAGTACTTTTTTATGCTGACAGAATTACCGATTCTATGAAACGAGCACTTGATGAAACAAACCGCCGCCGCGAAATTCAAATCGCGTTCAACACAGAACAAGGTATCACACCAACTTCAGTCAGCCGCGACGTAACTAAAAGCATCTCAAATCTACAAGAAGCTATCGCACAAGCATCTAACGCTAGAAATCGCAAATCAAAAATTAAACCAAAAAATGCCGAGGATGCCGTACAACTCATTACCCAATTTCAAGAAGAAATGCAGTGCGCCGTTGAAGAGCTTGATTTTGAAAAAGCAATTGAGTTGCGCGATCATATCATGGCATTACAAAAACAGTTTTTAGGCAAGTAGCCTAATCTTAATCATACAACACATTCCAATATGCAATTTCCATACATGTCGTCACACGAAGGGATTATTATGCTCATTATTAAACGTATTTTCATGTTACTTACCATGCTAACAGGATGGAACTTAATTGTACTCCCAAAAATTGATTATAAAGTCAGCCTTGTACAGATAAACTCTATTGATTCAGTGATACAGCGTAATGGTAAAATTGTATACGTTGATATGGTTGGTGATCTTTTTCACTTTGGACATACAGAAATGCTTCGACGAGCACATGACTTTGGCGATTATGTAATCCTCGGCCTGCATGGTGATGATGATTGCACGCAGTACAAACGTACACCAATTCTTACCTTGGCAGAACGCATCGGCGCTGGATTGGCATGTCGATATGTTGATGCTGTTTTGCCCTATGCTCCACTAATAACAAGCGACGAATTATTCGATTCATTAAACATTGCTGTTGTACTTCATGGGGATGATTTTAACCAAGAAAAAACAGAAAAATTATACGGCGCAGCTATTCGACGAGGAATTTTTAAGATACTGCCCTACACTAAAGGCATCTCAACTTCAGAAATAATCCAACGCGTCTTGCAATACAATAACATGTCCACACAACCAAACCCCTAGATTTTTTTGTTGTCACTGCTATCTTCCTCCTTATAATTTATCATCCCATATGAGTGTCCATATCCATAGATAGAAAGTATCTGCATGTTACAACACTCACTACACTCCTCTTCTGATGATGCTTTCCTGGAAACAGCACAAGAAGCTCGCGCCAGATTTAGTAGTGAAGGGCTCAGCTCGACTGTCATCAATGAAGTGAGACAAATCATCTGGTCATATCACGCCGCCAGTCGTCGCAGCTTCCCTTGGCGTGAACATATTACGCCGTACCGTGTGATTGTATCTGAAGTCATGTTGCAGCAGACGCAGACCTATCGAGTTGAACCAAAATTCGTTGCTTTTATAGAACGATTTCCTACGTTTGAAAGCTTAGCTAACGCCCCATTTGACGAAGTACTACGCTATTGGAAGGGCCTTGGGTACAATCGCCGAGCACAAAATTTACAACGTATCGCTCAGACAATCCGTACAGAACACGGCAACTCCGTTCCAAATAATCCAGAGCTACTACAAAAATTACCTGGTCTTGGCGCTGCCACAGCAAGCTCAATCTGCACCTTCATTAACAACACCCCGACAGTGTTTCTTGAGACCAACGTACGCACCGTACTCATCTACTTTTTCTTCGATGCCTCTCGACCAGTACACGACAAAGAACTTTTACCCATTGCAGAAAAATTACTCGATCATACACAGCCTCGTGAATGGTACTATGCATTGATGGACGTTGGCGTTCTGTTAAAAAAACGAGTTGGCAACTTAACACGCTTAAGTAATGCTTACACCAAACAATCGCGCTTTGAAGGATCTCGTCGCCAAATTAGAGGCAAAATTTTAGAGCTCTTGCTCGCATCACCAACACGCTCCATACAAGAACTTGAAGAGCTTGTTGCCGACAAGCAAAAACGAACAGCTCATGTTATTGAAGAGCTGCTACAAGAACAGTTTCTGATCCTCAAAGAAAACATTCTTTATCTGAAAAAATAGAGCTAAGCATGAAAAAAGTTTTTTGGGATAATCCGTATCAAACCAAGCTCATCACCAAAATCGCATGGCTTAAAGAAAATAGATTTGTACCCGAATCAATCATTGCTTATTCTTTTGCTGGCGGGCAAGAAAGTGATCTGGCTTTCATTAACAATCTACCTGTTCTCGACTCAAAAATAGAAGGCAACCTCATCTACTACTCACTACCAGCAAATCACGGCCTTTCGGTGGGCGATGAAGTTACTATGACAATCGATTGGCCTCGTCGCCATAAGCTTATGCGCCTACACTTTGCTGCTGAGCTGATTCTCGAAATCGTAACGCAAAAATTTCATTTCGAGAAAGTAGGAGCTCATATCGCGCAGCATAAATCACGCATAGATTTTAAATCTGATATCAACATCTCAACGAAATTTGAAGAAATTTTGGCTCTATACAACGAGATTATTAAAAGCAACCTTCCAATTCATAAAGATTATTCCGATGTTGCTACTCAGCGCCGTTTTTGGAAAATTGACGGCTTTGCACAGGTCCCATGCGGCGGTACTCATGTCAGATCAACCGCAGAAGTTGGATTTATAACCTTGAAGCGAGATCGTCCTGGGAAGGGAATAGAGCGTATTGAAATCAAACTCGTAGATGATTCAACGCCACACGCTGAGTAAAAAATATTGAGGGGTGCCAAAATTGGCACCCCTCAATATTTTATGCATCTTAGAAACTATCTTTTTGCTGGCTTCTTTGCAGCTGGTTTTTTGGCAGCTGGTTTGGCAGCAGCTTTTTTAGCAGCTGGTTTTTTGACAGCGGCAGCCTTCTTAGCAGCGCCACCTTTTTTGCGCAACATTGGCAGACCGGTACGCTCATTTTCAAAAACTTCATACCCTGCTGGCAATGTATCAAGAGAACCCTTACTAGCTTCTCCAGCAAAATAATAAATTCTTTGTTTGCGACCGGCAGCAAGCTCTACCTCTTTTGTATGTAGGTAGTACATTTTTCCACTTTTCTTGGATTTAACACTAAACGCTGCCATGAAAATCTCCTTCTCTAAACAAAACATTATTCAAAACATGCATTTTTAACCTGGAATTTTTTGATTCTACTATGATAAATCATCTCCTGCCTATGAGATACGTTTATTGGCTTCGATATCTGCTTTACCATTCGCTTTTTTGCCATGTAAAGCATTTATTTTTTCATGCCCAAGAAGCCACTCTTTGCGTGCCACACTCCCATTGTAACCCCCAAGGCCACCATTTGTGTTGATAACACGATGACATGGAACAATAATCCCCAGTAGATTTGCACTATTTGCTTGAGCAACTGCACGAAATGCAGATGGTTTCCCCAACGCTGCAGCAAGCTGTGCATACGACCACGTTTGACCGCAGGGAATATTGTGCAACATCTGCCATACACTTTTTTGGAAAGGTGTCCCAGTCATACACAATGGCGTCTTAAATTCCCACAACCCACCAGCAAAGTATAGGGCCAGTTCTTGTTCAAGCAATTCAGTGATTATCGTTCTGCCTGACACTATGACTGACCGTGTTTTAAGTCTCAAAATTTCAAGCTCTCGCCCTAAATCGTTTCGCTCCAGAAATCCAAGAACATACAACGCTTTGTCATCAGCAACAGCTTGCATTTGACCGATTGGGGTATTTATCAACGCCTTACTAAGCGTTAATTGAAAGTTCATATGACTCATTTCTGACAAAGACACTCAGGAAAACTGCTAACCCCGCACAACCTGCCAGGAATCGCATATGGATTTTCCACAAGCTTAATACCCAGTTGCTGCGATTCCACAGAATTGCCCACAGTATCTACAACAACATTAACTTTAACCTTTTGTTCATGACGTGAACATCTTGTAATGCAACTAATTCGATCAAAAACCACAGGGGAATGACGAGGACATAGCCTACTATACGGATCAGCACAATCAAAAACTATATTAATATCGTTATACTGCAGCACTAGTACTCCAGAATCAAATAAAAAAGCTTCGTTTCTATCAAATACCAACATTCTTAGAGTCTCTTGGTATATATTTTCACAACTATCACTAAATTCCATACTCGCTGCATCAAGAACCCCATCTAAACATAAAATGGATTTTTTGTCTGGACGAAACGGTTTTGCATCCCTGTTTAGACCTGCCTCTGCACATATTGAAGAAGGCCGGGGTCCAGGCACATCCCTACCTTCCACCACGGTAAATGACCTGTTTTTTGGCCCATCAACAACAGACACCGCTTTCCCAAAATTTTTCTCTAAATCTTGTCGAGAGACTGGCGAGCTCGAAGCAATACCTTTCTTAGGACTAGTTTCTGGTTTACCTACTTGCCTCAATCTAATATATCTAAGATGATCGGGGTATTCTTCAATACTCAGAGCAAGCTCAACCTTCTCATACTCCACGCCAACACGCTCAAAATCTACCGTAGAATAATTGCTGGCGAGAAGAACGTCGCGATAATCCAAACACCCGAGTTTACCTCTCCGAAAGGCAGCAAGATCTTCTGCATCATTACCAAAGACACAATACCCTTTCAGCTCAGCATTAACTAATATAAACTTCGGTATTACTTGTTCTCCAGCTTTAGTCCTCTCTCGAGCAGACGCATTGACCTCTATGAAACATTGCGTATCGGATGACAATAAAAGATCGATGACATCACGAGAAATAGTAGCGTTACTTAAGAGCTTATTTTGGGATAATACACTATCCGCAATATACAGAAACCTTGGAGATCTTTTTTTTAGTTCACCCGCAAGCTGCCGCCGAACCGCAGCAGTCATCTTGATCCCAGCACTGGCTGCGAATAAGTCTAAAGACAAAAAACTGCCCAACAAGAGAACAAGTATGTATGCTTTAATAAATTTACTTAAATAAGTCATAGTCAAACCTCTGTACATTACTTACGTCCCTAAAAAAGACATAAACAAGAAACATGCTCACAAGAGCCTATTACTTGAACAAACACGCCTTCGGACTCATCAGTTTTAGCCTCTAACCCAATTGCAACTTGAACTCGCCTTCTTAACATCAGTGGTTTTTTTGTAACTAAAGCAATTCTATTAAA
>JAHFBQ010000016.1 GCA_023249935.1 bacterium
AGCTGCTCAAGTTTAGTCTTGCAAAAGGGGTAATGCGTGACGGAATATCTATTTTGGGGTATGCTGCTGGCGCTTTGTTCTTAGGGTAGATTTTAACTGTTTTTGCGGAGATTTTCTCGATGAAGTTAGTGTTTGCGCTTGTAGTAGCTCTGTTAGTTGGAAATCAGGTTTTTGGCTCTGGTCGTCCTGACTTAAATGGTGGATTTTATATTGTCAGAAGAACTGGCGATGTATTAGGCAACCAGGCTGGTGGGAAAGCTGCCATTGTATTCAATAAGACTTGTAAATTTGAACAATGTCTTGTGTCTAGCGGTGTTAGCGATGAAATTGCATCTGAAATTATGGAATTCATAACGAATTTTGTAGCTATATGTAATGAGCTTAAACACATGTCTCCACTGGGAGTGAAAGATGTAGTTCCTGGTTTTTTCCAAAAAATAGAAGCATTGCAATATTTGCATTTTGCCCAAGCAATTTTGCTTAAGATGAACCGTTTTCAGAACAGATCATATTTTTCGGCTTATCTGAGCGTTATGATAAAGGCGGAACACGGATCTGTAGTACCTTGCGTCTGGCCGCAGAGCAACCTTTTTCTTGTTGATATCGTTGCACATTGCAATGACCGCGTAGCTCTTGGCTGATGCGTGACGGAATCTGCTTTTGTGTGTATGCTGTCTAAATCGTCGATTTTCTGCAAACCGTCCAGCTTGAGGGGTTTCTATGTTGCTTGTTAATGAATTACTGCTTGAATTTGGACAGCGGACTCTGTTTAACCGCCTTTCTTTTTCTATGCAGAGTGACCAAAAAATTGGTCTTGTTGGTGCCAACGGTGCTGGCAAATCAACCATGCTAAAAATTCTTGCTGGTGAATTGCGTCCAGACTCAGGCACAATCTCATGCGAATCAGGCAAAAAACTTGGCTATCTTCCTCAAGAAGTGACGCTGACCTCGTCTAAGACTGTTATTGATGAAGCAATGATGGTGTGGGACAAAGAGGTGGCGATGATTGCGGAACAAAAAGAAATCGAAGACAAGATGGCGGCCGGCTGTGACGACATGGATATGTTCGATCGCTATGCAGACATCTGTGAGGCGTTATCAGGATCTTCATTTGATGAAAAGCGCGTTGAAGCGCTTGCAATTCTTAAAGGGCTTGGTTTTAGTGATGAACGTATTGCAACATCAGTAGATGAGCTGAGTCTTGGCTGGCGAATGCGGCTCGTGCTGGCAAAGCTCCTTTTACAAAAAGCAGATTTTTATCTTCTCGACGAACCTACTAACCATCTTGATATTGTTGCGAAAGATTGGTTTATTCAATTTCTTGCTCGTGCGCCGTTCGGTTTCTTACTGGTGTCTCACGATCGTTACTTTCTTGATCACGTGTGCAAAGTTATTTATGCACTTGAACGTGGCAAAGGCGCTTTTTACTACGGCAACTACTCTTTCTATTTGAAAGAGCGAGAAGCTCAATTGGAGCGCTTGGAAAGCGATTATGCTGCTCAGCAAAAAGAAATTAAGCACAAGATGGAACTTGTGTATAAATTCAGAGCAAAGGCAAGTAAAGCTTCGTTCGCGCAAAGTTTGCTCAAAAGTATTGATCGGATGGATAAAGTTGAGATTCCACCAGATCCTACAAGCGTTAATATCAAACTTGGTACGGTTGCTCGTGCCGGCAGAGTGGTATTGACTGTTGATGGGGTTTCGAAGTCGTTTGGTGACAAGAAAATTTTTAGTGATGCATCGTTTGAAATCAATCGTGATGACAAGGTTGCGCTTGTGGCTGCAAACGGTGTTGGTAAGTCGACGCTTTTGCACATCATTGTGGATCGATTGTCTCGTAACAGCGGTACGATTGAATTTGGTTATCAGGTAACCTCGGCCTTTTTTGAGCAAGATCAGGGATTGGTTCTCGATCCAAAAAGAACTATCTTAGAAATTGTCGAAGAGGCCTGCAAAACACCAGAATCGAGAAATCGCGTACGCCCTCTGCTTGGAGCATTTCTATTCTCTGGTGATGATGTGCATAAAAAAATTGGTGTGTTGAGTGGTGGTGAAAAAAACCGTGTAGCAATGGTGAAAGTCATCTTGCAGGGGGCAAATTTCCTGATCCTCGACGAACCGACTAACCACTTAGATATTATTTCCAAAGAGATTTTGGTTGAGGCGCTCAATGAGTATGCAGGAACGATCTTATTCGTTTCTCACGATAGAGATTTTCTTGATCGCTTGGCAACTAAGACTATTGAACTTGAGCCAACCGGTACCACCATGTACGAGGGCAACTACGACGCATTCTTGTATGCTAAAGACCAAAAACAGGCCAAGTTGGTGGCGACTTCGAAGCCTGATGCCAAGGCTAAGAAAGAACAGGACCTCAAAGAACAAGATCTTTCTAGCCCTGAAAGCAAAAAAACATACGATCTTTCCAAGCAGTTGCAGCGTCTTGAGCGTACCATTGCAAAATGCGAAGAGGATCTTGCTGCATGTCACCAAGCGTATGCTCAGCATGCCTATGGAACACCTCCGTATAATGAGATTGCAAAGAAAGCGCAAGAAGCTCAACGGCAACTTGATGAGGCATGGTTAGCATGGGAAACGCTCGAGCATGAGCGGCTTCAGCTGACAAAAAAGTAAGGTAGAGTCGTGGATATATCTGCGAGCATGGTGCTTTTGTGGACCAGCTTACTATTTTATGCTGCCTGCTTCTTACCACAACTTTGGACCAACTATCGCATTAAAAGTGCTCAAGGTATGAGCGACTGGTTCATCTGGTGTTATTTTACCGACTATTTTTGTGTACTTTTTTATGTCTGGTGTCAGCCATTTGCATATCCTTATCGCATTATGGTGCCCATAGAGGCTTGTCTCATGGCTCTGCTTGTAGTGCAACGTTTTTATTATGACGGGGTCAGAAAATCAATTCCCTTTGTCTTAGCGATTGTTGCAAGTTTGCTATGCGTGATCGGCGTACTGTTTTTGGTTCCTGCTCATGGGCAACTCATTGCTGATATTGGCGGTTGGGCAGCGTTTACCTTGTTTACTGTGAGTCAGATTCCTCAGATAATCAAAATCTTTAAAAGCAAAAGCACGTACGGTTTTAGTTTTGGGTTTGTTACCATTTTTGCCATGGCACAAGTGTGTGAGTTGGTTGGTGGCTTGATAGAAAAAGTCCCCGCTGCAACCATTGTCATGTGTGTGCGGGGGCTTGCTATTTATCTGGTTTACGTTTATTTATTTGTAAAATATCGAAAAAAGATTTAGACAGTTTGAGAAGTTTGTTAAGAGAAAAATTCCTAGTTTTCTGTCATCCCGGACGTGATCCGGGATCCAGAGCTGTGGCACAACAGGATGGATCCCAGCGCCTAGGCTGGGATGACAAATCTCAAGTACAGTTCTTGTTATAAATTAAAGCTTGTTGCTAAACGTTAAAGCGAATATTCAATAGATCGCCGTCTTGTACGATATATTCTTTACCTTCAGTACGAAGCTTGCCGATTTCTTTAACTTTTTGCTCTGAACCAGCCTCCATGATGTCTTTGTAATTGTACACTTCCGCACAGATAAAACCACGTTCCAAATCTGAATGGATTTCGCCCGCTGCCTTTGGGACTGGGGTGTTTTTGCGAATGCTCCACGCATGAATTTCTTTGGGGCCGCAGGTGAAGAATGTCATGAGTCCAAGGTTTTGATAAGCACGCGCGATGATACTGTTCAGGCCTTTTTCGGTAATACCGAGAGATTCCATTATCTCAGTTGCTTCTTCATCAGTCATTTGAGCTAGTTCAGATTCAATCTTTGCCGAGACGGCAATAACTTTATCAGCGCCAAACTTTTGTACGAGCGCTTGGTAATGCTTGTTGTCTTTGTAGGTTGCGCCGACGTAGTCATCTTCACTAACGTTGGCAATCAATAAGAAATTTTTGCTACTGATCAATGGCAGTGTAATGATGCCTGCAGCAGCCACTTCTTGACCGATTCTTTGTACTGCGGTTAAATCCCCAGCCTCTAGAGCTGCTTTTAGCTGCGTGATAAAATCGCGTTCAGTTTCCCACTCTTTAACCTGTGCTGGAGTCGCATTTTTGGTTTTTGCGCTCTTGAGAAAACCGAGGACCCGCTCTTCGCGTTTTTGTACTGACTCAAGATCTTTGAGCATGAGCTCGGTCGAAATGGTTTCGAAGTCTGACAAAGGATCAACCTTATTGTGTACGTGAGTGATTTCTTCATCTTCAAAGCAACGCATGACATGCAAGATAAGGTGGGTGTCCATGATGTGACCAAGAAATTGATTACCAAGGCCTTCACCCGTTGATGCGCCTTTAACGAGGCCGGCGATATCAACAAACTGCATGGTTGCAGGGATTATTTTTTGCGATTTAAACGCTTTAAAAAGATCCAACAATCTATGGTCAGGCACGTTAGTGATGGCAAGATTTGGGTCAACCGTGCAAAAAGGGTAGTTTGCGGCTGGAATACTCGATTTGGTCAGTGCATTGAATAAAGTTGATTTTCCTACGTTCGGAAGACCAACAAGTCCAGCTTTTAGCGCCATGGAAACCCTTTCTAGATAAACAAAAAATCAATGTTGCTTGAGATCAGGAAAGTGTACCGTTTTTTGCCCGAGGTGCCAAGGCGGGGGTTTTAGACTGTCTAGGGGCAATGCATAACCTATTATACAGTATGAGGTCATAAGGCTTTTTGGTCTCATTTGTCCTTTCCTTCCTGTTTTGATTGTTCCACTATTAACTGATCATAGAAGGTTTTTGGTTATAAAATTTTTGTACCTGGAGCCGTTATGCTTAAAAATTGTGCAAAATGGGTATTGTTGCTGTTGGTAAGTAATTTTTTGGCAGCGTCATTAAATGGGGCCGGCATCAAAATGACCGGTCTGGAGCGTGGTTTACTTGAGAACGATAAGTACAATGAATTGATTTATCACAACGGGATGTGGAATCCTGATTCTGGAAATCGTGGGAAAAGCGTACGTACTTTTGTTAGAGAAATGCTGCTATCGCCGGAAACATTAGTATTTAAGTGCACAACTTATAAGACTGAGAAGTGTGCTGAAAGAGTGGTGATCTCGATTGTCCTAGTTAATGAGGCAATGGGAAAGCATTGTGTTTTTATTCGTCATGGTGGTTCGCAGGGCTATAACCAGCTTGTACGGTGTCTCTCTAGTCTTGATATTGGAAGCATAGAACCTCATTTTGAGAAGAAGAAGGACCTGGAGCAAGCTACGGTTGAGATAAAGATACTGCCAATTGGTTCTTGGTATAGGGATGCGGTGACTTTATTTGAAATAGAGCCTCGGGTGCAGGACGAGTAATGCAAAAAGGCTAAGGTGCCTTGGTTTTGGCTTGAGTTCATGTTCCATTGAGCTATACTAGCGGTTTTACATCGGTTTATTGGGGCGGTATCCATAGATACCTAGGAACAAGCATTATGATTAACTTTTTCTTCAAAACATACGGCTGCCAGGCTAATGTGGCGGATTCAGAAGGTCTTGCTTCATTTCTTAAGACGTTGGAATGTAATGATGTGCTAACAGAGCAAGAGGCAGATCTCATCATCGTTAACACCTGTGCCGTGCGAGAAAAAGCTGAGCAGAAGTTGTATTCATATCTAGGGCAATTGTGCGATATCAAAAAAACAAAACCATTCCTGAAGATCGGCGTTATCGGTTGTGTAGCAAGTTATAAGCGCGATGAAATGTATAAACGTTTCGATCAGATCAATTTTGTTTACGGAGCTAAGGAAGACTATAAGGTCTTGGAATCATACCTTGGTGATTTAGTAGTTAAGCTCGAAACAACTAAGCAACTTTTTGGTGATACCGGTACAGTTTTCCCATCAATAAATGTTCAGGATCGAGATATCAAATTAGTAGTTAAACAAGGGCCATCGTTCTTTAGGGCGGCGCGTGTTGGCAGCATGGCTATTTTTAAAAAGCAGCCGGTTGGCAAAGGTATTGAGACCAAGAATAAAGAGCTGAATCGCTCGTTTATTAACATCATGACCGGGTGTAATAAATTTTGTGCGTACTGCATTGTGCCATTTACCAGAGGCCGCGAAGTAAGCTATCCCATGCAAGAGATTGTGGATCGTGTTGCTCATGATGTTGCAAACGGTTCCAAAGAAGTGACGCTTATCGGGCAGAATGTAAATTCATACAAGGACGGAGAAACCGGTTTAATGTTTCCTGAACTGTTGCGCCGTGTTGCGGCTCTCGAAGGTAAATTTTGGGTGCGCTGGGTAAGTCCTCATCCTCAAGATATGACCGTAGAGCTTTTTGATGTTATTGCTCAGCACCGTGATCGTATCCCTCCCTATGTTCATTTTCCTTTGCAAGCAGGATCAGATCGTGTGCTGGAGCTGATGAAGCGTAATTATACTATTGCTCAATTTGAAGAACAAATTGGTTGGCTGCGTGAGCGTATGCCTGATGCAATTATCTCAACCGACATGATTGTTGGGTTTCCTGGCGAACAGGAAGAAGATTTTGAACTGACTATGGCCGCTATCGAGCGGATTCGTTTCGACTGGGTATATTCATTCAACTATTCTCCTCGTAAACATACTTTGGCATCTCGTACGATGAGTGATGATGTGCCTCAAGAGGTCAAAAGCAGACGGCTTGAACGACTGCAAACAAGGCAAATTCAGATTGGTGCCGAAGTGTATCTTAAGCATGTTGGCCGTATCTACGAAGTGCTTGTCGAAAAGCGTCTTGAGGGTGGTAAGTTGCTTGCTCGCACAGATGGCAATGTTCGTGTTATTGTTGATGGTAACGATGGTCTGATTGATTCATTTGCCAAAGTACGGATCCTATCAGCGGGACCAGTCAATCTTACTGGTGAATTTATTCAGTCTGAAAAAATATCTAATGCCTCTCTGTAACCTTCTCAATCTATAAAATTGCATAGTTTGATACTGGCTGCCACAAAGAGCAGGTCTTAGGCAATAATAGTATCAGAGCGAGTTTTCCGGTTGCAGATATCCTTTTTTCTCGGTACGATTCACCTGCTATTTTACGTGAAAATTAGTAATGTATTTGTGTGTGCGGCGAGTCGGTTGTTGGTGTTGTCAGGTCGAGGAATTGCGGTATGAAAATTATAAAAATAGGTATGTTCTGGCTGGTTATTGCATCAGCAACGGTTTTGCAGGGTGCTGCAACGAGAAGTGTTATTGATTTTTCTCAAGCTGCAAAATCTGCGCAACAGGCTGAGTTACAAAAATCAAAACAGAAGTTTTCTATTGCTGATCGGCTAGAGCAGTGGGCTGTTGACTTGAAAAATGTGCGGCCAACCGCAGATACCATTTGGGAAGAAAGAGAGTTTATTGAGCCGGCAAAACAATTTTTTATTGCTGCCGCGACTCGCTTGATATTTGATATTGCAAAGAGTGCGGCGCGTGGAAGTTTTTCACAAGGTTCTGTTGATGCAAGCTTTATATGCGTTCTTCTCCTCAAGAGTATAGTGCAGGGCGGTTTAGTTGGTGCCTTTATTGGTGCTGCTGGCTCATGGGGAACATTGCCTCAGACTGCAACAAGCGTTCTTGTTGAACATTCGATATTTGCACAATTGTTTCTTGAAGCGTTTGATGGCATAGGTGGAGAGCTTGTGCGTGGCGATTCGATTGACGAAGCTACATTTTTATGTGCGATGACTCTAGTCTTTCCTGCTTTGATTATTGGGCTACAAAGTGCTGTAGTGTATGCCGGTCGACAAGATGTATTGACCGAGAAAATGCTTGTTGAAGCTGCTTTGCGTGGTATGCGCTCACATGAGAATGTCTGTTCGGGAAAATAAAAATTAATTTTGAGGATTATAAAATGGTATCGAAGGTTGTTAAGTCAACGGCGCTAATCATTGCTGTTGGGCTATTTTCGACCAATCTTGCGATTGCTGTGCCAAAGAAATTTCATGAACAGGGAACGCACAGTGCTGAAGATGAGTTAGCGCTAGCGCGAGAGATTGCTGTTGTTAAAGCAAAATTGGCAGAGTACAAGATTGCACAATCATTTCTTAGTGCGTCTGGTGATGTTGCTATAGTAACAGCTATGGGTGCTGTTACTGGAGTGCTTGCTGGTCTGATTCATAGTTATTTGTCTGGAGACTTGATAAAAGATTTTGCATGTTTGATACCTCGTGATGAGTTTGATACGAGAACTGAACGGGCAATGCTTTTTGGCGCAGAAGTTGGGCGAATTTCGGCCTTTGCTTTTCAAGGAGGAATTTCTGGGTTTTGGCTTGGTATTGCAGGTCAAGCTGGATCGATGCCTCAGATGAGTAAAGGAAAAATGGCGCTTGTTTTAGCCTTGCAAAATGCGATTGCTGCCGCGTTATCGGTTGGTGCTGATCATATTGGCATGAACTTTCTTGAAAGTAGTATGAGAGATGATGCTGTCGTGAAAGCTGCTATCGCGCAGATACCTGGTCAGAAGCTGAATCGCCGCGAATTATTCTCGGCTTTTGCTATGATTCGAAATGAGGGCGACAAGCTTGCTGTTGCAGGATTGTCACTACTGCCAATTTTTGCAGCACAAATAGTTGCGCTTCTCATTGTTGTTCCTGAGGCATACGAGGTGTGGGCATCTCGCAAGAGTGAACACAAGAAGGTGATTGCCTTACAAGATGCGCTTAAAAAATTAGAGCTGTCAATGAGCTGTGTTGAAGCAGAAGAAGCATTGGCCAAATAATTCAAAATTAAACTATTGGTCCCCGATCTTTAAAACTTTAAAGGTCGGGGCGTTTTTGTTTGTGAAATAAGAGTGTGGATCAACATTGGTGCTTGCTTTTGTAAACAGTGCTGGCATACTATGAAAATGATTTTTTCAGTTGAAATACTCGATTCAGTGAAGTTATGGCGGCATAGCCAAGTGGTAAGGCAGTGGTCTGCAAAACCGCGACCCCCGGTTCGATTCCGGGTGCCGCCTCCACAGCAGCATTTTTTGTAATATGCCGGGGTGGCGAAATTGGTAGACGCAAAGGACTTAAAATCCTTCGGGCTAACGCCCATGCCGGTTCAAGTCCGGCCCTCGGCACCATCTTCTTATAAATGTCAACTAGAGCTTGTTTAAGGAAATAGCTATTGCAAGGCACTTGTTAGTAGGTACTTGTCTGTTTTTTAGCTTGACAAAACTCTCGTGATGAACAATTCTGGGATCATATTAGACGATAAGACATTGTGTGACGTGTTTGTTAGAACGATTTTTTTTGTAGATATAATTTCAGAACAAGGAGATTTATATGAACAAAGCGGCCTTGATAGAGTTCATGTCGAAAGACACTAAACTTTCAAAAACAGCTTCAAAAGGTGCTTTGGAATCGTTTGTAAAGGCAATTGAAGGTTCCTTGAAAAAGGGTAAATCAGTTGTTTTAACCGGTTTCGGCACGTTCTCAGTTATGAAACGTAAAGAACGTTGGGGTGTAAACCCATCGACTGGCCAGAAAATGAAAATTGCTGGTAAAAAAGTTCCTAAATTCAAGCCAGGCAAAAAACTGAAAGACATGATCGTCAAGTAAGTTTTGCAAGACTTTCCAGAATTTAAGGCGGGACATTGTCCCGCCTTTTTCATTTGTGTTTTTTATAAATTCTGCTGGACGCTAGATTTTCTTACTTCATCCCCAGTATCTTATCAAGAGAAGCGTTCTATCGCCTATTTGAGAGAAAGGGGACTTGTATGTCATTTACTAATACGATCAACGGCATTTTTGATGCTATTAAAACTAATTGGCAGAAGGTTGATCTGAAAAAATGGTCACACGATATTGGGGGTTCTTCGGCTGAAGCCGTGCACGCTGCAATGTACTTTGTTGTAGCGTTTGGTATAGGGTTTCTCTTGAAGAAGTACTTCAAATATCTGATCAGTGGCATTGTGATAGCATTTATTGCAATAAAATTTTTGGAGTACAATAAAATTCTAACCATAGATTGGAGTGCTATCAAAGCGATGACCGGTATTGGTTCTACCGCGGACTTAAATACAGTTGCCAATGCTAGTGTTGCGTGGGTTAAGAAAAATATATTCCTTTTTGGTGCCAGCGTCATTGGTCTCTTGCTTGGCTACAGGCTGGGATAATTTACCGTGGCTACAGCGGGGGGGATTTTTAATCGTATTGGCTGTTATGATGTGCAAAGTCGAGAGCAGAAGCGACGACATGGCAAGTTAGAGGATCCAATCGTTAGCACGGTTGATGAGATTCTCTATCAAGCAATTGTTGCTCGAGCATCAGACATTCATGTGCATTTCCAGTCACAGGGTATTTCTGTTCGTTTGCGCATAGATGGTGTGTTGCAGTTTTTCCAGGATGTTGCTGTAGACCAAGCAGCGCAGGTACTTGCTCGCTTCAAAATCCTCGCAAATCTTGATGTGAGCGATGCGCGTTTGCCGCAGGATGGAAAATGTTCTGTGGTGATCTTAGTTGGGAATAAAGAGAAAATTGTTGATTTGCGTTTTGCAACGTTGCCATCAGTGCATGGTGAAAAATTGCTTATTCGTGTTCTTGATACGACTCAGCATGTGTTGGGTCTCGATACTTTGGGTCTTTCAAGAATTCAAGAGACTGCATTGTTACGTCTTATGCGGCTGCCGTACGGTCTAATACTTACTACTGGGCCTACAGGATCGGGAAAAACAACCACGCTGTATGCTTTGTTAGCTACAGTAAATGTTCGTGAACGACAGGTGATTACGCTTGAAGATCCAGTTGAATACTCATTTGAGGGGATCGTACAAGCTCAGGTCAACACAAAAATTGGTTTTTCTTTTGAGCAGGGTCTGCGTGCAATGTTGCGTCAAGATCCAGACATTATGTTGATTGGTGAAATTCGCGATCGTTTAACAGCTCAAACTGCTATGGAAGCTGCATTGACTGGTCATCGGGTACTGAGTACCCTACATACCAGGGATGCTGTAAGCTCAATCATTCGACTTCGTGAGATGGGAATAGACAATTATCTTTTAACGGCAGCCTTAACTGCCGCGGTTGGTCAGCGCATTGTAAGGCGGTTGTGTTCCTCTTGTAAGGTTGCAGATTTTCCTGCGGCGCAAGAATTGGTGTTATTTGAGCAATTTGGCAAGTCAATCGATACCATCTGGCGGCCAAAAGGATGTGAGTATTGTTTTAACACTGGATATTACGGTCGTGTTGGTATCTATGAGATTTGTTTGATCACTGATGGTATGCGGGATGGTATTGTAAAAAACCTTGCACCATCCGAGCTTTTTGTTCGTGCTCAAGAGCAGGGGTACATGCCATACATCATTGATGGGTTTGATAAAGTTATTCAGGGCATTGTTTCTCTTGAAGAGCTTATGCGGATCATAGACTAAGAAGATGCCGAGATTGTTTCCCGGCATCTTCTTAGAGAAAGCGCGTACTTCTTTTTTAGTGGGGATAATTTCTATCCTCAATTCTAGATTGCCATTAATACAGCGGTTCTTAACATCAAATTAAAAATCGATGAATTTTCTATCTTGTTCTATACTTTTTCTCATGCTGATTTAAAAATTTTCAGGAGAAAGGGGAAAAGAAGATGGATGCTAAAATAAGATCTATGTTGGTTTCTGGGGTGTTTTTTCTAGTTGGTGCCGTTCATGGGAAAAGTATTGAGTACGCATGTATTCCCGATCAAAAAATTCATATTCTATCGGTAGATACGAAAGCTTTACAGTCACTACGCCTTAGTAAGGCGGCAGGAGATGTTTGTGCCAGAGAGGAGCTTTCGGGTATGGGAGCGCGGCATAATCCATCAGTTGGTGTTGTGGTTGGTGGTTTTCGTAGATCGGGTCGTTTTGATGGGTGTCCTCAAGCGCTCTTAATTATGGATTCATATCCGTACAGTGATCCAGGCTTTAGTCGGCCTACGCTGGTAATCGATGCAGAGGAGCGGATTTTGTCATTAAACAATACCAAAATAGCTTGGGAGGTGAAGATACATGATCAAGCTATCCTCCTTGATAAAATTAATCAGCCGGCGGCAGACAATGAAGTAGTTGCCTACAATGCATTTTTTGGTTGCGAGACAAAGACGACGTGTGAAGGAATAGAGCTTGTCGTTGATCGTGGGCAGTTGGTACAGGTGAGAAGTTTTTGGGGTAGCGGATCGATTCCGCGGCAAGGATATGTAGTACGTATTGGTGAAAAACATCCATTAGCTGTGGTTGATTGGCAGTCTTGTCTTACAAAACCATGCACAGCATCAATAAAAACGACAATGCTTGATTTGGAGCGTGATGGGATATTTGCTATTCAAGGGCTTGTTTCCTTAGTTGAAGATGGTAAGGTGGTTGAAAATTTTGCACAGCGGATTGTGCAGGGTGGCTTGCCAACATTGTTGGCTGATGAAATTACGACAGACTTGAGTAACGAGGAAGTTTTGAGCGCTTTCGTTGTCAAGCAAAATGCACATACTGCACTTGGTATCACAAATGATGGGTTGCTTAAGATTGTTGTTGCTGAAGGTGGAGATGCAAGCGATGTTTGTGGTGCCGATCTCGCGTCGATTGCGCAGTTGATGCAGGGATTAGGATGTACGCAGGCTATGCTTGCAAGTAGCGGTGCCGATGTTGGATTGTGGTTACAGAAACGTATGATAACAACTCCTGGCGGTAATGATCAACTGGCTGGGCGCTGTGAAGAAAGGCCGATTGCAACAGCATTGCTGTTGTTTGAAGAGTAAGAATTCGACAAAGGAGTTTTTATGGAAAATGGAACATCTTTGAGCAATGCAGCCCAAAGTGTACAAAACGCCCTTTCTAGTAAGGGATTTCCGTGCAAAGTTATTGAATTACAGGCTAGTACTCGTACGGCTCAAGACGCTGCTACTGCGGTTGGTTGTCGAGTAGAGCAGATTGTGAAATCGCTTATATTTCGTACTGTCGTGACGCAGCAACCTATTTTAGTTCTTGCAAGTGGTGGTAACCGAGTGAATGAAAAGGCAATAGAGGCCAGCCTTGGTGAGGCAATTGAGAAGCCTGATGCTACATTTGTTCGCGAGGTAACAGGTTTTGCAATTGGCGGCGTTCCCCCAATTGGGCATATTCAAACCGTAAAAACATTTATTGATAAAGACTTACTTCAGTATGAGGAACTATGGGCAGCTGCGGGGACTCCGCATGCGCTTTTTAGTTTGAGCTCTAGCACGCTTGAGCAACTAACTAACGGTTCGGTTATATCGATTAGCTAACATGAATTGTGCTTAGATAAATAAAAAGGGCAAACTCTCTTTAGGAGTTTGCCCTTCAAAAATATACTTAGAAATTACCGATGGGGTTCATGTCTAATCGCCATTACCACCATGCGTTGCGACCCTCACTATCACTACCGCTATCATCAGGAATAGCGTTTTTTGCAGAACTTTTAGGAAGAGCGTTTTGAGTTGGAAAAGCTTCAACATCTTCAATACCTATTAGCCTAAAGGCTAATTGTCCATCAAATATTTCTGCAGCTACAGAAACAGGTTTTCTAGTGTACAAAACATCGGAGGGTCTATGGATACAGGTATGAAATACAGATTGAAAAAGACCTTCTTGGTTATCAACTGGATGAAGACAGACAACAAATGTCCCTGGTAATCTTACTGTATCTTTATTTTGGAATCTTCTTCGTAGTGGAGACTCTGGCGATAACTTAGCTTCAATCACCGCTGGATCGAGATGAAACGCTAGCGAGGTTGTATAAGGAGCTTCGGTTTTTTTAGTAAGAAACGCGCATGTGTTTGGATTTAGAAACATGCTCATTATAGCACTCTCTGGAACGATGTGTGATAAATCTATGGTTTCTCCTGCTGTGCATGCTGTGGTTCCGGCAGATGCTTCAGCATTTCTTGGTGCTGACATTTGGGTGGTAATGGATTTTAAAGCATTTCCTTCGTTGCGTATAATCTCTCGTCTTACCTCATCAGCTATGGGCTGCAAGAGATGGCAGAGTCTTAATTCTTTATCTGTGAGAGTGACCAAATCTTTACTTTGCATAAATTTTCCCGTAGCATCCGCAATTTTCTTGCCTGTAGTTGTAGCAAATATTTTGGCAGCTCTTTCCTCTTGTTTCCTGTGTTTATGCGCCGCAGCCGCATCTCTTTCCTCATTAGTTAGTTGGCGTCGAGTTGTTTTTTGAGAGGTAGCAGTATTATTCGCGGCTTCATCGGCATTATCCATATCTTGAGCTACACAGCACTGCTGAGTAACGGGAGGGGTATTAAGATCATCATCAGAATTTAAAGCTACACAACATGCAGCAGGTCCATAAGAAGCTCGCATTGCGCGCCTTGCTTTAACTTCTTCAGCAGTATCATCATCTTCATATAAAAGTCTTCTAACAGGGGGGGTGTTCACAGGAGTTGATCGTAGTGATGCTCGTTCTGCTCTGAATTTTTTTGGTGTCATTGACTCAACACGCTCAGCCAGCTTTAAAAGAGGTTTTTTTGCAGGAACGGCGGCAGTTGCTGCAGTGTTCTCCATTGGAGTGAAAGAGGTCTCTATTTGTTGGTAAACATCCGGTGGAAAAATGATATATCCAGTTCTTCTGGTGGGGGTGGCTTGAGTAGGCATTGTATCACCATCAAGAAGTGCAGTTAAACAAGCTGTAGATCTTGACATTACAGCTCCTCTTGTAGGTAGTGCAAATGGAACAGCACCTAGAGTATCTGAAGCATGTTGTGGTTGTTCTCTAAAAACGGTAACTGAAGATCCTTGAGGAGTGAACACCTCTGTAACGCCTAGAAGCCTTTGAGGAGGTGTTTGTGGTTGATGATTAGAAGCCTTAATTAAATCACTTGTTCCTATAAAAATTATAAGAATAAGCAGAAACATGCTTATAAAATGATTAATTTTCATAAATAACCCCAATTTATTAGAAATAAATATTCAAATGTCGTGAAATTGTTTATTTTCGGCATCTATTTATTATATTCAAATTGAATATAGCCGCAAGGGGCATAAAAATCTTGGAAACAAGGGAAAGATTGATTATTTCAGTATTATTTCTGATTTCGAGCTTGTCTTCTTCGGAAAATTTGGCATTATTAATACCATGAGCAGTCATCCGTGTATTGCCAGATTGGCAATTTGTGTGGGGGGGGGTAAACTATTAGGAGAATGCTGATGAGATTGTTTCTTATTATTTTGTTCAGCTCCTTACACGTCTTATGTTTAAATTCTAGTGTTACGGCACTTAGTAGTGCTCGTATTTATGCATCTGCTCAACAAAAATTTGAATCAATCAATGTAGAAGCTAGAAGATTTTTTGCTGCAAGCTGTGCTGAGCCTTGTTCTTCCAGAAAAATCAGTTGTGATCCAGTGCAAGTGCGACTTGCTATCCTTGCTTATATCATGAATAGTCATCCCCAATCATCAGCTCTGTCTCAGAGCCAAAGAGCAGACATCGCCAATAAATGGGCAGATCAGTGGAGCTTTTTTCAGGATGATGTTATTAATTATCTCATAGAGATTATAATCGAAATGCAAGTTCGTTTGAGGACATTCGCAAAATCTGTTAGTGCAGTACGTGAAAAAGACTTTGCAAAAACGCTTCTTTTAGCTTACTCGCGGGTCTACGACTGGATTGTCCCAGAAAATATTTTGGATACCCCACAGCAGCTGAGAAGACAGGACTTTATGAGAACAAATAAACATCATGAGCGCACTTATGTCTATTCAGGAGTCCTTCGTTATACCTTGTTTAGAGATTTTTTGCTTTCGGCAGAATTGTCTCCTGCAGCCATAGCAGATATAACTACTACACGGTACCAAGCTCTGTGGCAAAACCATAATCCATATCTGTTTGATCAAACGGTTAAAGCAGAAAATTTTCCCCTGTTACATCAGTTCATTACGCAGGTATGCGGTGAATTGGATAGCTCAGTAAAGGTAAAAATAAGATTCTCCCCATTTACGCGAGCAATTATGCCTATTGTTAGGCAGATTGAAAACGACCAACCAGTAATAATAATTGATGCACTATTAATGGCGTATTTGACAGAAGATGAAATTAAAGCCCTTATAATGCATGAAATAGGGCACGTTGTACTAGGTCATAGAGCATCAATACAAGGTTGTTCTGTATCATCTGGAGAGTCTCAACAGCAAGAGTTAGCTGCAGATGAATTTGCATGTGAGCGGTTAGGCAAAAAAGCTTCTGTGCTGGGGGAGGCTTTAACAAAAAGTGTCGCGCTCTCTCTCCTCGGCGGAGAAGCCTTGGGTGAAGATTCTGTATTATCACAATCACATCCTGCATTAGCCGCGCGGATTGCTTGTATAGATGAATTTGTCCGAACCTTACAGTAGGTAAAGTAATTAAGGCCGCTGCAAAACCGCAGCGACCCTTTTTCATTGAATCTAAAAGTCTTAATAAACTTTGTCTGTCCACTCCAATGGATCAACGGCGGTGCCGTTAACAAGCAGTTCCCAGTGCAAATGATAACCGTTTGCATAACCGGTCATGCCGACCTTACCAAGAGGGCTACCTTTTTTTATATCTTGGCCAACTTCTATGTCGGCAAAGCTATCAAGGTGCGCATACACCGTAGTGATACCTAGGCCGTGATCGATAACCACCGTATTGCCAGACATTGCAAAACGCTCCTTGATGATGATTTTACCATGTTGAGCTGCCCACACGATGCTGCGAGGCATGTTGGCAAGATCGAGGCCTTTGTGAAGGTAACGCCCCTTCTCAGGTGTTACACGTATTTCTCCAAAAGGCGTTGTCATGCGTTTCGCCTGCATTGGCAGGACAAATGGGCCTTGCCATAATTTTTGGTTTGGGGATTCTTTTGCCCAGCGAGTGATTGCTTCACCAAGAACGTCCTGTTTCATGCTGATTTCGCGTTCTGCGGCCAATTTTTCAGCGCTGACGCTAAAGCCTTTTTGCTTAGGGAAATTAAATTGTACTACCTCTAAATTGGCAGTAATTTTTTGTGTCTGTCCTACATGGTCAGTTATCTGGGCGACAATGTCATGTGATGATGGGGTTTCTTCGCAACCAATTGGGATGAAGCATTCATAGGATGAGCTGCCAGGTTTGTCGGCATAGCAGCAGTACTCTTGATTCATTACTTTGATTGTAGCTGTGGCAAGAGGCTTATTGGCTTTTACTTTGAGATGTGCTGTTTTGCCTAGATCTACACGGTAGTTGGTCTCTAAAAACGTTACCGATAGTGGTAAATTGTCTACAAAAAATTTAACAACAAACTCTCCAGAATTTTTATTTTTGCTTGCGTCGGTAACAAGGAGATGGAGCGTGTGTTCGCCGTATTCTAACTGCTCAGTATTGAGTGAAAATGTATGGGATATTTTTCGACTTCCTGGATTTGCAGGGATGCCTTGGAATGGTTTTTGATCAAGTTGTGCTACGATTGTAGCGATTTTGTAAGGGTTATTGATTGCTATTTTTGCTTCTATAGTTCCTTTGTAATAACCTTCATTTTTGAGACCTTCAATAGTGACTTGGGGTGCCTGTGCGTGTGTGTGGTATAAGTATACGCGGCTGCCAACGCTGTAGACCACTGCCAACAGGCAAAGGCCAATGAGCGGTTTGATAAGTTTATGAAACATGCGAGAGACCCCGTCTTTAAAAGGTTGAACAGCAAAATTTCAGCAACTTTGAATAATATATCGGTTTTTTAGAGACAGTATAGAAAAAACCGCCTCTTCTTGTATTCGCTTGCGTGATTTTATCAATACAAAGTACAGTATACAAAGGGGTTTTTAGGAAGCATTTGATATCTATCTGGGGGGAGTTATGCACCAATTTCTTTGGCGAGCGGCGACTTTGTTAATGGTAATAAGCTGTTTTTCGGTACAGCGTGTAGTTGGAAAGTTTAAAACGGGAGCGGATAGACTTTGTGCTGCACCGGGCAAGTATCTTAAGGGTAAAAAAATCGGCATTTTGTGTCATAAGGCAAGCATTGTTGCTAGAGATAATCATCATGAGCATCTGGTTGAAGTGTTGCATCGTCTTGCTGATCGCAAAGAACAATCATTTGAAATTGTAGCGCTCTTTGCGCCTGAGCACGGGTTTGATGGAAGCAAAGAGGCTTTTGCTGATGTTGCACATAGCAAGCATCCAAAAATAGGGTGCCCAATCTACTCGTTACATTTCGGCAAGATACGCAAGCCGCAGCCAGCCATGTTTAAAGGTGTTGACTTAGTGCTTGTTGATCTACAGGGGGTGGGGGTGCGTTGTTACACGTACATTTCGACTATGGTTAATATGCTAGAAGCTGCGGCAGCAGCAAAGGTCTCTATTCTTGTTCTTGATCGACCAAATCCAATTAAGGGATGGGGGCCGAGTGGGGCTGAATTTGATCCAGCTTACAGTTCATTTCTCGCCAAAATAAATATCCCATTTGTTCACGATATGACTATGGGTGAAATAGCTAAAATGGCTGCTAAAAATATTGGTTGTACTTTGAGTGTTATTAGCACAAAGGGTTCACAGGCTGAAGCGCTTAGATATTTGCGACATCATTACGTGCCTCCTTCGCCGAATCTTAGTTCATTACGCTCACAATTTTGCTATCCGATGGTGGTTCCATTTGAAGGGACAAATTATAGTGAGGGGCGTGGCACAGATATGCCATTTGAACAATTTGGAGCACCTTGGGTTGATGGTGCAATGCTAGCTGATAGGCTTAATGAACAAAAGATTCCTGGAGTAATCTTCGAAGCGACTTCGTTTACACCAGAGAGTAGTGAGCGGGCACTTAAGCCAAAGCATCAGGGCAAGCTTTGTGGGGGGGTAGTGCTTAAAATTACCGATCGTTCAGTCATTAAGCCATTAGATGTTGCCAGATCTATTATGGCTACACTTTTTGCTCTGTATCCACTACAATCACGTTGGCTTACAACGAAACGTGTTAATTTCATCATCGATCAACTGATTGCTGGTCCGACATGGCGGTTGTCAGTTGAGGCAAAGAATAAAAAATCCGTAGTACCCAACAAGAAAGCAGTCTAGAAGACTGTAGCTTCCAATAAAAAAGGGCTCAAGTAGTTGATTTTCCTGAGAATGGCTTTTCTCTGTCATCCCAGCCTAGGTGCTGGGATCTACCGTCTTTAATGTCAATAAAAATTCCTTCATTTAATCTAAAAAAGGGACATTGTTGGTTTTGCTGCCGTTGGCATAACTTTAGCGAGTGACGAAACAGCCAAAGCCATCT